>NZ_JAFIMU010000015.1 GCF_017302985.1 Corallococcus macrosporus
AGCGCGTGCTCCCGGCGTGACGGGTTGAGCAGGTAGCTGAGCAGCTCCACGTCGTCGTGCGCGCCCGCCAGCGTCAGCCCCTCGTTGGCCAGCACCAGCGTGAGCGCCTTGAGGTCGTGGCCGCCCTTCTTCACCGCCGCGTCCGCGATGACGTCCTTCATCACCGAGCTGAAGGCCGCCACCGGCACCTGCGTCGCGCCCAACTGCTGGTGCCGCAAGGGCACGTAGCGCGTGGTGCCGTCCGGCAGCGCCACGCCCAGCCCCACCAGCGGCGCCGCGAACGGCATGCCTTCGTAGGCGGGCACCAGCGTGAGCGCTCCGGCCGCCTTCGCCGCGTCCGCCAGTTCCTTCAGCTCCGCCTCGGTGGTGACCAGCGTGGTGGTGACGGCGAGGGGCGCCACGTCCGGACGGGCCGCGGGCTCCTCCGCCGGCAGGTCGCGCAGGAGCGCGAAGAACTCCAGCTCCGTGAACAGGTCGCGCGCGCGCGTGGAGTCCGGAGGACGGCGGGCCAGGTCCTCCAGCTTCACGCCCAGGGGCAGGCCCGTGTTGAAGGTCACCAACTGCTTGGCGCGCACCAGGCTCTCGCGGTGGGACTCCAGCGCCGCGCGGATCTTCGGCTTCTTCACTTCCTCCACGCGCGCGAGCAGCGTCTCCACGTCCCCGAACTGGTGGAGCAGCTCCACGGCCGTCTTGTCGCCGACGCCGGGCACCTTGGCGACGTTGTCCACCGCGTCGCCCACCAGGGCCAGGAAGTCGCGCACCTGCTTGGGCAGGATGCCCATCTTCTCCTGCACGTCCGCGATGCCGATGCGCTTGTTCTTCGCGGGGTCGAAGAGGGTGATGTCCTCGTCGACGATCTGCATGAAGTCCTTGTCGCTGGTGATGACCAGGACCTGGAAGCCTTCCGCCTTGGCCTGGAGCGCCAGCGTGCCGATGACGTCGTCCGCCTCCCAGCCCTCCGCGTCCAGCGAGGGCAGGTTGAGCACGTCCCCCACCTTGCGGATGAGCGGGAACTGGGGCGTCAGGTCCTCCGGCGGCGCCTTGCGGTTGGCCTTGTACGTGGGGTCGATCTTCTGACGCTCCACGCGGCCCGACTTGTCGAACGCCAGCGCCACGTGCGTGGGCTTCAGCTCCTGCAGGGCCTTGAGCACCATGCGGGTGAAGCCCAGCACCGCGTTGGTGGGCACCCCCTTGCTCGTCGTGAGCGGGGGGATGGCGTGGTAGGCGCGGAAGATGAAGCCAGAGGCGTCGAAGAGCGCCAGGCGGCGCTCGGAGCGCGGGGGGCTGGTGTCGGCCATCCCCCGTGCCTAGCGCGCCTCCCGCTCCCTGTCCACGAAGCCTCGCGGTTGAGCGCCGCTCAGCGGCACTTCAGCTCGGCCTTCTTCGCCTTCACCTGCTCCGCGATGCCGTCGCCCGGCACGGCGTAGTCCTCCACCGTCGCCAGGTCCGAGCAGCTGCCCACCTCGGACAGCGCGTTCTGCGCCTGCGTGGAGCAGAAGGCCACCACGCGGTTCAGGTCCGTGTTGCCCTTGTAGAAGTCGAAGCCCAGCTTCCAGATGCGGCAGCCGCGGCGGCGGTCCTCGCGGTCGGCGAAGTGCTTGCCGCGCAGGTAGGCCGCGTTCGCCATGTCCTGGAAGATGTTCTTCCGGTAGAACGAAACGTGGGACTCCGCGAGCTCCGCCATGATGCGCTTGTCCGTCGCCAGCGCCTCCTTGAACGGGGCCACCGCGCGCTCCGGGTCCTCGTTGGTGATGGCGCTCTCGCCCGTCTTGAAGAGCTGATCCACGTTGGACACGTCGCGGATGAGCTCGTCCGCCAGGGAGTGGTACTCCGCCTGGTCCACCTTCGCGCGCAGCTTCTGCAGCGTCGCCATCGCCTCGCTGCCGCGGCCGGTCCAGTAGTCCATCATCGCCGCCTGGACGAGCTTCGGCGCGTAGCGCTTGTTGAACATGGCGCGCACCTCGCTGGCCTGATCCGGGCCCAGCTCATCCGACGCCAGGATGTCCGACACCGGGCAGGTCCACGGCGCCGCGTTGCGGTCCACGCGCGTGCGGGCGATGAGGAACTTCACGAACATGGCGTCCTTGGGGCGCCAGTCGTTCTTGCGCAGGCCACCCTCCAGGCGGAGCGTCTGGCCGATGGGCGGCTCCAGGTCCTCCTTGCTCTGCTTCTGGCACCACACCTCCATGTACTCCTGGCAGCGCGGCACCGCGGGTCCCCACTGCGAGTTGTTCAGGTAGCGCTTGCAGTCGTCCTTCGCGCGCTCCACGAACTGCTGGGCCGTCTCCCGCGCCTTGGAGCGGGCGCGGCGGAAGTATTCGCTCTCCTTCGGAATCTTGCGCAGCAGCGTCAGCGCTTCCTTCTCGCGGTTGAGCTCGATGGCCTTCTTCGCGGTCTCGAAGTTGTCGAAGGCCTCCTTCTCCAGCTTGATGCGCCGCACGAGGGTGTTTGCCTCGGCGTTGATGGGGTCCAGGTCGAGCGCCTGCTCGCACGTGGCCTCGGCGCGCTCCCAGTTGGGGGCGCCCATCTCGTTGGAGGCGTAGGAGCGGCACTCGCTGAGCAGCTCCTGCACCTGCTGCGCGGGATCCAACGGCGCGGCCGCGACGGGCTTCGGAGCCTTCGCCGGCCCTACGGAGGACTTCACCACCGCGGCCACCGCCAGCAGGGCCACCACGCCGCCGGCGATCACCAGCAGCTTGCGCTTGCTGCCCGCGGCGGGCTCCGCGCGGCTGCCACGGCGGGGCGGCACCGCGCCCGTCCCCGGACGCCGCGCGGGCGTGTCGGAGGCCTCGTAGGTCATCTCCACCACGCCGAACTGGAGGACGTCGCCGGGCTGCAGGTCGACGAACTCCTCGCCCAGCAGCTCGCCGTTGAGCAGGGTGCCGTTGGCGCTGCCCAGGTCGCGCGCGCGCACGGCGTTGCCCTCGCGCTGCACCTCCGCGTGCTTGCGGCTCACGGAGTCGTCATCCAGGACGACCGCCGCCGGGGGCGCGCGGCCCACCAGCACCGTGCCGCCGATGGGATAGGACTTGCCCGCCCACGGCCCCGTCATGCCCTTGAGCACCGGACCCGCGCCCGCGCCCGCCGCCGCCGCTCCGCCCGCGGGCAGGGGCCGCGAGGGCCGCTTCGCCAGCGCACCCTCGGGCCTCGCGGCGCCGTTCTGGGTGGCCTTGGCGCGGATGCTGGGGATGGCGCGCGTGCCCTTCACGGGCGCGTCCGCGAGCGTCTCGGGGTCGCTGGGAGGCGGCGTCGCCGCGCGCCGGCCGCTGGTGCTCCGGGCGGCGCCCTTGAGCTTCAGCTCGTAGTCGCCCAGCAGCACCTGCGAGGCCGCCGTCAGCGCCGCCGGCCCGTCGATGCGCTCACCGTCGACGAAGGTGCCGTTCTGGCTGCCTCCGTCCTCGATGTAGACGGTGCCGCCCTCCACGTAGACGCGCGCGTGCTGCCGCGACACGCCGCCCTCCGTGAGGACGAGGTCATTGCCCTGCTGGCGGCCAATCTTCAGCTCGCCGGCGATTTCGTGCTCGTGCTCAGTGCCGTCAGGGTGACGGACGACCAGGGTTGCCATGGGCGCGTCAGTCCTCGCGGAAGATGCTCATGTTCACGGGAATGCCCTTGCGCTGGAGCTCGTCGTAGAACTTCGGGACGAAGCCCGAAGCCACGAAGCGCCCCCGCACCTTGTGGTCCTCCGTGAAACCATCCTGCTTGTAATAGAAGATGTCCTGGAGGGTCACGATGTCGACCTCCATGCCGGACACCTCCGTGACGAAGCAGATCTTGCGCGTCCCGTCGGAGAAGCGCGTCTGCTGAACGATGAGGTGCACGGCGCTGGCGATCTGCTCGCGGATGGCCTTCACCGGCAGCTCCATGCCGGACATGAGCACCATCGTCTCCAGCCGGGCAATCGCGTCGCGCGGCGTGTTCGCGTGCAGCGTGGTGAGCGAGCCGTCGTGGCCGGTGTTCATGGCCTGGAGCATGTCCAGCGTCTCGCCGGAGCGGCACTCGCCCACGACGATGCGGTCCGGCCGCATGCGCAGGCAGTTCTTCACCAGCTCGCGGATGGTGATGGCGCCCTTGCCTTCCAGGTTGGGCGGGCGGCTCTCCAGTTGCACCCAGTGGTCCTGCGGTAGCTGAAGCTCCGCCGCGTCCTCCACCGTGATGATGCGCTCACCCTCCGGGATGAACGAGCTGATGATGTTCAGCGTCGTCGTCTTGCCGGAGCCCGTGCCGCCGGAGATGACGATGTTGCGGCGGGCCGTGACGCACATCTCCAGGAACTCGGCCATCTGCGCGGTGATGGTCTTGTACTTGATGAGGTCCTGGATCTTCAGCGCGTCCTTCTTGAACTTGCGGATGGTGATGCAGGGGCCCTTGAGCGCCAGCGGCGGGATGATGGCGTTCACGCGGCTGCCGTCCTTCAAGCGCGCGTCCACCAGCGGGCTGGACTCGTCGATGCGCCGGCCGATGGGCGCCACGATGCGCTCGATGACGCCGAGCACCGCCTGGTTGGAGGAGAACGTCTTCTCCGACAGGGTCAGCTTGCCCTTGCGCTCGATGTAGATCTGGTTGGCGTGGTTCACCATGATCTCGCTGATCTCTTCCGACGCGAGGAACGCTTCCAGGGGCCCCAGGCCCAGCGCCTCGTTGATGACGTCGGTGAGCAGCTCCTCCCGGTCCACGTCCCCGGGAAGCTCCTGGTCCGCCTCCATCTGGTCGATGATGTCCCGGATGGCCTTCTCGGTGCGGCGCCAGAGCTCCTCGTCCCCGAGCCGGTCCATGTCCATGCGGCGCAGGTCCAGGTACTCGATGAGACGGTCGTGGATCTCCTTCTGGAGCCGCGAGTAGCGCTCCAGCCGGGGGTCCACCTTGCGCTTGTTGCGGGCCATGGCCGCGGCCATGGACGCGGGCATGCGGCTGGGAGCGGCGGCGGCCGGCGCGGGCGCCTCCTCCTCCTCGTAGGGCTCCTCCTCCTCGTAGGCCTCTTCCTCCTCGTAGGCCTCCTCGCCCTGCTCCTCGTCGTAGCCCTCGTCCACGGGCTCGTCGGGCAGCGGCTCGACGTTGAGGATGTAGTCGCCGATGGAGACCTGGTCGGTCGGCTTGAGCACCATGGGCCCGGCGATCTTCTTGCCGTTCACGAAGGTGCCGTTCGTGGACTTCATGTCCACGATGATGAAGCGGCCGTCCTTTTCGACGATGCGGGAGTGGTTCTTGGAGACGTTCCCCTTGGCGAGCACGATGTCGTTGCCGGCGATCCGGCCGATCGTGATCTCGTTCTTCGGGTACTCCCGCTGCTCCGACCCGCCACCCTTCTCCGTCAGCGTGATGAGAAACATGAGGCGGGATGCTACCAAGCCCTCCTACGACCTCAAAGACTCCTGCGACGCTCGCCCGCCTGCTGCCCGGAAAAGAACGGGCCGGCGCCCTCCCCCTCTGAAGCGGGGACGGAGCCGGCCCGGATCCGACGCGACGGCGAGGAAGGCCGTCAGTCGAAGATGTTGAAGTTCACCTCGGAGCGGGCCTGCTTGTAGCGGGTCTTCACGTCCTCGATGATGCTGCGGACCTTGTCCGAGTCCGGGTTCACGATGCGCGGGGTGACGAAGATCACCAGCTCGCGCTTGGTGGAGTCGAACGCGCGGTTCTTGAACAGCTCGCCCACGATGGGGATGTGACCCAGGCCCGGCAGCTTCGCGACGGCCTTCTGCTCGTCGTGGCTGAACACACCCGACAGCACGATGGTCTCACCGTGGCGCACGGTGACGTTCGTCTTCACCTTGCGGGTGCGGAAGCCGGGGATGGAGGAGTTGCCGCCGAAGGACACGGACACGGAGGTGTCGATTTCGGAGGCCTCGGCCTCCACCTCGGTCTGGATGTTGCCGTTGCGGTCCGCGGTGGGGCGGATGTTCAGGATGACGCCGTACGGCTTGTACTCCACCGTGAACTGCGTGTTGGTGATGAGGGGGATGGGGACCTCGCCGCCGGCGAGGAACTCCGCCTTCTCACCGCTGGCGCACACCAGCTTGGGCTGCGCCAGCAGGCGGCCGTAACCGTCGTTGGCCTGGAAGCCGATGCTCAGGTCGGACTGACCCGTCGCGCCCAGGATGAGGTTGGAGATGGCGTCACCGGAGGGGATGAGCGCCTTGTTCAGGGTCGCGGTGGCGGTCAGCGAACCGGTGATGTCCGTGGGGTACTTGATGCCGTAGCGGTCGCGGCTGTTGCGGCGGATTTCGACGAACTGGACCTCGGAGAGGATCATCCGCTTGATGCCGACGACGAGCAGGTTCTCCACCTTCTCACCGATGGCCTTGGTGATGAGTTCCGCCTTCTGGAGGTCCTGCTGGCTCTCCACGGAGCCCTCCAGGAAGATGGTCGCGCCCACCACGTTGGCCTGCACGTTCTTCAGGCCCGCCTTCTGGAAGGCCGCGTTCAGGTTCTGCGCGACGAGCTTCTTGGCGTTGGGGGCGATCTTCACGAACGACTTCACGTTCGGATAGAGGCTCACCACCTGCTCGATGCGGTCCGCGTCCTGCGTGGTGTAGGCCTGACCGTCCAGGTAGATGCGGTCGCCCACCATGCGCACGGACACACCTTCGATTTCACCCAGGAGCCGCTTGATCTCCGAGATGACCTCGTTGGGGTCCTGCTTGCGGACGGTGACGAGGTAGCTGATGCGCTGGCCGGAGGACTTCCAGACGAGCAGCGTCGTCTTGCCCTCCTGGTTACCGGTGACGAGCAGCTGGCCGGTGCCGAGCGTCTTCACCTCGGCGATGGAGGGGTCACCCAGCGCGACGCGGCTGAGACCGGGGATGGTGAGCACCTTCTGGGTACCCACGCCCAGGCTGACGGTGCTGCCCTCCTGGGCCAGGGCGGGGGCGCTGGCCACCAGGGTGACGAGGGCGCCGAGCGCCAGGGCTTGCGTGAAGCGAGTGGACATCGTGTGAATCCCCTTCTTGCGTGCGTGCGCGCGCCCGGACGAAGCAGCGCGCTATCCCAGATGTTGTTGCTGCCACCACATGGCCCAGAAAGTCCCGAGCGCGATGGAGACGCCGTAGGGGATGTGTCGTACGGGAGCGGGCGAGGTTTCCTCGCGCATCCATTTCATCCGCACCGCCCAGCGACGGGCCACCGCCGCCAGCGTGTCCCAGACGGCCCCCTGCCACAGCAGCGTGACGATTGCCTGTAGCGCTCCCACCAGCGAGATGAAGGCCGCCGCCGCCAGCACCGTGGGAAAGCCCAGCACGCAGCCCACGCCCGCCATCAGCTTGACGTCACCCCACCCCATGCGCCCGCGCAGCGCACCCGGCACCAGCAGCAGCGCGAGTCCCGCGCCCGCCAGAAGCCCGCTCACCAGCCCCGACTCCAGCCCGCCCCATCCCTCGGACACGCCGCGCACCCCGAGCCCCAGCACGATGAGCGGATAGGTCACGGCGTTCGGGATGAGCCGGCGCAGCACGTCGGTCACCACCGCAATCACCAGGGCCACTCCCAGAATCGTCCACAGCGCGAGCTGAACAGGTGTCATTCGGCACCTGCTCCCATGGGGAGCAGGCGACCCCCATCAAACAATGGAGGCCCCAAGCCCGTCAATTCCTGAACAAGGCCATCGCACCGTGGGGCCCTGCGTCATCCGGTTCCTCAGTGGATGACGAGGCGGATCTTCTCGCTGCAGATGAAGTACTCGTCCCCGTCCTCAACCTTGCGGCGCTTGATGCGCTGCTTGTTGAACCAGGTCCCGTTCGAGGAGCCAAGGTCCTCGATGTAGAAGTCGCCGCCGTCGCGGGCGATGACGGCGTGCTCGCGCGACACCTTGCCGGAGTTGATGACGAAGTCGCAGTGCTTGCCGCGGCCGATGACGTAGCGGTCCTTGACGATCTTCTCCTGCTCGCCGGACTCGGTGACGAGGTAGAGCGCGGCGCCCTCCTCCTCGTCCGCCTCCTCCATGGGCTCCTCTTCGGCCTCCTCGGGAGCCTCGTCCTGCATGTCGTCGAGCGGCGGCTCCTCCTGCTCCGGCAGGGGCTCCTCCTCGTCCTCGATCATGTCGTCCGCGGCGGGCGGGGGCGGCTCGTTCTTGCCCTTGATGAGCCGCTCCAGCTCGGCGGCCGTCTCCAGGACGCGCTCGGCGACCTCGCGGCGCACCGGATCATTGTCCAGCCCGTTGGAGGAGGGACGCTCCTCCACGTTGCGCGCGGCTCCGCGCGGAGGCGGCGCGGGGGTCAGCATCGGTGGAGCGCCCTTGGCGGCGGCAGCCGGAGTCGGCGCGGGGGCCGGACGCGCGGCGGCGGGCGCGGGCGACGGCACCGCCGCCACCGCGGGCTCCCCCTTCGTCTTCACGTCGATGAAGCCGTTGAGGCGCGCGAACATGAACAGCGCCTGGTTGATGAGCGCGTCGCGATCCGACCCCATCTGCAGGGCCATCTCTTCGTACGTCTCCCACAGGTGCTCGGCGATGCCGACCTTGCGTGCGGGACGGGAGTTCTGATCGATCATCGGTCTTGGCTCGGGAAATGCTGGACGTGGGGAACGATAGCAGAGCCGGCCGGGCGCGCCCAGTTACTGGAAGGGCCGGAGATACTGGAGGTTATCCGCGTTGTCGCTGATGGACTCCAGGGCCACCTGCAGGATGCCGTCGGCTGACGGGTACGCGACGAACGCCAGGCTGGAGCCCTCCACGTCCGTGGCCACCACGGAAGCAGGCAGGGTGTAGACCGCCAGGTTGCTCGACGAGCCGGTGTCCACCCGGAAGACGTAGCGGCGGAAGCGCGGCAGCAGCGTCACCACGTAGCGGTCCCCGGCCACCAGCCGGCTCTGCTCGCCGATGGTCGCGGTCATCGTCAGCGTCAGCGGCGCGGGCACGTAGGTGGTGGGCGACTTGGGGGGATCCAACCCCAGGTCGAAGTCATTCGGGTGGGCGTAGTAGTCCAGGAAGCTGGAGACCGTGTACGGCTCGTTCACGTCCAGCCGCTGGATGAACGTGCCGCTGCTCTCCGCGCCCGAGTAGAGCAGGTAGGGCTTCACCTTCGGGCCGGCGCGCACGGAGAAGAGCGGGTACGACGCGCAGGGCTCCACGGCGGTGGCGATGTCCGGATTGGACAGGTCCGGGAAGAGGCGCGTGAGGCCGTTGCCCTGGTCCTCCAGGCGGAGGATGGGGATGGCCGCCGGGCAGGCGCCCGCGTTGTTCGCCAGCACGATGTTGTCCCCGGGCACCACGCCGCGCGACGTCGCCAGGGTGGTCTCGATGAGGAGCGGAGCTTCCTCCACGGTCAGGTCGCGCGTGAGGCTGGTCAGGCCCGGCAGCGCGCCCTGGAAGACGAAGCGGTAGGTCCCGTTGGGCACCGTCCCGCTGCACAGGAACGCCGTGGCGTTGACCGCGTCCTGGACCTGCGGGCAGCCCGGCTGCGACACGGTGATGGCCTGGAATTGATCCGCGCGCACGGCCTCGTTGCTGTCGCGCAGCTCCGCGGACACGGACGCGCCCAGCGGCCCCGTGTCCGGGTCGCGGTCCAGGTTGAACGCGCGCCGCTCGTCGGCGCGGAACAGGGTGATCTCCCCGCTGGACGACGGCACGATGCCCAGCAGCGGCACCGCGGTGGAATACGCCACGCCGTCCGCCAGCAGCTCGCGGACCTCCAGGCCCGTGCGCAGCGTGAGGCCCGTGGGCAGGCCCGCGGACGGCTTCAGGGTCAGCATGGGCGCGCCGGTGACGTCGCGGGCGAGCACCGGCGCCGTGGAGGGCGCCAGCGGATCCGGCCCGTTGTCGAGCGCGATGACGCCCTCGCAGTCCGACGAGTTGCACGTCAGCTCATCCAGCACCGCGTACACGAAGCGGCCCGCGGGCACGGTCTCCGTGTCCGACACCTTGTAGCTGGGGTGCGTGGCGACGAGCCGCGCCGGGATGTCCACCAGGTCCGTGTACGTGGGCACCGTGAAGGGGGCCGGACGCGGCCGCTTGTACGGAATCTCCACGGAGGCTCCGTCCGCCACGACGCGCACCAGCCGGCTGGTGCCGGACACATTGCGGATGGCCACCACCAGCGAGTCCGGGACGTTGGCCCGCGAGGGCAGCGCGACCATGGACAGCACGGTGTCCGCCGGCTTGAGGCAGAACACGGGCAGCGCGGGCGGCAGCGCGGCCGCGTCGAAGCCCTCGGGACCGGGCAGGTCCTGGCGCATCACCACGCCGCCGCCGAAGGGGCTGCACAGCTGCTCGGCGGCCTCCGGGCGCGTCTGGAGCGCGTAGTACAGGACGCTGGGCGCACCCTCCGCCACCGGGGCGTGCGCGGCGAAGGCGGTGATGAGCTGGCCT
The DNA here is from genome assembly GCF_017302985.1 of Corallococcus macrosporus. Taxonomy (NCBI): domain Bacteria; kingdom Pseudomonadati; phylum Myxococcota; class Myxococcia; order Myxococcales; family Myxococcaceae; genus Corallococcus; species Corallococcus macrosporus. The sequence goes on from NZ_JAFIMU010000015.1 coordinate 10,298, forward strand.
GTCGACAGGCGCGTCACCTCGTTGAGGCGCGCGCGGTTCGCGGCCACCACGGAGATGTCGCGGCCGCCGGAGCTGCGCGCGTAGATATACGGGCCGGACACGTCGTTGCCGTTGGCGTCGTAGCCCACGTCGCGGATGAGCGAGTCGGGCCGCGCGATGACGGGGATGGACAGGGGCTCCAGCGGGTTGGGCGCGGGGAGGAACTCACGCGGCGACCGCGTCAGGTCCAGCACCCGCAGCTCATCCCGGTCCTGCGAGGTGACGAAGACGAGCTGGTCGGAGAGCACCAGGTCGTACGTGCCGGACAGGCCGGCGGCGCCCGCGGTGGAGGTGGTGTCGGAGCAGGCGAGCGCGAAGCTCGCGCCGCTCAGCAACAGGGCAGCAAGAAAGCCGCGCTTCAAGGTCAGTTCTCCTGGCACACGCTGGTGCCCTGGTTCGGATCGCGCTGTTGCTGCGTGCCCAGCTTCGCTACCAGCCTCGCGTCCTGGGGACGCGCGAGGTCGGGGATGTCCACGATGGACACCTGGCCGTCACCGAAGTTGGTCACGAACAGCCGCGCCGCGTTCGTCCCGGGCGGGTTGTCCACCGTCAGCCCGAAGGCCTGCGACGGGTTGCTGGTCTGGTTCTGGTCGTTGACGAGCGGCACCTGCGCCACGACCTGCCCGACCGCCTCGTCGTACAAGGACACCGCGCTGTCGCCGGTGCTCGTCACCGCGAGGATGTTGGTGTCGGCGCCGGGCGTGCCCGGCGTCCGCTCGATGAGCTGCATGTCGCTCACGCCGTCCGGAAGGGGCACGGCGGAGACCACGCGGAAGAAGGGCTGCTCGGCCGCGGCGCCCGGCACCGCGTCGTACTCGAAGTCGATGGTGAGCAGCGTGTCCGGGCCGCGCGCCAGCAGGTAGAGCCGCTCGCGCACGAAGTTCGGACGCGCCGCCAGCTCCGCCGGCGTCACCGGGCGGGGCACCACGCGCACCGCGCGCGCCTCGCGGATGCGGTAGACCGACTGCAGCGCGGGCTCCAGGAGGGTGCCGGGCACGTTCTTGTCCACCAGCCGCAGCACGAAGGTGCCGGGCAACGTGCCGCTGACGCCCGACACGAAGTTGCGGCCCGTCACGTAGAGGTAGCCGGCGCCCACCGTCACGGAGTCCGAACCGCCGTAGGCGTAGCCCTCGGGCGACAGCGGGATGAAGCCCAGCGTGTCGCGCGTGGGGTTGTCCAGCTTCACCGTGGCCAGGTAGTTCTCGAAGTTGGTGCTGGAGCGGGCGGGCGAGTCCGCCGCCTCCGAGTGCGTCACGTACAGCGTGCCGCTCGCCGCATCCACCGTCACGCCGATGGGCGACGGGGCACGCGGCAGGTCCGCGCGGCCCTCCACGCGCAGGGACTCCGGGATGTTGTCGGAGAGCGACAGCGCGCCGTTGCGGCAGTCCACGCCGCCCTGCACGCAGTTGAGCACCGGCGCGCCGTTGCCATCCAGGCTCACGTCCACCGCGTGGAGGTTGTTGCCCTCCGCGCGCGAGGGGACGAAGAGGCGCGGCAGCCCGCTGGCCGGGTTCACCCACATGCCCAGCTCACCCGCGAAGCTGCGGATCTGCACGAGCGACTCGTCCGCGGACGCCAGGTCCTCGAAGGCGAGCGCGTCCGCCGGGAGCGCGCTGCCCAGGCGGGGCACCGTCACCGTCTGCCCGTTCACCTGCGCGCTCAGCGTGTCCAGGTTGAGCGCCACCACCGAACCGGAGTCGTAGCAGTTGTCGAAGTTGGCGTTCGCGACGAAGAGGTAGCCGTTGCTCGTCGAGGGCCCCGCCGCCGGAGGGCGCCAGAACGCCACCCCGCTGGGGTACACGAAGCGGGTGGACGGAGGCGGGTTCGGTTCGGATTCGAGCGAACACGCCCCGAGGAGCAGCAGCGCGGGGGTCAGGAAATGGAGGCGCATCAGAGGGGGGCGGAGTGTAGGAACGGCGCCCTGCCCCGGGCAACTGAATAGGGCTGTCACTATTCCCGGCCGCCCTCCTCCCAACATCCCCCTGCCCCGCACGGACGGCGTGCGCCGCTCCCCTGGCGGGGAAACGGGCACGCTGCCGGCGGTGGACGGGCGGCCGGGCCTCAGGCCGCCGCGGCGGTTTCGGCCTGGATCTTGGAAAAGTCCGCCACCTGGTTGAACAGGGCGCCAATCTCCGTGAGGAACCGGATGCGGTTCTCCCGCAGGTCCTTGTCCTCGGCCATCACCATCACCTTGTCGAAGAAGGTGTCCACGGCGGGCTTCAGGCCGGTGATCTCCTTGAGCGCCCCGGCGAAATCGTCCGCGCGCACGCGCTCGCCCACCTTGTCGCGGGCCTGGGTGAAGGCGGTGTGGAGGTTCTTCTCCGGCTCGTCCGTGAAGCGCTGCGGGTTGGTCTGCCCGCCCGCCACGTCCTTGCCCTGCTTCTCCACGATGTTGACCACGCGCTTGAACGCCGCCGCCAGCGGCTGGAAGTCCGAGTGGCCCACGAGCACGCTCAGGGCCTCCAGGCGCTTCTTCGCCGCGACGAGGTCGTCGAAGCCCACGGCCAGCACGGCCTCCACGACGTCCGTGCGGTGCTGCTCGCCCCACAGCGCCTTGAGGCGGCCGCGGAAGAACTCCAGCACCTGCTCGCGCGGGGCCGCCTCACCCGGCTTGCGCTTCACGTTGGCCAGCTTCGGGGCCAGGAGGCGCAGCGCCTCGTCCACCGCGGCGGACAGGCTGAAGCGGTAGCCGCGCCCCAGCACGATGCGGATGATGGACAGGCACGCGCGGCGCAGCGCGAATGGATCCGCCGCGCCGGACGGCGCCTTGCCGATGGCGAAGATGCCGCACAGCGAGTCCAGCCGGTCCGCCAGGCCGATGAGCGCGCCCGCGTCCTGCGACGGCAGCGCGTCCTCGGCGCCGCGGGGCAGGTAGTGCTCGAAGATGGCCAGCGCCACCGCGTCGGGCTCGCCGCCCGCCTTCGCGTACTCGCGGCCCATCACGCCCTGGAGTTCCGGGAACTCACCCACCATGCCGGTGACGAGGTCCGCCTTGGACAGCGTGGCGGCGCGCTCCACCGTGGCCGCCTCCCCTGCCCTGCCGGTCGCCTGGGCCAGCCAGCCCGCCAGCGCGCGGAAGCGCTCCACCTTCTCCAGGTACGTGCCCAGCTGGCCCTGCCACACCACGCGGCCCAGCTTCTCCACGCGGTCGGCCAGCGGCGTGCGGCGGTCCTCGTCGAAGAAGAAGCGCCCGTCCGCGAGCCGCGCCGCCAGCACGCGCTGGTAGCCGCGCAGGGACAGCTGCTCGTCGCGCACCGGCGTGTTGGACACGGCGATGAAGCGCGGCAGCAGCTTCCCCTTCGCGTCCGTCAGCGAGAAGTAGCGCTGGTGGCTCTTCATCTCCTGCACCAGCACCTCCGGCGGCAGGTCCAGGTGGCGCTCCTCGAAGCTGCCCACCACGGGGCTCGGCAGCTCCACCAGGTTCGTCACCTGGTCCACCAGCCCCTCGTCCTCCAGCAGCCGGGCACCCGCCGAAGCGGCGGCGGCGTTCACCTTACGCAGCAGCTCCGCGCGGCGCTTCGCGATGTCCGCCACCACGTGCGCCTTCTCCAGCGCGGCCTCGTAGTCCGAGGGCGCCTTCAGCGTGATGGCGCCCGGCGCGAGGAAGCGGTGGCCGTAGGTCGTGCGGCCCGCCTTCACGTCGCCCAGCACCACCGGCAGCGCCGTGTCGCCCAGGAGCGCCACCAGCCACTGCACCGGGCGCGCGAAGGCCGTGTCCACGTCACCCCAGCGCATGGACTTCTTGAAGCTGATGCCGTGCACCGCCGCGTGCAGCGCGTCCTGGAGGATGGCCTCCGCCGGACGGCCCTTCTCCTCCACGCGCGCGGAGAGGTACTCGCCCTTGGCCGTGGTGGTGCGCCCGAGCGCGTCCACGGACAGCTTGAGGCTTTCGGCGAACTTCTCCGCGGCCTTGGTGGGCTTGCCCTGCGCGTCGAAGGCGGCCTTGGCGCTGGGGCCCAGCACCTCCTTCGTGATGTCCTCGCCCGCGTCCGCCACGTCGCGGACCAGGACGGCCAGCCGGCGCGGCGTGCCGAACGTGCGCACCTCGCCGTGCTTCAGGCGGGCGTCGGCCATGCGCTCGGTGAGCACGCGCTTCAGGTCCTCCAGCGCGGGGACGATGAACGACGCCGGGATCTCCTCGGCACCGACCTCCAGCAGCAGATCACGCGCCACGGGCCACCTCCGCCTTCTCCTTCTTCTCCACCGGCTTGTTGAGCTGCACCGTCTTCCAGTAGTCGCTGGCGGGCTTGCCCTCCAGCACCGGCGGCTGCTCACCCACGGTCCACGGCGTCTTCGTCAGCGGGTAGCCCAGCCGCTCGCGCATCTGGAGATACCCTTCCGCGCACAGGCGCGCGTTGTCACGCACGCGCTTGATGAAGTTGGCGCGCTCGGTGACGGAGATGGCGCCGCGCGCGTCCAGCAGGTTGAACGTGTGCGAGCACTTCAGCGCGTAGTCGTACGCGGGGATTGGCAGGTGGCGCTCGATGAGCCGCTTGCACTCCTTCTCGTACGCGTCGAACATCGAGAAGAGCATCTGCGGGTCGGACTCGTGGAGGGCGTACTTGCTCATCTCCACTTCGTTCGCGTGGAAGACCTCGCGGTACTTCACGCCCTTGACCCACTCGATGTCGTAGACGTTCTCCACGCTCTGCAGGTTCATCATCAGGCGCTCGAGCCCGTACGTCAGCTCCGCGGACACGGGGCGGCAGTCGAAGCCGCCGCACTGCTGGAAGTAGGTGAACTGCGTCACCTCCATCCCGTCGCACCACACCTCCCAGCCCAGGCCCCAGGCACCCAGCGTGGGCGACTCCCAGTCGTCCTCCACGAAGCGGATGTCGTGCTCCAGCGGATCCATCCCGATCTTCCGCAGCGACTCCAGGTACAGCTCCTGGACGTTCTTGGGCGCGGGCTTGAGGATGACCTGGAACTGGTGGTGCTGGAACAGGCGGTTCGGGTTCTCACCGAAGCGGCCGTCGGCGGGACGCCGCGAGGGCTGCACGTACGCGACGTTCCAGGGCTCGGGACCGAGCGCGCGGAGGAACGTGTACGGGGCCATCGTGCCCGCGCCGACTTCCGTGTCGTACGACTGGGTGACGATGCATCCCTGGTCGGCCCAGTGCTTCTGGAGCGTGAGGATGAGGTCCTGGAAATACATGATGGCGAGTCCTTCTCGCAGTGCGTCGAAGGCGGAGGCTAAACGCGGCGGACCCTAGTGAGGGGGTCCAGGAGCGTCAAGGACGGCCGTCAGTCCGCGTAGGCCGGGAGGTCGGCCAGTCGAATCTGCAGCTTCGTCACCTCGCCCGGACGAATGGGAGCGGACAACAGCTTGCTCGTCCCGCCGGGGTCCTGAGGGTCCACCACGCGCAGCCGGTACGTCCCGATGGGCAGGGGGAACTTGATCAACGGGGACGTCCCCAGCTGCGTGGCGCCGTCGAACACCGCCGCGTTCTTCGGCACCGTGTAGAGCGTCAACCAGCCCAGGCCCGCCTTCGCCGCGCCCTTCGCGGTGGAGGTGTCGAGCACCTCCGGGTTCTCCGCCTGCGTGACGGTGGTGACGGGCTCCGGGGGCCGCTCCGAGGGCTCGGGCTTCGCGGGGCGCGGCTCGGCCTTCGCCACCACGGGCGCGGTGGCAGTGGCCTCCGGAGCGCTGGCGGCCGGCTTCGTCTTGCGGCCCCCCTTGCCCGCGGGCGTCTTCTTCGTGTCGACGGGCGTCGCGTCCACCACCGGCTCGGGCGGAGTCGGCTCCACCTCCGGCGCCTTCTCGGGCTCGGGGGTCTCGGTCTTCTGGACGAAGCCCGGCGGAGGACCGGAGGGCTTCGGCGGCCACTGCCCGTTCGCGGCGGGGTCCACGGGCGGGGCCGGATCCAGCTCCGCCTTCACCCACTGCTTCGCGGAGTCGTACGCCGGCATGAACACGCGGCGCACGGGTTCGAGCGTCGCCAGGTAGCCCACGCCGCCCAGGATGAGGAGCAGCAACAGCCGCATGCCCCAGCCGGAGCCCTCACGGGCAGGCGCGGCCGCGGGAGGCGCTTCGGCGACCTCCGCCTCCTCCTCATGCTCAGGGCGGGCAGGACGCGCGGCGCCCCGCGCCGGACGGGTGCGGAAGCGCTGCGTCTGGAGGTCGCTGGGCGGATCCAGCAGCGGCGACTCGGCCTGGGCCGCATTCCGCGCTTCGGCGGGTTCCGGCCGCGTGCTGGGACGCGCCCTCGAGGGCCGCACGGCGTCAGCGGGAGGACGGATCACCCGGGGAATGGGCGCCGCGTCCGAGCCCGCGGGGCGCTGTGCTCGTGGCGTGACGGCCGGCGTGTTGACGCGGGAGGCGCGGGCCTCGGGGGCTTCCACGGCGGGGCGCGGGGTCGCTCGCGGGGCGGGCGTCGCGGGCTCGGCGGCGGCACGGCGGACGGGCGTGGGCTTGAAGGACGCGGCGACGTCCGGCTGCGGGGCTTCCGCGTGCGGGGACTTCACCTGCGCGGTGGCCGCGGAGGCGGCCTGGTCCGTGCCCTCCTCCGCCTGGAGCGCACCGGCGGCCTCGCTGACGCGGGCATCCTCGGCGCGGCTGGCCAGCTCCAGGAGGGTGCGCGTCTTCTGGCGCTTCTCCTCGAAGAGCTCGCCCATGACGGCGGTCATCTGGTCTTCGTCGAACAGCTCGGCGCCCAGCGTGGCCTCGATGGCGCGCGCCATCTCCCGGCAGGTGCCGAAGCGCTGGGCCGCATCGCGCGACAGCGCCTTGAGCACCACTGCTTCCAGGGCCTCCGGCACGGCCGGGTTGAGCGAGCGCGGCGCGGGGATGTCCCCGTCCACGATCTGCATCATCACGGCCGCCTCGCCCGGCGCGTTGAACAGGCGCTGTCCGGCCAGCAGCTCGTGCAACATCACGCCCGTGGAGAACTGGTCGCTGCGGCCGTCCAGGTCCTTGTTGCGCACCTGCTCCGGGGACATGTAGCCGCTGGTCCCCTTCACGGTGCCCACCTGCGTGCGGCCCAGCTTGCCGCGCGCCTTGGCGATGCCGAAGTCGATCACCTTCACGACGCCGTCGTAGGTGAGCATGACGTTCTTCGGCGACACGTCGCGGTGCACCACCGCCACGGGGCGGCCCGACGGATCCATGAAGTGGTGGGCGTAGTGCAGGCCCAGGCACGTGTCGCGGATGACGCGCGCGCTGAAGCCCAGCGGCAGCGCGTACTTGCGCCGCTCCGCCATCTTCACCACCTGCTCCAGGTTCTGGCCGGGCAGGAACTCCATGGCGAGGTACAGCTCGCCGTCCTCCTCGCCCAGGTCGAACACCTGGCCGATGTTCGCGTGCGAGAAGGCCGCGGTGATGCGCGCCTCGTCGAGGAACATCTTGACGAACTGGTCGTCCTTCTTGATGTCGGGGAGGATCTGCTTCACCGCCACGAACTTGCGGAAGCCGCCGGGGCCGGAGGTGAACGCGAGGAACAGCTCCGCCATCCCTCCCATCGAGAGGCGGGTGAGGATCTCGTATTTTCCGATGCGCCGCCCCCGGTCGGGATCTTCTCCGGCGCCAGCCTGCATGCTCATGGCGGGGCGGATGTTACCCGCCGCGCCCCTCCAGGTCGATGCTCGTCTTTCCAGACGGCCCGCCCCCCGGAGCCAGGAGCCCTGGGAAAGCGGTTTAGACGCCGAACCGCTGGCGCCGCACGTCGAGCATCCAGCCCTCGAGCGCAGCCACGGCGGCAGGTTGTGGCTCCAGCGGCAACACCGAGGCCGCGTCCGCCGCCTCCAGCACCGCGAAGGCGCGCGTCACCTCCCGCTGCCAATGCTCGCTGAGCGCGTCGGTCAGCTCGATCCGCTCGCCGCTCCGCTTGCGCTCCACCAGCGCGCGGGCCTCGCCAAAGCCATACGGCTCCAGCAGCACGTTGACGTCCGTCTCCACCTCGCCCGTGCGCAGCGCGTGCGTTCCGGTGAGCGTGGTGCGCAGCACGTACAGCAGCTTCTTCACGGAGCGGAAGCAGCTCTTCTCCCATTCGCGCAGCTGTCCCTGGGCGAAGCCGCGGTAGTGCCGGTGGATGCGCCGCGACAGCACGGCCCGGACCCGCGGCCGCAGCGTCTCCAGCTCCGGCAGGGCCCGCACGGTGATGGCGCCCAGCACGCGCTCGATGTAGTTGCCGTTGCCCTGGAGGATGCCCAGCAGCACGGGCTGCAGCTCGTTGGATGAGTAGTCCACCTCCACGCCCTCCAGCACCTCCAGCCGCTCCGCCGGCACGTGCCGGGGCTGGAGGCCAAGGAGCGCGGCGGTGGGCGCGATGTGGATGGCCTTGAGGTCCAGGTCGCTGTCATGCGACGGGAAGCCGTACGCATGCGCGCCGGACAGCGAGATGACCAGGTGCTCGCGCTGAAGGGACTCCGCGTCCAGCACGCGGTCCGCCATCCGTTCCTGATGTTCCGTCACCCTGCCCTTCATTCCGTCCCTCCTTCCAGTGCCGGGGCTTCCGGCGCATCACGGCCCAGCGGTCCAGGCGTCTTCAAGACCCAGCGCCGCGCCACTTCGTCTCCCACGCGCCGCAGCAGCCGGTCCGCGCGGGCGTAGTCCGGATGCTCCGGCAGCCGGCTCTCGCGGTGCGCGGCCTCCAGCTCCGGCGCCATCGCCTCCGCGTCACGCAGCACGTCCTCCAGTGGCACCTGCCCGCCCTTGATGTCGAGCAGCCGCGCCTTCAACGCCCCCGTCGCCTCGAAGGTCGGCACTCCGTCACGCAGCCACCCCGTCGCCAGTGCCACCAGCCGCAGCAGGTTGTAGGCGTTCTTCGGCCGCAGCTCCCGGGCGGACGGAGGACGCTGCCCCCCGCCGCGCGCGTACGCAGTAAGCGCCGCGAAGTCGTTGGCCGCGAGCAGCCCCTGGTCCCAGAGCGAGCGGTAGAGCTGCTTGACGTACGTCTTCGCCGCGAGCACCGCGTCCTCGGGCGTGGGCGCGGCGCGAGGCGACACGGCGGCCAGACGCCGGGCCACCTCGTCCAGGTCCGGCGTGGGCTCCTCGCACAGCCACGCGAGGAGCAGGTCGCGGTGCTCCGCCAGCCGCTGGCTGCGGGTGAGCTTGTCGAGCTGGCTCATGGCGTAGCGGCCGAAGCTGCCGAAGATGGCCTTGGAGACGAACGCCTCGCGCGCCTCCAGCATCCACGTGCCCAGCGCATCCACCGGCGTCGCGCCAGGGACGAAGAGGGTCTCCAGCGTGTTCGGATCCGCGCGCAGCGCCTGCTCCACCGTCTTGCGGACCTCCCAGTACGTGGTGCTGCCGTCCGCGCTCACCAGGTCCTGCGGCGGCTGCCCCAGGCCCAGCGTCCACGGCAGGGGCAACGCGAAGACACCGCGCACGTCCACGTCGGAGTGCTCGTCCGCGAGCCCCCACGCATGACTGCCCACGCGCGTCTCCAGCACCACGCACGGCCGCAGCGCGCCCCAGGCCGCCTCGCGCCGCTGGGCGAACTGCACCTGTCCCGCGCGCCGGGGCACCAGCTCGTCGCGCGCGAACCACACCTCGCCCACGCCGACGATCTGCACGTCGAAGCCGCCGTCATGCGCGCGCACCACGCGGCCGACCACGCCCTGCGGGATGCGCCGGCCTCCGGACGCCACGCGCTCCACGCGCGTCGTGACCTCGGTGCCGTGCGGCAGGGGCACGGAGAGCCGGTCGACCTGCTCCAGCCCCCGGACCCGCGCCGGGGCGGAAGAAGCGTTCTCTCGGGTGTCACTCATCGGTCCCTCCTGCGTGGGATGGTGGGCCACGGCGGACGCAGCGAAGCACGCGAGCCTGACCCGGCCCGGCGCTTCCCGTCAGCGTGCGCTGCGTCGCGCGGCGGAAAGCGAGGGCAAAAGGCCTTCGACCTCGGAGGCCATGGGGAGCGCCGATACCGCGCCCAGCTTCGTCACCACCCGAGCGCCCACGCCCGCGGCGAAGGTCATCAGCGCGATCAGATCCTCGCGAGTCGCCCCCTCCAACGAGCGCGCGTCGCCATACCCGCGCACCAGCCCGCTCAGCATCGCGGATACGAAGCCGTCCCCGGCGCCCGTCGTGTCCACCACCGTCACCTGGGGAGCGGGAACGGAGAGGGCCTCGCCCTGCCAGAGGAACATGGCGCCGCGCGGGCCCAGCGTCACCACCGGCAGCCGCACACCCTGCGCGGCCAGCACCCGCAGGGCCGCCTCGGGCGAGTGCTCACCGGTCGCGAAGTGGATCTCCTCCTCGGACAGCTTCACGACCGTGCACAGCGGCAGCATGCGGCCCAGCAGGACGCGCAGCTCTTCAGGCCGTTCCCATACGTGGAGCCGCAGGTTCGGATCACAGCTCACCAGCATCCCGGCTTCACGCGCCAGGGTGAGCATGCGCACCATCGCCTCGCGCGCCTCCGGCAGGAGCAGGGAGTTGGAGCCGCAGTGCAGTGCCTTCGCACGCCGCACGAAGCCGCCGTCCACGTCGGAGTCATCCAGCAGGAACTCCGCCGAACGCGTCCGGAAGTACGTGAAGCTGCGCTCGCCATGCGCGTCCAGCGAGACGAACAGCAGGCCCGTGCGGGCGTGGTCCACCTGGCGCAGGCGGCTCACGTCCACGCCATCCGCCGCCAGCCGGTCGCGCAGGAAGTGGCCGAACTCGTCGGAGCCCACCACGCCCACCATCGCCGAGCGCAGCCCCAGCCGCGCGAGCCCCACGGAGACGTTGGCCGGCGAGCCACCCGGTGATGGCTTCCAGGCCTCCACGTCCCGCACGCGCGTGGCGCCGCCCGACACGGGAAGGAAGTCCACCAGCGTCTCGCCGACACACACCACGTCCAGCGGTCCGGCCTCGTGCATGACACTTCCCCCTGGGGACCGCGCGCTGCCCGTCAGTCCAGGCCCACCTGCGCCATGAAGTCCACGCTCTTGAGCTTGCGGCCCAGGTGGTGCGCGATGAAGACGTTGAGCAGCCCCCGCGCCCGCGCGCGAAGGTCCGGAGGCAGCGGCGTGCGCGCACCCTCCTGGAGCGAACGCAGGCCGGACAGCAGCGCCACCGGCACCGCGACCGAGTCACGCGCGCGGCCGCCGCACGGCTCGCACACCGCGCCACCATGGCCCTGATCGAACCGGGGCCGCTCGCCGGGCAGACCGCCGCACAGCGAGCAGGAGTCGAAGCGCGGCATCAGGCCCGCCTGCGCCAGCGCCGCCAGCTCGAACGCGAGCAGCGACGTGGGCCCGGCCTCCTTCGCGTCCAGCCGGTGCAGGTAGCCCTCCACCAGTTCGAACAGCTCCGGGTGCGGCTCGTGGTCGCGCGTGAGCTCGCGGCACAGCTCCACCGCGTACAGCGCGCGGGCGATGAGCGACAGGTCCTCGCGCGCCGCATAGAAGCCCGCGACGATGTCCGCCGAGTCCAGCCGCACCGTGCTGCCGCGCGTCTCCACGAGCTGCACGCGCAGCCGCATGAACGGCTCCAGCGCACCCGCGAACCGGCGCTTGCTCTTGCGCGCTCCCGCGGCGAACGCGGTCAGCTTGCCGTGCTCGCGCGTCAGCAACGTCACCAGCCGGTCGGACTCACCATAGTCGACCGTGGACAGCACGAACGCGTCGTCGGCGTACCGCTCCATAACCCCTCTTTAACGCGCCGTGGGGGGCGGAAGCTTCCCGGTCAGCACCAGGAACAGGGCCGCGCCCAGGAGCAGGACCGCCAGCAGGACGGCCAGGATGACGTACGCCCGCTTGCGCCGTGCCTTCTCGAGCTGCGCCGGCGAAGGCGCGGGCACCGCCCGGTCCACCTCCTCGTAGCGCAGCGCCGCTTCCTCCGGCGACAGTCCGATGACCTGCGCGTACGCGCGGATGTAGTTCAGCACGAACACGCGCTCGGGCAGCCGCTCCACCTGCCCTGCCTCCAGCGCCGCGACGAGGCTGGGGGGAATCTTCGTCTCCCGGGAGACGTCCTCGCGCGACAGGCCGCGAAGCTCGCGCTGCTGGCTGAGGTATTTGCCGAAGTCGACGTGGTCCACGGTCTTTCGGGGCCCCCGCGCCTAGAGGTGGTCCAGCAGTGAGCGGCAGTCGTCCTTGAGCACCTGCTCGTTGGGCTGGGCCTTGGCCTCGCAGCCCGCGAACGCCTTCTTCGCCTCCTCCACCCGCCCGAGCTTCGCCTGGCACACGCCTTCGCGGTGGTAGGCCTCCGCCACCTCCGGGCACTTCTCACGGTAGTGGGCGAACTGCCGGCACGCCTCCTCCGTCTTGCCCGTCTCGTCGTAGATGATGCCCAGGTTCTTGTAGCCCAGGCAGAACTCCGGGTTGGTGGTGATGGCCGCCTTGATGTTCTGCAGCGCGTTCACCGTGTCGCCCTTCTTGTAGAGCGCCCACCCCATGTTGTTCTGCGCGGAGAAGCCGTAGCGGTACTGCATGTCGTTGAGCGACTCTTCGTACAGCTTGATCGCGTCGTCGTAGCGGCCCTGGTCCAGGCGCAGGTTGCCCAGGTTGGTGCGCGCGTCGGAGAAGGTCGGCCGGATCTTCAGCGCCTGCTCGTAGTGGGACGACGCCTCGTCGAGCCGCCGGAAGGACAGGTGCAGCAGGAGCCCCACCGCGTTGTGGGCCTCCGGGTTGTCCGGGTTCTGCTCCAGCGCCTTCTGGTACTCCGCGAGCGCGTCCTGCACGTGGCCGTGCTGCTGGGCCTGGATGCCCAGGTCGTAGTGGATCTCCGAGCTCCGGCGCTCCTTCTCCGTGGGGACGTGCGCGCAGCCCGCCGACGCGAGCGCGAACGCGAGGAAGCAGGAGGAAGTGATGCGGGACATGGGTGCCAATCCGGGGTGGAGGGTCAGAACGCGGCCAGGAAGCGGCCCAGGGTGGTGGCGACGTTGCGCTTCTCTTCGGCGCGGGCCTTCACGGCGGGCACGAGCGTGGGCTCCCGGAAGAACACGGGCAGCGTCTTGAGCCACTCGTCCTGCTGCGCGGGGGCCGCGGCGCGCCAGTTCGCGTTGTCCATCATGAAGCCCAGCGACTCCACGAATGCGAGCGCGTCGTCCTCGTCCTCCCGCAGCTCGTCCGCGGACTGGATGCGGCGGCCGGACACGTACACCGCGCAGTCCCCCGCTTCCACGAGGTACAGGTACACGAAGACGCCCGCGCCCTGCCCTCCGCGAAGCCCCACCACGAAGGCCTGCGCGGGCCCGGCCTGCTTGCCGGGGATCGCCACGTGCGGCGTGTTGAGGGACAGGTGCAGCGCGAGCACCTGGTCGCGATTCGCGGGGAGGCCCCGGTAGCGCTCGTCGATGGTGAACACCGTCGTCTCCCTTCCCGCGCACCCTAGCGGGTGGTGAGGGTGAACTCCTCGGTCGCGTCCTGCGCGTCCGCAGCCGTCTTCTGGAAGCGGATGAGGGGCGTGTCAATCATCACGTTGCCGCCGCCCTCGTTGCCCTCGCCGATGATCACCTTGAAGACGTTCTGCGGGGACGTGCTGCGACGGCTGCCCGTCATCTGCTTGCGCGCAATCAGCGTCACCGCGTTCGCGCCGGGGCGCAACTGGCTGGTGATATCCACCACCACCTGGTCCTCGTTGTTGCGCAAACGACGCAGCCAGCGCGAGTTCACGTACACGTCGATGTCGAAGTCCGTCATGCCCGGCGTCGTCTGCTCCGTCACCAGCCAGTAGCGCTGGGTGATGCGTCCCGTCACGGACGTGGGTGCGGCGGGAGCGGCCGGCGCGGGGGCCTGCGCGACGACCCCCGCGTCCGGAGCCGCGGCGACCGGAGGCGCAGGCGTGGAAGGCGGCGCGGGCGTGGGCGTCACGGTCGTCACGCGGGCCGCGTACCCCGGCGCGTCGATGTGGACGTTGCCCTCCGCGTCGATGCGGACGGTGGCTTTCTCGAAGCGCGTGTTCGTCACCCCGTCGATCTTCACGCCGTTCAGGAAGACCGAACCGGCGAGGGCCAGCATGGGGACGAGCGAAGCCGCGACAGTGAGGGCAATGCGGGCGGACGGGCGGGGCATGGGGGCATTCCTCCTGGGAATCCTCAACAGTCCCGGGAGCTTGCGAACGACTTAGCGCACCCGGGGGAGCGGAACAAGGCGGGGACGGCTCCGCTTGGAGCGCTCCGGCGCCCCGAACATTCACCCGGGCGCCCGTCTTCCAGTCGGACCGCCGGGGCCGCTTCAGGGCGCCGCGGTCGGCGTCTCGTCGGGCGTCGGCGGGGGCGGCTCGCGCTGCGCCAGCGCCCAGTCCCCGCCCAGGCCGTGGCCCTCGCGGAAGCGGCGGAAGTCGCGCCGCACGGCCCGGGGGTAGCGGCGGAACTTCTCCAGCTCTCCGGCCTTCATGGCGTCCCGGATGCGCGTGGGGCCCGCGTTGTAGGCCATCAGCGCCAGGTCCAGGTCGCCGCCGAAGCGGCCCTGCAGGTTGCGCAGGTAGCGGATGCCCAGGCGCACGCAGACGGCAGGGTCCGCCACCACCTCCTCGCGCGACAGCTTCAGGCCCTCCTTCTCCGCCAGGAAGTGCAGCGTGCTGGGCTTGATCTGCATCAGGCCCCGGGCGCCCTTCTCGGAGACGGACTCCTCCTCGAAGTCGGACTCCACGTCGATGAGGGCCAGCACCAGCAGCGGGTCATACCCCGTGCGGCGCGACTCCTCGTCGATGGCCTGCCCCAGCCGCCGGCGCAGCGTGAGCCCCAGGTCCGGGGCCCGCTTGGCCAGCACGGCGTCGATGAGCGCCGCCTCCTCGGAGACGGCCTCCTGCGCCACCACCTCGGGGACCACGGACTGGGGGGCGGACTCCTCCAGGAGGGGCACCACCCGCGCGGACACCACGAGCGCTACACCCGCGAGCAGCGGGAGCCGGGAGCACCCGCTGCTCAGGGCATGCAGCCCCGCGAAGAACCGCGTTCCCAGCGACCTGCCGCCCGAGGCGGCGGGGCCACTCACTTACGGTGCTCCAGGGCCTGGATGCGTTCGTTCAGACGCTCCAGGCGGGCACCGAAGGCCTGCAACTCCTCGCGGCGCGGCAGCTTCAGGAGGGTCAGGGCCGTGCGGACCCGCTCCTCCACGTTGTGCTCCAGGTCCTTGCGGTGCCCCGTCAGCCGCTCCGCGAACTCACGGGCCTGACGCTTCACCTCGTCCTGGCTCCAGCCCGCGACGGACGCCACGCGCTGCACGGCGCGGGAAGCCTCCTCCTCCGCCGTGTTCACCGCCAGGAGCGCCTGGCTCCAGATCCGCTCGAACGCCTCCGCCACGGAGGGCTTCTCTCGGGGGGCCTCGGTGTTGTTGTCCATGAAGTCGCTCCGGGAGTGCCCGGGCCCTTCCCTTGGAAGGAACCCAGGGCATTCAAAGGGGTCTGCGACCTAAGCACACCCCGTGGGTGATGAAAACGCTGCTCAGGCGCGCGGAGAAGACGCCGCGCCGCCCGAATTCTTGGTCGAAGGGTGCGAGCGCCGGGTGGGCTTCAGGAGCACATCCAGCTTCTTCGACAGGCGGCCCAGCTCCTGGGTGATCTGCTGCACCTGGGACTGGCTGGCAACTCCCACCGCCTCCACGACCTTCGCCTGGAGCCCATCCAGCCGCTTGCGCAGCTCCACGCCCGCCTCGTCCACCTTCTTCGTCAGCTCCTGGACGCGGGGGTCGGCGCGCAGCTCACCGGCCTGCACCTTCGTCCACAGGGCCTGGACCTCCTTCGCCGCCTCCTGGCTGCGCGTCTCCAGCGCACGGAAGGCCTTGTTCGCCTCCCCTTCCAGGCCCTGGAACCGCTTCTGCGCTTCGGAGAACCGCCCCTTCAGGAAGGCCTCCACGTTCTGCGTCACGCCCGTCTTCTCCGCTGCCTTCGCACTCGTCGTCGCCATGTCGTGCTCCCCCCCGGCTGTTCCGGGTTTCATAACGTGATGCGTCAACCTAACGCACCGCACCATGGTGTCAAGCGAACAGGGACAGACTGTGCAAAACGAGAAAGCCGCCGCCCCGGCATGACACCAGGACGGCGGCTGACTCACGAAGCGTCAGGGACGCTTCTCAGGAAGGACTAGGCGACGTCGGTGGACCGGGTGTCCGGCCGCGACGGCGGAGGGGCCAGCGGGCCGGTGTCGCCGTGGGTGGCGGCCAGGGCGGCCTCCATCTCGTTGACCTCGTCCGTGGGGCTCTCCACCTCGATGTCGAGGTGCTTGTAGTTCGGCAGGCCCGTGCCGGCGGGGATGAGCCGGCCCATGATGACGTTCTCCTTGAGGCCGCGCAGGTAGTCCACCTTGCCGTTGATGGCGGCCTCGGTGAGCACCTTCGTGGTCTCCTGGAACGACGCCGAGGAGATGAACGACTCGGTGGAGAGCGACGCCTTGGTGATGCCGAGCAGCAGGGGCTCGCCCACGGCCGGGCGCTTCCCTTCGGACATGACCTTCTCGTTCTCCTCCTCGAACACCCACTTCTCGACCTGCTCGTCGACCAGGAAGTTGGTGTCGCCCACGTCGGTGACGCGCACCCGGCGCAGCATCTGCCGGACGATCGTCTCGATGTGCTTGTCGTTGATCTTCACGCCCTGCAGTCGGTAGACCTCCTGCACTTCGTCCACCAGGTAGCGCGCGAGTTCCTTCTCGCCCAGCACCTTGAGGATGTCGTGCGGGTTGGCCGCGCCGTCCATCATCGCCTCGCCGGCCTTCACGCGATCGCCGGAGTGGACGTTGATGCTCTTGCCCTTGGAGATCAGGTACTCCTTGGCCAGGTCCGCGCGCTGCTCGCCGCTCACCTCGGGGGTGATGATGAGCTTGCGCTTGCCCTTGGTGTCCTTGCCGAAGGACACCACGCCGTCGATCTCCGCGATCGCCGCCGCGTCCTTGGGCTTGCGCGCCTCGAAGAGCTCGGCCACGCGGGGCAGACCGCCCGTGATGTCCTTGGTCTTCGTGGTCTCACGCGGCACCTTGGCGATGACCTCACCCGCGGAGATCTCATCCTGGTCGTTGACCGTGATGATCGCGCCCTGCGGCAGGAAGTAGCTCGCCTGGTTGCGGGAGGACGGCAGGTCCTTCACGTTGCCGGCCGCGTCGCGGATGGTGACGCGCGGACGCGCCTCCGGGTCCTTGGACTCGATGACCGTCTTGCGCGACAGGCCCGTGACCTCGTCGAGCGTCTCGGACATCGTCACGCCTTCGATGATGTCCTCGTAGCGCACGACACCGCCCACTTCCGTGAGCAGCGGGATGGCGAACGGGTCCCACTCGGCCACCAGCACGCCCGGCTCCAGCTTCTGGCCTTCCTTCACCAGGATGCGGGCGCCGTAGATGATCTGGTAGCGCTCACGCTCGCGGCCCGACTCGTCGACGATGACGATCTCGCCGTTGCGGTTCATGGCCACCAGCGTGCCGTCCGCCTTCTGCACCGTGTTCAGGCCCGCGAACTTCACGGAACCCGCGTAGCGGTTCTCCAGGCTGGACTGCTCCGCGCGACGGGTCGCCGCGCCACCGATGTGGAAGGTGCGCATCGTGAGCTGCGTACCCGGCTCACCGATGGACTGCGCCGCGATGACGCCGACGGCCTCGCCCACGGACACCTTGCGGCCACGCGCCAGGTCACGGCCGTAGCACTCCACGCAGATGCCGCGCTTGGCCTGGCACGTGAGCACCGAGCGGATCTTCACCTTGTCCAGACCGCTGTTCTCGATGCGGCGGACGCGCTCCTCGTCGATCTCCTCGTTGGCGCGCACCAGCACCTCGCCCGTCACCGGGTCGAGGATGTCGTCCAGGGCCACGCGGCCCAGGATGCGCTCACCCAGCGGCTCGATGATTTCGCCGCCCTCGACCAGGGCGCCGATGAACAGACCGTCCATGGTGCCGCAGTCGTACTCGTTGATGATGGCGTCCTGCGCCACGTCCACGAGACGGCGGGTGAGGTAACCGGAGTTGGCCGTCTTGAGCGCCGTGTCCGCCAGGCCCTTACGGGCGCCGTGCGTGGAGATGAAGTACTGGAGCACGGAGAGGCCTTCACGGAAGTTGGCCGTGATGGGCGTCTCGATGATTTCGCCGGAGGGCTTCGCCATCAGGCCGCGCATACCCGCCAGCTGGCGGATCTGCTGGGCGCTGCCGCGGGCGCCGGAGTCGGCCATGATGTAGATGGGGTTGAACGAGGGCTGCTTGCGCGTCACGCGCTTGCCGTCCACGTCCCCGGAAGCCTCGTCCTGGGAGATCTGCTGCATCATCTCCTGGGCGACCTTCTCGGTGATCTCCGCCCAGATATCGATAACCTTGTTGTAGCGCTCACCGTCGGTGATGAGGCCTTCCAGGTACTGGTTCTCGATCTCCGCCACTTCCTTGCGCGCGTAGTCCAGGAACTCCTGCTTCTTCGCAGGGATGATCATGTCCTTGAGCGCGATGGAGATACCGGCGCGGGTCGCGTGGAAGTAGCCCGCGCTGCGGACGCGGTCCGCCAGCAGCACCGTCTCCTTCTCGCCCGTGAGGCGGTAGCAGAGGTCGATGAGGTTACCGAGCGACTTCTTGTCGAGCACCTTGTTGATGGCGTCGAAGCCCACGCGGCGCGGAACGACTTCCCACAGCAGCACGCGGCCGACCGTGGTCTCCTTGCGCTTGCCGTCGATGCGGCACACCACCTTGGCCTGCAGGTGGACCTCACCGTGGTCGTACGCGGCGCGCACCTCGTCCGGCGACGCGAACACGCGGCCTTCGCCGTTGGCGAACTCGCGGGCGCGCGTCATGTAGTAGATGCCGAGCACCATGTCCTGCGTCGGGACGATGATGGGCTTGCCGTTCGCGGGGCTGAGGATGTTGTTCGTCGACATCATCAGCACGCGCGCTTCCATCTGGGCCTCGATGGAGAGCGGCACGTGCACGGCCATCTGGTCGCCGTCGAAGTCCGCGTTGAACGCGGCGCACACCAGCGGGTGCAGCTGGATGGCCTTGCCCTCGATGAGGACGGGCTCGAAGGCCTGCATGCCCAGACGGTGCAGCGTGGGGGCGCGGTTGAGGAGCACCGGGTGCTCGCGGATCACGTCCTCGAGGATGTCCCAGACCTCCGGACGCTCCTTCTCCACCATCTTCTTCGCGGACTTGATGGTGGTGACGTAGCCCTTCTCTTCAAGCTTGTTGTAGATGAACGGCTTGAAGAGCTCGAGCGCCATGATCTTCGGCAGGCCGCACTGGTGCAGGCGCAGCTCGGGGCCCACGACGATGACGGAGCGGCCCGAGTAGTCCACGCGCTTGCCGAGCAGGTTCTGACGGAACCGGCCCTGCTTGCCCTTGAGCATGTCGGACAGCGACTTCAGCGGCCGCTTGTTCGGGCCGGTGATGGTCTTTCCGCGGCGGCCGTTGTCGAACAGCGCGTCCACGGCCTCCTGGAGCATCCGCTTCTCGTTGCGGATGATGATGTCCGGCGCGTTCAGCTCCTGCAGCCGCTTGAGGCGGTTGTTGCGGTTGATGACGCGGCGGTACAGGTCGTTGAGGTCGGAGGTCGCGAAGCGGCCGCCGTCCAGGGGCACCAGCGGACGCAGGTCGGGCGGGATGACGGGGATGACGTCCAGCATCATCCACTCCGGCTTGTTGCCGGAGACGCGGAACGCCTCGGCCACCTTCAGGCGCTTGGCGTACTTCTTCCGCTTCGCCTCGCTGGTGGTCTCGCGCATGTCCTTGCGCAGTTCCTCGGACAGCTTCTCCACGTCCAGGGACTTGAGCATCTCGCGGACGGCCTCGCCGCCCATGCCCGCGCTGAACGAGTCCTCACCGTGCTCCTGGAAGAGCCGGTGCATCTTCTCCTCGGAGATCAGCTCGCCCTTCTGGAGCGGCGTCGCCTTGGGGTCGATGACCATGTAGCTCTCGCAGTACAGCACCTTCTCCATCTCCTTGAGGGTGATGTCGAGCAGGTTGCCGATGCGGCTGGGCAGCGACTTGAGGAACCAGATGTGGGCCACGGGCGTGGCCAGCGTGATGTGTCCCAGGCGCTCACGGCGCACCTTGGACTGGATGACCTCCACGCCGCACTTCTCGCACACGACGCCACGGTGCTTCATGCGCTTGTACTTGCCGCAGTTGCACTCGTAGTCCTTCACCGGCCCGAAGATGCGGGCGCAGAACAGGCCGTCCCGCTCCGGCTTGAACGTGCGGTAGTTGATCGTCTCGGGCTTCTTCACCTCACCGTGCGACCACTGGCGGATCTTGTCGGGCGACGCCAGCGCGATGCGGATGGCGTTGAACGACAGCGGGTCCTTCGGCTTCTCGAAGAAGTTGAAAATGTCCTTCACGTTGCCTCCGAAAACTTATGAGCGCTCAAGGCGCCAAACGTTTCGGGCCCCCGCCCTGCGCCCGGCCAGCCGCCCCCTCCACGAGGAAGCAGCCAGCCGGTCAGGCGGGCGCACCGGCTTCTTTGAAAAGGCCTAGGCCTCGGTCCCCGACTTCCGGTCCTCGCCGTCGCCGCCACCCAGGAAGTCACCGCCGAAGCTGCGCTGCCGCTCCGGGGGCGCGCTCTCCAGCAGCTCCACGTCCAGGGCCAGCGACTGGAGTTCCTTGAGGAGCACGTTGAACGACTCGGGCAGGCCGCTCTCCAGGACGTTGTCGCCCTTGACGATCGCCTCGTACATGCGCGTGCGGCCCACGACGTCGTCCGACTTGACCGTGAGGAACTCCTGCAGCGTGTACGCCGCGCCGTAGGCCTCCATCGCCCAGACTTCCATCTCACCCAGACGCTGACCGCCGAACTGGGCCTTGCCGCCCAGGGGCTGCTGCGTGACCAGCGAGTAGGGCCCGATGGAACGGGCGTGGATCTTCTCGTCCACCAGGTGGTGCAGCTTGAGCATGTACATCACGCCCACGGTGACGTTCTGGTCGAACGGCTCACCCGTGCGGCCGTCGAAGAGCACCATCTGGCCGGAGCGAGGCAGGCGGCCCTCGTCGAAGAGGGCGTGCAGCTCCGTCTCGCGAGCGCCGTCGAACACCGGCGTCGCCACGTGGATGCCCTTCTTCAGGCGGCGGCAGAGGTCCTGGACCTCCTGGTCGGACAGGCCGTCCACGAAGTCGCCGAAGGCCTTGTCGTCGTAGACGGTCTTCAGCTGCTTCTTGAGCTGCTCGCCGCTGAAGTTCTCCTCGATGTAGCGCTGCAGCTGCTCGCCCACGCCCTTCGCGGCCCAGCCCAGGTGGACCTCGAGGATCTGCCCGATGTTCATGCGGGAGGGCACGCCGAGCGGGTTGAGGACGATGTCCACCGGACGGCCATCCTCCAGGTACGGCATGTCCTCCTCGGGGAGGACGCGGGACACGACGCCCTTGTTGCCGTGGCGGCCGGCCATCTTGTCGCCCACCGCCAGCTTGCGCTTGATGGCGACGTACACCTTCACCATCTTGATGACGCCCGGGGGGAGCTCGTCGCCCTTCTTGATGCGGGCGATCTTCTCGCCGAAGGCCAGCTTCACGGCCTCCTTCGTCTCCTCCAGGTTGCGCAGGATGTCGCGCAGGCGCGCGTCCAGCGGGTCACCGACGGAGATCTCGCCCCAGTACTTGTACGGCACCGTGGCCAGCAGCTCGTCGTTGAGGATGTCCCCCTTCTTCAGGAGGATCTTCCCCTTGTCGTCCACGAGCTTGCCCTGGACCTCCTTGCCGCGGACCAGCCCGCGGAGGCGGCTGTACGCGGAGTCCTGGAGGACCTTGATCTCGTCGTTCTGGTCCTTGAGGAGCTTCGCCTCCTCCATGGACTCGATCTGCTTGGCGCGCTCGTCCTTCTCCACGCCCTTGCGGCTGAACACCTTGGCGTTGATGACGGTGCCCACGACGCCCGGGGGCACGCGCAGGGAGCTGTCGCGCACGTCGCCGGCCTTCTCACCGAAGATGGCGCGCAGCAGCTTCTCTTCGGGAGACAGCTGGGTCTCGCCCTTCGGCGTGATCTTGCCCACCAGCACGTCACCGGGCTTCACCTCGGCGCCGATGCGGATGATGCCGCTCTCGTCCAGGTCCTTGAGGGCTTCCTCACCCACGTTCGGGATGTCGCGGGTGATCTCCTCCTTGCCCAGCTTGGTGTCGCGCGCGATGCACTCGAACTCCTCGATGTGGATGGACGTGAAGACGTCCTCCTTGAGGATGCGCTCGCTGAGCAGGATGGAGTCTTCGAAGTTGTAGCCCTGCCACGGCATGAACGCGACGACCACGTTCTGCCCCAGCGCCAGCTCACCGGTCTCGGTGGCCGGACCGTCCGCGATCACGTCGCCCTTCTTCACCCGGTCACCCTTGCGGATGATGGGTTTCTGGTTGAGGCACGTGTTCTGGTTGGAGCGCTGGTACTTGAGCAGGTTGTAGATGTCGACCTCGCTCGACACGTCGCTCAGGGCCGCGTTGGAGTCCGCCTTCACCACGATGCGGCTGGCGTCCACCGACTCCACGATGCCGTCACGACGGGCCACGCACGTCACGCCCGAGTCGCGCGCGACGATGGCCTCGATGCCCGTGCCCACGAGCGGGGCCGCGGTGCGCAGCAGCGGCACCGCCTGACGCTGCATGTTGGAGCCCATGAGCGCGCGGTTCGCGTCGTCGTTCTCCAGGAACGGGATGAGGGAGGCGGCCACCGACACCAGCTGGTTCGGGGACACGTCCATCAGGTCCACGTCCTCGGCCTTGACCTGGACGAACTCGCCGCTGCGGCGGCTCTGCACCAGCGCGTTGACGAACTTGCCCTTCTTGTCCGTCTCCGCGTTGGCCTGGGCGATGGTGTGCTTCTCCTCCTCGAGCGCCGAGTAGAAGGCCACGTCACCCGTCACGCTGCCCGCGTCCACCTTGCGGTACGGCGTCTCCACGAAGCCGAACTCGTTGACGCGCGCGTAGGTCGACAGCGACGCGATGAGGCCGATGTTCGGGCCTTCCGGCGTCTCGATGGGGCAGATGCGGCCGTAGTGCGTCGGGTGCACGTCGCGGACTTCGAAGCCCGCGCGCTCACGCGTGAGGCCGCCAGGCCCGAGCGCGGACAGACGACGCTTGTGCGTGACCTCGGAGAGCGGGTTCGTCTGGTCCATGAACTGCGACAGCTGGCTGGAGCCGAAGAACTCCTTGATCACCGCCGTCACCGGCTTGGCGTTGATCAGGTCGTGCGGCATGAGCGTCTCGATCTCCTGGAGGCTCATGCGCTCCTTGATCGCGCGCTCCATGCGGACGAGGCCGATGCGGTACTGGTTCTCCAGCAGCTCGCCCACCGCGCGGACGCGGCGGTTGCCCAGGTGGTCGATGTCGTCGATCGTGCCCTTGCCGTTCTTCAGGTCGATCAGGTAGCGGATGACCTCCAGGATGTCGCGCTTGGTCAGGATCTGACCGTCGAGAGGCTCCTCGAGGCTGAACTTGAAGTTCAGCTTGAGGCGGCCGACCTTGGACAGGTCGTAGCGCTCCGGGTTGAAGAACAGGTTGCTGAACAGGTTCGTCGCGGTCTCCGGCGTCGGGGGATCACCCGGGCGCAGGCGCCGGTAGATCTCCATGATGGCCTGCTCGGGCGACTCGATCTTGTCCAGCATCAACGTCTCACGCAGGTACGGACCCACGTTGAGGTTGTCGATGAAGAGGACCTTGAACTCCTTGATGTCGCGCTTGAGGAGCTCGTCCACCTTCTCCTGGGAGACCTCCTCGTTGCACTCGAGGATGACCTCACCGGTGTTCTCGTCCACCACGTCGTAGGCGGACACCTTGGTGAAGAGCTCGTCCGCGTCGATGGGCAGCTTGGTCATCTTCGCCGCTTCGAGCTTCTTGATGGCGGCGCGCGTGAACTTGCGGTTCTTCTTGACGATCAGCTCACCGGACTTGGTCTTGATGTCGCGCGTGGCGCGCTGACCCGGCAGGAGCTCCAGCTCGACGGACTTCTCGAAGTCCGCGGCGCTCTGCAGGTAGATGGTCTCGGTGGCGTAGTAGTAGTTGAGGATCTCCTCGGTGGAGCCCTTGAAGTCGAGCGGGTTCTTCTTCGCCGTGTCACCGACGGCGCCCAGGGCGCGGATGAGCACGGTGGCCGGCAGCTTGCGGCGCCGGTCGATGCGCACGTACAGCAGGTCCTTGTGGTCGAACTCGAAGTCGATCCACGAGCCGCGGTACGGGATGATGCGGGCGTTGTAGAGCAGCTTGCCCGACGAGTGGCTCTTGCCCTTGTCGTGGTCAAAGAACGCACCCGGGCTGCGGTGCAGCTGGCTCACCACGACGCGCTCGGTGCCGTTGATGATGAACGTACCGTTCTGGGTCATCAGCGGGATTTCGCCGAAGTAGACCTCCTGCTCCTTCACGTCGCGGATGGACTGGGCGCCGGTCTCCTCGTCCTTGTCCCAGACGACCAGGCGCACGACGACCTTGATGGGCGCCGAGTAGGTCATTCCACGCTGGTGGCACTCATCGACGTCGTACTTCGGCTTCTCCAGGTGATAGCTCACAAACTCCAGCGAGGAGGTCTCGTTGAAGTCCCGGATCGGGAAGACGGACTTGAAGACACCCTGAAGGCCAAGGTCCTCACGCTTCTCCGGGGCGATGTCGGCCTGGAGGAACTTCTCGTAGGATTGCTTCTGGATGTTGATGAGATTGGGAATGTCGATGATCTTCGCGATTTTCGCGAAGGTCTTCCGCACGCGGAAATTGTTCTGGATCTGCGTCGGCATTCGGTCTCCGGGGACGGCTGCTCGGGCGGGGCAAACTTCAGTAACGCGCGGCGGCGCCGGGAAATTTGGCAAATGTCAAATGGGCAAAGCCGGTGCCCCAGCAAAGGGAGCACCGGCCTGCTCATCCGATCAGCAGGCTGCCCGGGATTTCCCGGAAGAACAGGGCAGCCCCTGGACAGAACTACTTGATCTCGACGGTGGCGCCAGCCGCGGTGAGCTGGTCCTTGATCTTCTTGGCGTCGTCCTTGTTGACGCCTTCCTTGACCGTCTTGGGCGCACCCTCGACCAGGTCCTTGGCCTCCTTCAGGCCCAGGCCGGTGATGGCGCGGATCTCCTTGATGACGTTGATCTTGTTGGCGCCGGCGTTCGCCAGCACCACGTTGAACTCCGTCTTCTCCTCGACAGGAGCGGCGGCGGCAGCGCCACCACCACCGCCCGCGGCAACGGCCACGGCGGCGGCGGAAACGCCCCACTTGGTCTCCAGCATCTTCACGAGCTCGCCCGCCTCGAGGACGGTGAGCTTCGAGAGTTCTTCAGCAATCGCGTTCAAATCGGCCATGGAACTGTTCCTTCTGGTTGACTAACGGCCGGCGACCCATTTGGGCGGCTCGGCCGAAGAGGTTGCGGTAGAAAAACTTCTCGGAACGATTACTACCCCTGCGACTTGTCCGCGTGCGCCTGGATGACGCGCGCGAGGCTCGACGCGGGAGCGGCGATGGTCCGGACCAGCTTGCCTGCAGGCTGGTTGAGCATGCCGAGCAACTGGCCGCGCAGCTCGTTCAGGCCCGGCAGCTTCGCCAGCGCCTTCACGCCGTTGGCGTCGACCTTGTTACCGGCGACGACGGCGCTACGGACCTTGATGGTCTCCATGTCCTTGATGAAATCCATCAGGATCTTCGCAGGAGCCACCTCGTCGTCGTAGCTGATGCACAGCGCCACGGGACCGGTGAAGTCATCCGAAATCACGGAGACGGTCGTGCCCTGAGCGGCACGGCGCGCCAGCGTGTTCTTGATGACCTTGTACTCGACCTTGCCCTCGCGGAACTTGCGACGGAGCTTGGTGACGGTCTCGACGTTCACCTTGGAGGACTCCACGAGCACCGCGGTCTTGGTCCGCGCAAACTTCTCGTGAAGGTCCTTGATCATCTCTTCCTTCTCGCTCTTCAGCACCTTGACTCACCTCCTTCATGGCCCGACCTGACGGTCGGGCGTGATGCCTGGGCCAAAGTGGCAGAGCGAGAGAGGAGCCTCCGAGAGGCACCACACCGCACCTCCAGTCTCGGCAGGGCTGACCTTGCGGTCGTTTGAACCAGGAGTGGATGGACGGCCCGACCGGTTGCCCGGTTCCCAACGGACGCGTCTTCTCCCTTCCAGGTCCCTGCTGTCATGAACCAGGTCGGAACGCCGCGTCTCTCGACATGGCGCCCCAATTGCAAAAGCCGGGGGCCTATACCCCCGGCTTTCGCAAAGATCCAGCACTTTCTATCGGACCGATGTTCTCCGGGCGACGGGACAGCGCTCCCCGTCAGGGAGCGCACCCTTCCCTGCCCGTCCTGACACCCGCGACTAGCGGTGACGCGCCAGGATTTCCGTGGTGTCGAGCTTGATGCCCGGCCCCATGGTCGTCGAGATGGCGATGCCCTTCAGGTACACGCCCTTGGCGGTGGCCGGCTTGAGCTTCATCACCAAGTCCACCAGCGCGTTGAAGTTCGCCTCGAGCTTGTCCGCGGCGAAGGAGGCCTTGCCCATCTTCGCGTGGACGATACCGGCCTTCTCGGCGCGGAAATCCACCTTACCGCCCTTGGCGTCGCGGATGGCCTTGGCGACGTCCATGGTCACCGTGCCGACCTTCGGGTTCGGCATGAGGCCACGGGGACCGAGCACCTTACCGAGGCGGCCGACCACGCCCATCATGTCCGGCGTCGCGATGACGGTGTCGAAGTCGAGGAAGCCGCCCTCGATGCGCGCGCGCAGGTCATCATCACCCACGATGTCGGCGCCGGCGTTGGTGGCCTCGGTGGCGCGCTCACCCTTGGCGAACACGGCCACGCGCACGGTGGCGCCGGTGCCGTGCGGGAGCACCACGGCGCCACGGACCATCTGGTCCGCGTGCTTCGGGTCCACGCCCAGGTTGATGGCGACGTCGACCGTCTGGTCGTACTTCGTCGCGCGGGTCTCGACAGTCTTCTTCAGCAGCGCGAAGCCCTCGGCGACGGCGTAGCGCTTGTTGCGGTCCACCAGCTCGTTGGACGCGCGGAACTTCTTTCCATTGGTAGCCATGGCAGGAATCCTTGAGAGATGGGGCGGGCTAGCCGACGACGTCGATGCCCATGGAGCGCGCGGTGCCGGCAATGGTGTTCATGCAGGCTTCGAGGGACGCGGCGGTGGTGTCCTGGATCTTCTTGTTGGCGATCTCCTCGAGCTGCTTGCGGGTGATCTGCCCCACCTTCTCCTTGCCCGGCTTCTTCGCGCCCGAACCCTTCTTCTTCTCCGTGTGGAGACCCGCGGCCTTCTTGATGAGGATCGCGGCGGGAGGGGTCTTCAGGATGAAGGTGAAGGAGCGGTCCTGATACACGGTGATGATCACCGGGATGATCAGCCCCTCCTTGGCCTCCGCCTGCGTCTTGGCGTTGAACTGCTTGCAGAACTCCATGATGTTCACGCCCTGCTGACCGAGGGCGGGACCGATCGGCGGGGCGGGGTTCGCCTTGCCGGCGGGGATCTGCAACTTGACCTGACCTGTGACCTTCTTCATCGGCGGACTGCTGCCTTTCGAGAGGGTGGTTCCGACGGGCCGCCAGACGGGGCGACCCTCCCACCCGTTGATCCGCGCCCGGGGAAAGGGCGCGGAAGACTGTTGAAACTAGCCGGTGGTCTTCTCCACCTGCATGAAGTCGAGCTCCACGGGGGTCGCACGGCCGAAGATGCTGACGAGCACGCGCACGCGGCCCTTCTCCGGGTTGACCTCTTCCACGGTGCCGTTGAAGTTGGCGAACGGGCCGTCGATGACGCGCACCGTGTCGCTGGTCTCGAACTGGACCTTGGGCTTGGCCTTGTGGGCGCCCTCGGTGACCTGCGCGGTGAGGCGCTCGACCTCGCGGTCCGACATGGGCCGGGGCTGCTCGTTCTGGCCGACGCCCGGGAACCCCGTCACCTTGGAGGTGTTCTTCACCAGGTGGACGGTGGTGTCGCTGAGCTCCATCTGGACGAAGATGTAGCCCGGAAAGAGCTTGCGGCGGGTGGTCTTCTTCTCGCCGTTCACCATCTCCACGACCTGCTCCATGGGGATGAGGATCTCACCAATCAGATCCTGGTCCTGCAGGCCCTTGAGGCGCACCTGCTCTTCCAGGTTCTTCTTCGCCTGGTTCTCGTAGTTCGAGTAGGTCTGGACCGTGAACCATTTCTTCGCCATTACAGCTTCCCCCACAGGGCAGGCAGCCACTCCACCATCAAGTTGTAGGCGACGGTGTCGATGCAGAAGAGCAGAACGGCCGCCACGAGCGAGGCGACGACCACGGCCATGGTCGACGCGCGGGTCTCCGTCCAGGTAGGCCAGGTGACCTTCATGAGCTCGGACGCCACGTCGATGGAGAGGGCGTGCGTGCGAGGGTGGAAGTAGGCCGCCAGCACCAGGGCCAGGCCCGCCAGGTAACCCACCAGCGTCGACACGCGCCAGCCGAGCCCTTCGAAGAGCTCCACGTCGCTCCAGCCGAACCGGCTCCAGAGCAACCCGAAGACGTGCTCCAGGAAGAGGGCCAGGACGATGCCGGCGACGAGATAGAAGATGACCACGAGCCGCTTGGGGTCGATGCCCGAGCGGTTAGCCTGCTGGCTGGCCTCAGATGCCGTCGCCATGGTGCCTCACGAGGGACTGCGGAAGCGGGACTGCGAAAAGGCAGGGACCCCCGGCACCGCTCGGTACCGGGGGTCCCTGTACTGAAGCTGGCAGGCCAGGAGGGATTCGAACCCCCAACACGCGGATTTGGAGACCGCTGCTCTACCGTTGGAGCTACTGGCCTAAACCTTCATGGAACGGACGACCTAGACCTTGCCTTCCTTGTGGTCCGTGTGCTTGCGGCAGCGAGGGCAGAACTTGCTCAGCTCAAGCTTGTCCTGGCTCTTCCGCTTGTTCTTCGTGGTCGTGTAGTTCCGCTCTTTGCACGTGGTGCATTCGAGCGAGATGATGGAACGGTTACCCTTAGGCATGGTTCATTTCACCAGATGCGAGAAGGGAAGGCTACAAAAGCAGCCCTCCCCTCCGCAACTCAGTGCCCGTGAAAGCCGGTCGGCGGGAAGCCGACTAGGCGATGATCTCCGCAACGACGCCGGCGCCCACCGTACGGCCACCCTCGCGGACGGCGAACCGGAGCTCCTTCTCCATCGCGACCGGGGTGATGAGCTCCACCTCGATGGCGATGTTGTCGCCCGGCATGACCATCTCGACGTTGTCCGGCAGCTTCACCGTGCCCGTCACGTCCGTGGTGCGGAAGTAGAACTGCGGACGGTACCCCTTGAAGAACGGGGTGTGACGGCCGCCCTCTTCCTTCGACAGCACGTAAATCTGCGCCTTGAACTTCGTGTGCGGCGTGATGCTGCCCGGCTTCGCCAGCACCTGGCCACGCTCCATGTCCTCGCGCTTGAGGCCACGGACCAGCGCGCCGATGTTGTCGCCCGCGCGGCCCTCGTCCAGCAGCTTGCGGAACATCTCCACGCCCGTCACCACCGTCTTCTGCGTCGCGCGGAGGCCCACGACTTCCACTTCCTCGCCCACCTTGATGACACCGCGCTCCACGCGGCCCGTCGCCACGGTGCCACGGCCGGCGATGGAGAAGACGTCTTCCACCGGCATCAGGAAGGGCTTGTCCGTCGCGCGCTGCGGCGTCGGGATGTAGCTGTCCACCGCCTCCATCAGCTTCAGGATGGCCGGCTCGCCGATGTCGCTGGTGTCACCCTCCAGCGCCTTCACCGCGGAGCCGGGGACGATGGGGATGGTGTCGCCGGGGAACTCGTACTTCTTCAGGAGGTCACGCACCTCCATCTCGACGAGCTCACGCAACTCCGGGTCGTCCAGCAGGTCCACCTTGTTCAGGAAGACCACGATGTAGGGCACGCCCACCTGGCGGGCCAGGAGGATGTGCTCGCGCGTCTGGGGCATCGGGCCGTCCGCCGCCGACACCACCAGGATGGCGCCGTCCATCTGCGCCGCGCCGGTAATCATGTTCTTCACGTAGTCGGCGTGCCCCGGGCAGTCGACGTGCGCGTAGTGGCGGTTCTTCGTCTTGTACTCCACGTGCGCCGTGGAGATGGTGATGCCGCGCTCACGCTCTTCCGGCGCCTTGTCAATCTGGTCGTACGCCAGGAACGTGGCGCCGCCCGTCTTCGCCAGCACCTTCGTGATGGCCGCCGTCAGCGACGTCTTGCCGTGGTCCACGTGCCCAATCGTTCCGATGTTCACGTGGGGCAGGCTGCGATCGAACTTTTCCTTGGACATGACACTCCTCGAAAAATGGAGCCCTGAACCAGGATTGAACTGGTGACCTCGTCCTTACCAAGGACGCGCTCTGCCAACTGAGCTATCAGGGCTTGGCGATGCACTACAACGGTTGGAGCGGGAAATGGGATTCGAACCCACGACATTCAGCTTGGAAGGCTGACGCTCTACCAACTGAGCTATTCCCGCATTGCCGAGTGGAGAGAGGTGGATTCGAACCACCGTAGGCGTAGAGCCGGCAGATTTACAGTCTGCTCCCTTTGGCCGCTCGGGCATCTCTCCAGATATTCGCTTGTCGTGCTGCGCGCTGCTTCCTACACCATCCCGCTGCGTCTCGGGCCCTTTTCCGCGGCCCGTCCTACCTGGCCGGCGGCGGGATTTGAACCCGCGACCTACTGATTACAAATCAGTTGCTCTACCGACTGAGCTACACCGGCATCCATCCAGCAACTGCCCCGCCCTACCTCATCCCGAGCGGACCGTCAACCCCTCGGCAGCGACTTGAGAGGCGCGACCTTTTAGAAGCCCCCACTCTCCAAGTCAAGGAGATTGATCCGGGGTCATCAGCGGGAAGGACGGCCCCGCTGACGGGCGACCTCGTATAGCAGAATCGCGGCGGAAACCGACGCATTCAGTGAACCGACCTGACCTCCCATGGGAATCCGGAGGCGGAAGTCGCAGTGCTTGAGGACGCCTTCCCTCACGCCCGCCCCCTCGGCCCCCACGACCAGCGCCAGGGGCCCGTCCAGCCGGGCGCTCCACAGGGGCTCGGCGCCCTCGATGTCCGCGGCCGCGACCCACAGGCCCGCTTCCTTCAGCTGCTCCAGGGCGCGCGAAATGTTGGTGACGCGCGCGATGGGGCAGTACTCGACGGCGCCCGCGGAGGCCTTGGCCACCGTGCCCGTCACCTGCACGGCCCGGTCCTTGGCCAGGACGACGCCGTGGGCCCCGAGCGCGTGGGCCGAGCGGATGATGGCGCCCAGGTTGTGCGGATCCTGGATGCCGTCGAGCACGACGACGAGCGCGGGCTGCCCCTTGGCCTTCGCCGCGTCGAGGACGTCCTCCAGTTCGACGTACTGGAAGCCGCGCAGCTCGGCGACGACGCCCTGGTGCACGCCGCCTTCCGCCATGGCGGTCAGCCGCTCCCGGCCGACCTTCTCCACCCGGACACCCGCGTCGCGCGCGCGGCTGAGCAGCTCGCCCGCGGCCTTGGCGCCCACCTGACCGTCGACGATGAAGAGGCGCTCCACCGCGTCCGGATGGGCGCGAAGGGCCTCCAGCACGGGATTGACGCCATGGACGTAGCGCGGGGCTTCGTGGCCGCCGCGGTCGCCACCAGAAGGCTTGGGGGAGCGCTCTCGCATGGGGGCTACTGGACCTCCACGGGCAGCGAGAAGGTCTTCTTCTGACGGGCGCAGATCTTCTCCGTGCAGATGAAGAAGGTCAGCGTCGCGTCCAGCGTGCCCTTGCCGGCGGACACCGCGGTGAAGGGGACCTCGAAGCGCGGATCCACGAACTGCTGGCCGGCGGCCTTCTTCGCCACCGACTGCTCGCGGGTCAGCGTCTTCTGGGCGGGCGTCAGCTGCGTGCCCTTCAGCTCCAGCTTCAGGGGGGCCTCGTCGGAGACGTGGGCGCCGGGCTTGGACTTGATGGCGAGCACGAACGTGCCCTGCCCTCCGGCCTTCACCTGCGTCGACGTCCCCTCGGTGGTGACTTCATAGAGGGTGGCGGGGTCCACGTCCTGGGCCAGCACCGGCGCTCCGACCAGTGTCAGCAGCAGGGGGGCCAGGGTCGGGAGGCGGCGGGGGCTGGGCATGGGTGTCTCCAGGAAGGCGGCGTTCGTATACCGGGGCTTCGGACGGTCGGGGAGCGCTTTCTCTTCTAACTCCGTGGCGCGTTCACCTTCACGGTCCCCTTGCGCTCCGGCGGCGGGAGCAGGGCCTGCGGCGTCTCCAGGGCGGCGCTCCAGACGGGGGCGGCGCCGGCGACGAGGGCCTCTGCGCGCTCGATGATGGGCGTGGCCAGGTCCATGCCCGTCGCGGCCTCCATCTCCAGGAGGGCGGGCGAGCTGTTGACCTCGAAGACCTTGGGGTGGCCCTGGACGTCCAGGATGTCCACGGCGGCCACCTCCAGGCCCACGAGCCGGGCGACCTTCTCCGCGGTGGCGCGGTGGCCGGGGGACAGCGTCAGGGCCTCCAGCCGGGCGCCCCGGTTCAGCGTGTGCGAGAGGCGGCCGGGACGCGGCTTGCGCAGCACCCCGGCGATGGCCTGTCCGCCCACCACGAGGACGCGCACGTCCTGACCGGTGCTCCGCACGTACTCCTGCATGACGATGTTGTGCCCCAGGCCGAGCACCGCCTCGAGCGCGGCCTCCAGCGACTGGAGGCTCTCGCAGACCATCACGCCGTGCTTCTCCTGGCCCTGGAGGAGCTTCACCAGCACGGGCACCCCGCCCACCAGGCCGACCATCTCCTTGAGGTGGGCCGCGTCCCGCGCCATCACCGTGGCGGGGACGTCGATGCCGTGGGCGGACAGCAGCTGGAGCGCGCGCATCTTGTTACGCGACTGCGCGATGGCCTGGGCATGGTTCACCAGGGGCACGCGCGCCAGACCGAACTGGTTCACCACCGCGAGCCCGTAGGTGCTGATGGACAGGGCGATGCGCGGGATGACGACGTCGGTGGGGGTGAGCTTCTTGCGGTCGTAGAGGAGGGTCGCCTGGCTGCCCCCGTCCAGATGCATCTGCACCCGGAGCGGGTTGAGCACGCGGACCCGGTGTCCCCTCGCGCGTCCTGCCTCGACGATCCGCCGCGTGGACGAGATGGAAGCGGAACGCGAGAGGACGGTGATTTTCATGGCGGAGGCGACCGGCGGCGAGGACCCTATAATCCCCGCCTCCGCCCGCGTAAAGCCGCCTCCGCCTGCCTGCCGGCTTAGAGCCGACGGATGGCGCGCACTTCGACTTCGACGGGGTCTTCCGGACGCGACGACTCCAGCTTCGCGCAGGCGCTGCCGGTAAACGTCACGCCGGCCGGCCCCATCGACCAGGTGTCGGGGCCCGCGAGCGTCCGCTCGCCATCGATGTAGACGACGACGAGCTTGTCGTCGGACGGCAGCTGGCTCGGATCGAGCTTGATGAAGCAGGGGTCAATGGTCGCGAGCTCCTCGCTGATGGCCTTCAGCGCGGAGGCCAGCTCCTCCCGGTTGCCCGCCTGGTAGAAGGCGCGGTTGCAGAAGCCAGAGCCCTGGTTGCAGGTGTCGCCGGCGCCGCAGTCCAGGTCCACCTTGCAGTCACGCGCGAAGCCGCCCGCGAGCGCCATCTCGTTGAGCACCGCGGGGCCGTTGCCCGAGGACGTCTCCGCGCCGAAGCCGATGACGATGGTCCGGATGCCGTTGGCCTTCAGCGCATTGACCTCCTGCACGGAGGCGTTCTTGTCCAGGCAACCCCGCTTGTAATAGGGGCTCTGCGGCGGCGAGCACTGCGACGCGGACGGGAGCGTGCAGCTGCACTC
This sequence comes from Corallococcus macrosporus, assembly GCF_017302985.1. NCBI lineage: Bacteria > Pseudomonadati > Myxococcota > Myxococcia > Myxococcales > Myxococcaceae > Corallococcus > Corallococcus macrosporus. Next base: position 43,860 of record NZ_JAFIMU010000015.1, read on the forward strand.
CGTCATGCTGCCGTTGTACTCGTTGAACTCGTTGCAGTTGGGCAGACCGTCCGTCAGCAGGATGACGATCTGATCGCGATCCTGCGAGTTGGGCGTCAGCAGCGAGCCCGCGAACTTCAGGCTTCCACTCGTCGGCGTACCGCCCTTGGGCCGGTTCGCTCCTCCGTTGGGGATGGCCTGCAGCTTCGCGTTGACCTGGAGCGCGTACTCCTGGAGGGCGTCGTCCGTATCGCGGTCGAGCGGGATGACCGCGCGGACGCTTTCACCCGTGGAGGCGGCCGCGCACGACTGGCTCACGGTCGGCGTCTCCGTGGTGATGGGCGCCGGATAGGTGGTCAGGCCGAAGCGGACCAGCTTGCCGCTTTCCTGGAGGAAGGGGCCCATGGCGCCCTGGAGTTCCGACCAGCGTGTGGGGCACTTCGACGTGTCGCAGGGATACTGCTCGGCGCAGGTCAGGGTGCGGCCCAGTTCGTCCTGGGTGTCGCACGCACGCTGCCCGTTGACGATCAGGTCCTTGTTGACCGGCTCCGTCATCGAGCCGGAGGTGTCCACCAGCAGCATGACGTCCGGCTTGCTCTTGCGAGCGGTGATGACCGACTCCACGGTCGTCTGGGCGATCGCGAGCGGATCCACCGGCTCGAAGTCATAGGTCTGACAGCCGGCCATCACGGCAACACCGAGGATGCCGGCCAGCAGTGCGCTCAGGGGGGTCGACTTGGCGCGCATAGGCTTTGAGGATTTCCTTCCAGGGGGGAACAACGGACTGCGAATGCCGCAGCGTAACGCGTGGACGCCCGCCGAGGCTACAGCGACTCGCGGCAGGCAGGTTCCATTCAGGTAATGCTGCCAAGTTGCAACGTCAGGCGATCCCGGGGGGCAGGTTCGTTTCCCCCTGTCGGACATCTCCCTCCTTCTGGAGGGAGGGGCTCAGCCCGGAAGCCCGCTCACAGCGTGAGGACGCGGGCGCCGTCGGTCAGCCGCCAGATGGAGGCCAGGCCCATGACGTCGTCCAGGGTGCCGTGCAGTTCCTGGGGTGAGAAGCCGCAGATGCGGACCGTGGTGTCGCAGGCCACGAGCTTCGCGCCCAGGGCGCGGGCCTCCTCCAGCATGCGGGCCGGAGTGGGAACGTTGAGCCCCTCGGCCCGGGCCGCCTCGGTGCGCTCGCGCTCGCTGTGCGCCAGGCCGAAGCCGCCCCGGACCAGCTGGCGCAGGGCCTCGAAGGCGAAGACGAAGTAGACGTCGTCGCCCATCGCGGCGGCGGTGATGCCCATGGAGGCCGCCTGATAGGCGGGCTCGTACGTGGCGTGTTGGAGGAAGAAGAAGACGCGTCCGGCCATGATGGTCCGACCTTAGCGTTATCGAGTCCGGACCGGCAGCCGTCGTATAACAGGGCTCCCCTTCCCCACCGGGAGCCCCGCATGCCGAGCCAGCCGTCCCGCCCCCGCGGTGTTCGTCCCTCGCCGGTCACTTCCCGCCACACGACGCCACGGTGGATGGCGCTGGCGGGGCTCGCCGTGCTCGCGGGCGCGGGGCCCGTGTCCCAGGCGGCTCCGGTCCATGCGACCGCCGCGGTGGCCCAGGCTTCCGCTCCCGCGTCCCCGAGCGCCGTTGCTCCCGGGCCGCTGCGCACGGAGGCGCTGGGGTTGCTCGCGCAACCGACCGTGGCGCCAGAGGCGGCGTGGCGCAGGCTGGGGCCGGAGGTCGTGCCGGTGCTCGCGGCGCTGGCGGAGGACATGAGCATCCCGGATGCGCAGCGGATGCGGGCCGTGACGGCGCTGGCGCGCGTGGAGTCTCCGCAGGCGGGACCGACGCTCCAGGCGATGCTGGAGGATCCGCACCGCCCTTCCGATGTCCGCTCGCAGGCCGCCGCCGCGCTGGGACAGCGCCTGGGGTTCGAGGCCGTGAAGACGCTGCAGGCCCGGCTGGAGGACCGCGACCTGCGGATCCGCGAGGCCGTGGCCCAGGCGCTCGGCAGGCTGGGCGGTCAGCAGGTGCGCGAGGTGCTGGAGGAGCGGCTTCCCCTGGAGGACGTCCCCCAGGTGCGTGAAGCGCTCCAGCAGGGGCTCACGCTGGCGGAGCCCTGAGCCGGGCGCCGGGCGTGGTGGATTGCTCGGGGCTCGCGTCGGGCGGGGCCTTCCGTTAGATGGGAGGCCATGCGCCCCACCGTCCTTCTCTTCGATATCGATGGCACCCTCGTCACCACCGGCGGTGCCGGTCGCCGCGCCATGGGCCTGGCCTTCGAGCAGCTCCACCGGCGCCGCGACGCGTGCGACGGCTTCAGCATGTCCGGCATGACGGACCGGGCCATCGTCCGCAAGGGGCTGGGCATCATCGGACAGGCCGACACCGAGGACGCCATCAGCGCGGTCATCGACGCGTACGTCGCGCAGCTGGGCCTGGAGGTCCCCAAGGTCGATGCGCGCGAGTACCGGCTGCACCCGGGCATGCGCGAGGCCGTGCTGGAGGCGCGCTCGCGGCAGGGCTTCGCGGTGGGGCTGGGCACCGGCAACGTGCGCGCGGGCGCCAAGGTGAAGCTGGACCGCGTGAACATCCACGACCAGTTCGCCTTCGGCGGCTTCGGCTGCGACTTCGAGGACCGCGTGGCCCTCATCCGCCACGGCGCGCAGGCCGGTGCGGCGAAGCTGGGCCACCCCCTGGAGGCGTGCCGGGTGGTGATCATCGGCGACACGCCCAAGGACGTCGCGGCCGCCAAGGGCATTGGCGCGGAGACGATTGGCGTGGGCACGGGCAACTTCACGCCCCAGGCGCTGATTGATGCGGGCGCCGAGTGGGCCTTCGCGGATTTCTCCGCCCCTGGCGCCATGGAGGCCCTGCTCGTCGGACGGTGAAGGTGTGGTATCTCCGCCGCCCCTCCGAGGAGTCGTCACGCAATGTCGTCCACGCTCGAATCCTATGAGCTGATCCGCTTCGCCGAGGCCTTCGAGGCCCGACTCGCCACGGCGGAGGAGATGGTCGTCGGCCGGCCGGGGCTGGAGGCCGAGAAGCAGTGGCTGGCCTCCGCGCTGGAGCGCCTGCGCGAGGCCCGCGAGCCCGCGGGAAGCCTGCTGGAGCAGGTGAAGGACCTGCCCGAGCTCGACGAGGCCCGTGAGGAGTTCTCGTTCGATCAGCAGGGCCGCTGGGTGGATGCGCTGGAGAAGCTGCACGCGGGCATCACCTTCACCGCCAGCAGCCGCGCGCCCGTCATCGAGGCCCTCTTCCCGCACCTCAAGTTCCCGCAGCTGCGCCGGGCCCCCGTGGAGCTGGTCAACGAGTACGCCACGTCCTACGAGCGGCGGCTCAAGAGCGCCTACGTCACCCGCATCTTCTCCCGCGATGACTTCGCGATGGTCCGCCCCGTCGTGGATCAGGTCGCCGCGACCTTCGCCGCGTGGAACGCGAGCCTGTCCCCCACCCCGCTGCCCCCGGATCAGGAGGCCGCCTTGCGCGAGGCGCTGGTGTCGCTGGGCCGGCGCCTGGACGTGGCGCTGCGGCAGGGACGCCTGCTCGCGGAGGCCGCGCTGGTTCCCGTACCCGGGGTCTTCGAGGCCGCGGGCCTCACCCTCAAGCCCCGGAAGCGCGCGGGCAAGTCGCTCGCGCTCTCCGCCGAGGAAGGCGCTTCCGACCTCTTCGGTGAGGAGGGCGACTCCGGTCAGGAGGATGCGTTCGACGGGGCCGAGGGTGCGGAGCCTTCCGGGGATGACGCGATGGAGGCGGCTTCCGACGACGGCGCGGGCCCGGCGGAGTCCTTGGAGGAAACCGCTGACGTGGAACCCTCTCCGGCTCGCGAGGGTGACGTCGAGGCTTCGGCCGGTGGATCCGAGGAGGCTCCCGCTGCTCCGGAACCTGTCGCCTCGGAGCCTCCTGTCGCGGCGCGTCCCCGACGGGGCCGGCCCCCGAAGAACGGGGCTCCGGCTCCCGAGACCGCGCAGGCGGAGGCTCCCTCGGATGCTCCGGCTGCCGGTGCTCCGGAGGCCGTGCGCCCCAAGCGTCGCAAGAAGACCGATCCGTCCGAGGCTGGCACGCCTTGAGACCCGACGCGCGGTGAGTCTGCCGCCGTGAAGAGGAACCCGGACATGGCGGACGTCGCCCTTCCCATCGATCCCCTCCTGCCGGACATCGTCTCCACGCTCCGGAGCTCGCGGTCGCTCGTGCTGGAGGCGCCTCCTGGCGCGGGCAAGACGACCCGCGTTCCCCGCGCGCTGCTGGAGGCGGGGCTGGGCTCGGGCAAGGAGATCGTCGTCCTCCAGCCCCGGCGACTGCCCACCCGGCTCGCCGCGCAGCGCGTGTCCGAGGAGATTGGCGAGCGCGTGGGCGAGACCGTGGGCTACCAGGTCCGCTTCGAGGACGTCCGCGGGCCCAAGACGCGCATGTCCTTCGTCACCGAGGGCGTGCTCGGGCGACGCCTGCTCACCGACCCCACCCTGCGCGACGTGGGCATCGTCGTGCTCGACGAGTTCCACGAGCGGCACCTGTCCGCGGACATCTCGCTCGCGCTGCTGAGGCGGCTGCAGGAGACGGCCCGGCCCGACCTCAAGCTCGTGGTGATGTCCGCGACGCTGGAGGCCGAGCCCGTCCGCGCGTACCTGGGCGGCGCCCCCTCCCTGCGCTCCGAGGGCCGCCGCTTCGACGTCAGCGTCGAGTACCTGTCCGCCCCGGATGAGCGGCACCTGGATCAGCAGGTGCTCTCCGCGCTCAAGCGCCTGTTCACCCAGGGCGTCGACGGCGACGTGCTCGTGTTCCTCCCCGGCGCCGGGGAGATCCGCCGCGCGCGCGACACCTGCGCGGAGTTCGCCGAGCGCCACGACGCGGACGTGCTCCCGCTCCACGGTGACCTGTCTCCCGCCGAGCAGGACCGCGCCGTGCGCCGCAGCTCGCGCCGGAAGATCATCCTGTCCACCAACGTGGCGGAGACGTCCGTCACCATCGACGGCGTCGCGGTCGTCATCGACAGCGGGCTTGCGCGCGTGGCGTCGCACTCGCCGTGGTCCGGACTGCCGCAGCTCAAGCTGGGCAAGGTGAGCCGTGCCTCCGCCGTCCAGCGCGCCGGCCGCGCGGGCCGCACCCGCGCCGGGCACTGCGTGCGCCTCTACACCCAGCACGACTTCGACGGGCGGCCTGATCAGGAGGCTCCGGAGATCCGCCGCACCGACCTGGCGGAGACGGTGCTCTCGCTGCGCGCGTCCGGCGTGAAGGACCTCACGGCGTTCCCGTTCTTCGAGCCGCCCCCCGCTCCCGCCCTGGAGGCCGCGGAGACGCTGCTGCGCCGGCTGGGCGCGCTGGACGCGAAGGGCCAGGTGACGGACGTGGGCCAGCGCCTCCTGCGCTTCCCCGTCCACCCGCGACAGGCCCGCGTCATCGTCGAGGGCGAGCGCCGGGGTGTGGGCGCGGATGCCGCCGTGCTCGCGGCCCTCATGGGCGAGCGGGACATCCGCCGCGAGGCCCGCGCCAACCTGGGCGGCGGTGGTCGGGCGTCGGCGCTGGTCAGCGGCCCGTCCGACCTGCTGGAACTCCTGGAGCGCTTCCGCGAGGCCGGCCGTTCCGGCTTCGCGTCCGGCCGCATGCAGTCGCTGTCGCTGGACGCGGGCGCGGTGCAGTCCGTGGAGCGCGTGCAGAAGCAGCTTCGCCGCGCGGTGCGCGAGCAGGGCTCGAAGCCCGGACGTCCCGAGGACGTGGAGCAGGCCCTGATGCTCAGCGTGCTCGCGGGCTACCCGGATCGCGTGGCCCGCAGGCGGCGGCCCCGCTCCCCCGAGCTGCTCATGTTCGGCGGCGGCACCACCAGCCTGTCCGAGTTCAGCGTCGTCCAGGACGCGGAGCTGATGGTCGCCGTGGATGCCGAGGAGCGCCCGGGGCGTGGCGCCGTCGTGCGGCTCGCCAGCGCCGTGGAGGCCGAGTGGCTGCTGGACCTCTACCCGGACGCGCTGGAGGAGGTGGACACCCTCCAGTGGAACCCGGACTCGCGCCGCGTGGAGCGCCTCACGCGGCTGGCCTACGGCAACCTCATGCTGGAGGAGACGCGCACGCCCGCGCCCCCGTCCGAGGAGGCCGCGCGCGTGCTGGCCGAGGCGGCGCTCGCCGCGGGCCCGGAGCGCTTCGCGGAGCCCGAGGCGCTGGAGCAGTGGCGCACGCGCGTGGAGCTGCTCGGCAAGGCGTTCCCCGAGGCGGGCTTCCCCACCGTGGACGCGGCCTTCATGCGCGACGCGCTGGCGTCCCTGTGCGTGGGCGCGCGCAGCTTCTCCGACCTGGAGGGCGTGTCGCTGCTGGATGCGCTCTACGCGCGCCTCACCTCCGAGCAGCAGCGCCTGCTGGCGAACCACGCTCCGGAGCGCGTCACCCTGCCCGGCGGGCGCGGCGTGAAGGTGCACTACGAGCCCAACAAGCCACCCTGGGTGGAGTCACGGCTGCAGGACTTCTTCGGGATGGCGCAGGGGCCCAGCGTGGGCGCGGGCCGCGTGCCGCTGGTGCTGCACCTGCTGGCCCCCAACATGCGCGCCGTGCAGGTGACGACCGACCTGGCGGGCTTCTGGGAGCGTCACTACCCGGCGATCCGCAAGGAGCTGTGCCGCAAGTACCCGCGGCACTCGTGGCCCGAGGATCCGCGCCACGCGGAGCCGCCCGCGCCCCGTCCTCCGAGGCGCTGAAAGGCGGCGGCGGGACTACAGCCGCTTGTGCATCTCCAGGTGGTCGATGCCGGCTTCGTCGAAGACGGCGCCGACGGGCTGGTAGCCGTGCTTCTTGTAGAACTCGAGCGCGTAGAGCTGGGCGTGCAGCATGATGCCCGTCACGTTGCGGCGGCGCGCCTCCTCCTCCAGCGACGTGAGGAGCAGCGAACCCACGCGGGCCTTGCGGTGCGACTGGAGCACCGCCATGCGGCCAATCTGGCCCCACGTCCCGCTCTGCCCGGCGGGCGGCTCCGGCAGCTTCACCAGGCGGCCCGTGCCAATGGCGTGGCCTCCCTGGATGGCGAGCACGTGGTAGGCGTGGGCGTCCTCGGCGTCGCGCTCGATGCCCTCGGGCACGTGCTGTTCCTCGATGAACACCACCTCACGGATGGCGAGGGCCTGCATGAGCTCCGCCTCGTCCTTGATCTGGGCGATGGTGACGGGTGCAGGGGAGGTCTCGGGAGGCGTCGGCATGGCTCCGGGCAAGGTACACAAAAGGCCGCGCCGCCAACAGGCGGAAAAAAACACCCTCCCTCCGGCCCGGCGCGCCTCCCGCGCGGTCGGTCCGTCCCCTGCCCCCTGGCCCCGGAAGGGCCTGTCGCGAAAGCCCCGCCGCATCGGGTCATCCCGTTGCGATGGCCCTCACACGTCGGGCGCGCTCGGAGGCTTCACACAGCGCGTGGGCGAACCCGTTCGGAGGAGGATCACCCCGGGGAGGGCATGGTAGGGTTCGAGGCGATGCGTACCCGTGCCCTTTTCGCTCTGTCCGTGGGCCTGCTGTCGACGCCCGCGCTCGCCCAGAAGGAGTTCTTTTTTGGAACGGGAGAGCCGCCCGTGTTCCGCGAAGCGGACATGGACAAGCGGTTCCTCCGCTCGCGCGTCAATCAGGCCCTGGTCCAGGGCACGAGCGACGCGAACTGCGCCCAGCTCGTGGGCGCGCTGCTCACCATCGTGGGCGAGTCCGCGCCGTACCTGCACAAGCGCGACGAGAACTTCTACCTGGATCCGGTGCTGATCCAGGCGCTGGGCACGCAGCTGTCCACGCCGCGCTTCCCGGCCAACATGTACCTGGTGTCGATGATGCGGCGGGTGCTCATCGACAAGCAGCTGCCGGCGGAGTGGATGCAGACGGCGGTGGCGCTCGCGCCGTACTACCCGCCGCTCGACCTGAGCAAGCTGCGCTTCATCGCGGATGGCGTGAAGCCCGTGGACAGCTTCTTCTTCACGCTGCCCGCGATCCTGGAGCGCTACGACGTGGAGGTCCTCAAGGCCAACGCCATGGCGGCCAGCGTGGCGGACGCGAAGTTCCGCGACGACTACCTCGACAAGGAGGTGGCGTTCGCGGGGCTGGAGTTCATCGACGCGAAGCTGGAGAAGCCCAAGAAGAAGAGCAGGAAGGGACCTCCGCCGGAGCCGCCCGCGCTGATCGCCCGGCTCGTCTACTACCTGCCGGATCCGGGCAACGACGGCCTGCTGGCCGGGCTGAACTTCGGCAAGCCCAAGGCGCGGCCCGCGGTGAACATCACGGCGCGGCTGAAGGAGGACCAGTACACGGCGCTGACGGCGCTGCCGAAGGGCTCGCGCGTGCTGCTGCGCGGACGCTTCTGGGAGTACCGCAAGCAGCTCAAGGAGCTGGAGGTGCGCGACGCGTACCTGTTCCAGGACCGGGACTGGGCCAAGAACCCCGCGCTCGCGGATCCGAACGCCGTGGCGGCCTGTCCGCTCGCGTTCAACGACCTGACGGGCACCGCGCCCGTGCAGCCGGGCGGCTTCGGCAGCAAGCGCTAGCCGCGCGCCGTCCCGCGTCCCGCACGCCCATCCCGGAGGCGGCACCCTGTCCGTGCCGCCTCCTCCGCGCCCTCCTCCCGGGAGCGCGCTCCGCCTGACTGGCACGGCCGCTGCTCATGCCCGCGCATCCCTTTCGCGCGAGGCATGCCATGAAGGTCGAAGGTCAGGACGCTCCCTCCGGACACGAGAAGGTCCCGCCGGAGAAGGACGCGTTCAAACAAGCCCTCCAGCGGCCCCCCACCCCACCCCGTCCCGGTGCCCGCCGTGAAACGGTGGCGCCAGGGCCGCTCCCGAAGAAGCCCGAGCCCCTTCGTCCCCCCGGGCGTCCCGGGCTGGGGCCGGCGACGCGGGCCACGCCAGCGCTTCCCAGCGTCCGTGCGTCGGGAGCCATCCTCTCCACGACGCGCAGTGCGCTGGGAAGCCCGGAGACGCTCCGGCAGGCCCGGCAGGGCATGCACGTGGAGGCGCAGCGGCTGGGGACGGTGCGCCAGGAGGCCCTTTCGGAGGGCGGGACGCAAGCCACCCATCGCGCGTCGGAGCTGCTGGCCCGGGAGGTGGAGCGCTCGTTCCGCGCCGAGCCGCGTCCCCTGCCCGCACCTTCGCGTGACGACCGTCCTCCAGAGGTCCCGTCGCGCGCCCCCACCATCGAAGGTCCCCGCTTGGCGAGCGGATCCGTGGAAGGCGCCGGACCGGCCAGTCCTCCCGTCGCGCAGGTCGAGTCCACCCTGGCGCTCATCGAGAAGATCGAGGTCTTCGTGAAGTCACAGCGGCCAGCGCTGGGCCTCAGCCTGCGCGGAGCGCTGGAGGCCACCGTGGAGGTGGAGCGCACGGGGCCCCGCGAGGTGGCGGTGCGCATCCAGGGGCGGCACGGGCCCGTCCCCACCGAGGACGTGGCGCGGCTGCGCGACGCGCTGGAGGCCCGGGGCCTGCGGCTCAGCGTCCTCCAGGCGGGGTGAACGTCCGGCGATGCCCCCAGCCCGCCCACCAGCAGGAATGACGAAGGCCCTCACGCCAGGGGGCGCGAGGGCCTTCACCACGACGGGCACGCCCGGACGCGGCCCGCGACTACTTCCCGGGCGCGGTGTTCAGCTCCGCGCGCTTGCCCTTCTTGTCCTTGTACTCCTCGGCCTCGGGCAGCGCGGCCTTCTTCTCCGCGATGTTGGGCCACTTGGCGGAGAAGTCCGTGTTGAGCTTCTTGTACTCCGACCACTCCGAGGGCAGCTCGGTCTCGGGGAAGATCGCCTTGGTCGGGCAGACGGGCTCGCAAGCGCCGCAGTCGATGCACTCGTCCGGGTGGATCACGAGGAAGTTCGCACCCTCGTAGAAGCAGTTGACCGGGCACACCTCGACACAGTCGGTGTACTTGCACTTGATGCAAGGCTCGGCGACGACGTAGGCCATGTTGATCTCTCCTCTGTGCGGTATTCCGCGCGTCCGTGGCCGCGCACAGTAGATGGTTGCGGCCAGGGTTGGCACCCAGAATCTAGGGCCTGCCCTGGCCTCGTTCCCCGGTCAGCCCAGCAAGCCCTGCGCCCGCAGCAGCTCCGCGACGAGGATGGCGCCCTTGGCGGCCCCCATCTTGGTGTTGTGGGAGACGAGGACGTACTTGAAGCCGTTCTCCAGCACACCATCCTCGCGGATGCGGCCCACCGTGGTGGCCATGCCGCCGTGGGTGTCCCGGTCCATGCGGGGCTGGGGGCGGAAGGGGTCGTCCAGCACTTCAATCCACCGGGGCGGAGCGGAGGGCAGGTCCTTCGCCACCTGGGCACCCTGCCATTCACGCATCGCCTGGGCGACCTCCGCCACGCTGGCCTTCTTCCCGAGCGACACGAAGACGGACTCGGTGTGGCCCTCCAGGACGGCGACGCGGGTGCAGGTGCAGGAGACGCGCACGTCGTGCGGGGTGAGCGCCGCGCCCGCGGGGTTGAGCGCCCCGAGGATCTTCTTCGTCTCCACCTCGACCTTGTGCTCCTCCTTGGGGATGTAGGGCACGACGTTGTCGAGGATGTCCAGGCCGATGACGCCCGGGGAGCGCCCGGCGCCGGACATGGCCTGGAGGCTGGTCATCAGCACGGCCTTCACGCCGAAGCGCTCGGCCAGGGGGGCCAGCGTCACGGCCAGGCCGGTGGTGGTGCAGTTGGGGATGGGGACGATGAAGCCCTTCCACCCGCGCTGCCGGCGCTGCTCGTTGATGAGCGGGGCGTGGGCGGCGTTGACGGGGGGGATGAGCAGGGGCACGTCCGCGTCGTAGCGGAAGGCGCTCGCGGCGGAGAACACCGGGATGTCCCGGGCCAGGCGCGGCTCGAGTTCACGCGCGACGTCCGCCTCCACGGCGGAGAAGGCGATGTCGTAGTCCTTCGCCTGGACGGCGTCGCCGCTGACCACGGTCATCCGGGCGATGGCCTCCGGCAGCGGCTCCGGGACGAACCAGGCCAGCATGCCGTTGGAGGCGCGCAGGGCGTCCGCGTACGTTTTACCGGCGGAGCGGGGCGAGGCGGCGAGCCCGGTGAGCTCGATGAACGGGTGGTCCTTCAGGGCAGCGATGAACTGCTGACCCGCGAGTCCGGTGGCGCCAATGAGCACGGCGCGAAGCTTGGCCATCGTGGGGAGTCTCCGGTGGGGGCGGCAGGGCGCTCCTTACACCGTTTCACGACGCGCTGCATCCGCCGCTCAACGGTGGGCGTGGGAGGGGGCGCGCGAGTGGCGTTCCGTGGGATAGCCCCCCGTCACCCAGGCGTGGAGCCCTCCCGCGAGGCACACGGCGTTGCGCCCCCTCAGGCGCAACACGCGGCAGACGCGGCGGATGTCCGCGCAGTCCTGCGTGGTGCCGCACAGGACGATGAGCTCGTCGTCCGGCAGCATCGACAGGTCCCGGGCAATCTCCGACGCCGTCATGCGCAGCGCGCCGGGGATGTGGATCTCGAACCGCTCCCAGTCCATCGCGTCACGGCAATCCAGGACGAGGACATCCTCGTCCCCCAGACGCATGAACAACTCATCGCAAATGATGGTGGGCTCCACCGGGACCTCCCCGAGGCGACAGGCTCCATCGAACATGAACCGGAGGGGCTTTTCCCCTCTTCCCGCTCGCCCGCCCGCCTGCTCCACGGAGGTCTCCGGAGCTCAGAGCCCCAGCTGCTTGGCGATGATCTCGTTCATCACCTCACTGGTGCCGCCGCCGATGGGGCCGAGCCGCGCGTCGCGCCAGTGACGCTGGATGTCGTACTCCATCATGTAGCCCGCGCCGCCGTGGAGCTGGAGGCACTCGTCCGCCACGCGGCAGCACGTCTCCGTCGCGACCTTCTTGGCCATGGAGGTCTGCGCGACGGCGTACTCCCCGGCCACGTGCAGGCGCAGCGCGTGGTAGGTGAGCTGCCGCGCGCACTCGCGGGCCGTGTAGAGGTCCGCCAGCTTGTGGCGCACCACCTGGAAGCCGGCCAGCGTCTGGCCGAAGGCGCGGCGCTGCTTCACGTGCTCGAGCGCCGTCTCCAGCATGTCGTCCATGGCGCCCACCGCGCCCAGCGCGAGCGACAGGCGCTCCCACTGGAAGTTGCCCATGATCTGCGAGAAGCCCTGGTTCTCCACGCCCAGCAGGTTCTCCGCCGGGACGCGGCAGTCCTCGAAGAAGAGCTCCGCGGTGTCGGATGCGCGCCAGCCCACCTTCTGGAGCTTGCGCCCCACGCTGAAGCCCGGCGTGCCCCGCTCCACCACCAGCATGGACAGGCCCTTGTGGCCTCGCGACGGGTCGGTCTTCACCGCCAGGACCACGAAGTCCGCCCGCACCCCGTTGGTGATGTACGTCTTGGAGCCGTTGACGACGTAGTGGTCGCCGTCGCGGACAGCGGTGGTGCGCAGCCCCGCCACGTCCGAGCCAGCGTCCGGCTCGGTGATGCCCAGGGCGCCCACCTTCTCCCCCCGGATGGCGGGGGCCAGCCAGCGCTGCTTCTGGGCGTCCGTGCCGAACAGGTGCAGGGGCCCCGTGGCGATGGTGAACTGTCCCGCCAGCCCCGCCGCCACGCCGCCGGAGCCGCAGCGGCCCAGTTCCTCCAGGAGCACCGCCTCGTACAGCTCCCCGGCCGCCGTGCCCCCGTAGGCCTCCGGGTACCTCAGGCCCAGGAAGCCCAGCTCGCCGAAGCGGGTGAACAGCTCGCGAGGGAACTCCTCCCGGGCCTCCCACTCGGCCGCGAACGGGCGCAGTTCCTTGTCCACCACCGCCCGGACGGTGGTGCGGAACGCCTCGTGCTCCTCTTGGTACACGCCATGGCCATGCATCATCGTGTGCGCCCTCGCTTGCCAGGGTCTGACGCCCCGCGCCGCATGGTACCGGGACGAGAAGCGGGGTTGGATGGTGTTGCTTCCTTGACCGGCTCCCAAGGGCCTGCGTATAAAGCCGACCCCAATCGCTTCCGGCGCCATAGCCAAGTGGTAAGGCAAAGGTCTGCAAAACCTTCATTCCCCGGTTCGAATCCGGGTGGCGCCTCAAAGAAAAGGCCCGATGCGGAGCTCCCGCATCGGGCCTTCAGTTTTTCCGGGGGTGCTTTCCCGGAAGCGGGCCTAGCAGCCCATCTCCACCGCGCCGATGTCCGGGGCCGCGCCGCAGAAGGGCTGGCCCTGGTCCAGGCCCTTGTCCTGGGCGGCCGGGGACGGAGCGAAGGCGTCCGACACCGCCACGTCACCGCCGTTGGAGGTGGTGTCCCCGATGGCGGCCTTAAAGGCGTCCAGGGCCTGGAGCTGGCCGTTGTTCATGAACTGCGTGCCGGACGGGTAGAGGTTGGAGCCCATCTTGAGGCCGGGGGCCTGGCCGCCCACGTCCACGCTGATGGGGGCGTCCACGATGTTGTTCTCCACGCGCGGCGACTCCGTGGGGCCGCCCGTGCCGTGGCCCAGGATGATGCCGGCCTTGGCGCGGGTGACGGTGTTGTTCACCACCACGGTGCCCTTGGAGTTCTCCAGGCGGATGCCGGTGCCCTCGCCGCCGCCCGCGTCGGTCATGTCGTGCACGCGGTTGCGGCGCACAACGATGGCCTGGGGCACGGGGCCCTCGTGGTTGCCGCCCACGGAGATGCCCTTCGCGGCGTCGTAGACCTCGTTGTCCTCCACCAGCACGTTGTTGGCGGAGTAGTGGATGACGAGCGCCTCACCCTTCGCCGTGTCAGTCGCCTGGAACTTGTGCATCCGGTTGTTGCGGATGGTGACGTCGTGGCACGTCTTGATGTCCACGGCGTTCTCCCGGTTGCCGAACAGGTGGTTGTTCTCCACCAGCAGGCCCTTGGCGGGCGGCAGGGTGCTGAAGCCCTCGGGCCCCAGGCACTGCACGGAGTCACCGGAGTTGTCGTGGATGTCGTTGTTGCGCACCGTCACGTCGTAGGACGCGGGCTGCATCACGATGCCGTGCGAGTCCTTGTTGCCGGTGGTGCGCACGAAGTCGTGGATGTTGTTGTTCTCGATGGTGAGCCCGCGGGCGTTGTTGAACATGGTGATGCCCGCGCCGCCGGTGCCGTTGTGCAGCTCCGAGTTGGCCAGCACCGTGCCCTGCACGTCGCCCTCGAAGGTGACGCCGAAGATGGGCTGCGCCTCCACGTCGATGTCGAACCCGTCGATGACCCAGTTCGCGCGGCGCACCTGCACCGCGGCCCCCGAGCCGCTGCCCGGCGTGAGCTTGGGACGGCCCTCGCCCTGGAGCGTGATCTTCGCGTCGGCCGTGCCGGCCTTGGCGTTCTCGCCCAGCACCAGGCGCTCCGCGTAGGTGCCCGCGAGCACGCGGATGCGGTCGCCGGGACCGGCCTTGCCCACCGCCATGGCGATGGTGCGCAGCGGCGCGGCCTCCGTGCCCGCGGCGCCGTCATCGCCATTGGGCGACACGACCCATTCGTGGGCGGGCGTGGTGGCGGGGGCTTCCGTCATGGCCTTCGCGCTGACGGCGGGCTGGGGACCGGGCTCCGCGATGGGCGCGTGGTCCGCGTGCGCCGGCATCTGCGCGGCGGGCGTGTTCTCCACCGGCTGCACGCCGATGGGCGGCGCCTTGCCGGGAGCGGTGGGGGTCTTCTCGACCTTGGGGGTGGCGCCCGTCTTCGTCGCGGGGGGCTGGGTGCCGCCGCCGCTCGAGGAACCGCCGGTGCCTCCGCCAGAGCCACCGCCGCCGCCACAAGCGGTGAGCCCGAGCGCCAGGGTGCAGGCAGCCAGGGAGGCCACCAGGGTGTTTCGCGTCTTCAATCCGTTGCCTCCAAGAATTCGCATGAGCAGGGGCAACGCACGGCGTCGGCCGTTCTATTCACTGCCGGTCATCGGAGGACAGACGCGCTGCACGGGGAGGGAGAACCGTGACGCTCGGCCCCGTGGCGGCTACGGTGCCGCCGCCGTGTCCAAAGCCGTCCTGCTCCTGACCGCCCTGCTGCTCGTCTCCTGCGCCACGCCGGCGTCCTCCCCTGCCCCCGCGACCCGGGGCCTGGGCGAGCCGGAGGTCTCCGTCCCCGCGCGTGCCGCCGCGGACGCGGGCGTGAAGCCTCCGGCCTCCAGTGGCCTGGAGGATCCGCTCACGTCGGGGCTGCCCGGGCCGCAGGACCTGAAGCGCCTGGACTTCCGCAACGGCGAGCCGCGCCTCCCCATCAAGCTCATGGAGGGGCGCGACGTGGTGACGTTCTCGCCGCGAGGGCGGATGCGCCTTCGCTTCGGGGGCCCCGGCGACAAGATGCTGGACGCGCCCGCGGGCTCGCGCTGGACGGTGCGGGTGACGCAGGGCGAAGCCGCGCAGTGGAGCGCGCGCGTGCAGCTGGGCGAGTTCCGCTTCGCGGACAAGGCGGGGCTCGCGGAGGCGCAGGAGACGTGGCGCGCGCGGGGGCTCGCGGTGCGCACGCACACGCTGGGCTCCGTGTACGGCATCGCGGGGAAGGTCATCGACAACCGGCGCTACCTCCTCCTTGGAGACGAAGCGCTGACGCCCGCGGCCGCGGCGAAGCAGCAGGCGGAGCTGCTGCACCGCTACGGCCTGCGCACCACCCTCTTCGAGGAGGTCCGCAAGCCGGCCAGCGCCATCCTGGAGCTCAAGGACGAGAACGACACCGTGGTGGGCCTGGCGCAGGACCGGCTGGACGCGGAGACGCCGGACGGCAGCGGCTTCGACGTGCGGCAGGTGGAGTACGGCGTGGGCTACGACTTCCACGCCTTCGAGGACCGCAGCTTCCGGGGCGCGCTCCAGTTTGCCGTGGACCGGAGCGGCAAGCTCGCGGTGGTGAACGTGGTGGGCCTGGAGGACCTGCTCAAGGGGCTGGTGCCGTCGGAAATCTTCGCGCGCGCGCACCCGGAGGCGCTCAAGGCCCAGGCCGTCACCGCCCGGGGCGAGGTGCTGGCGAAGGTGGGCATCAAGCACCTGGCGGATCCGTACCTGCTCTGCTCGGAGCAGCACTGCGCGGTGTACCGGGGCCGCACCGGAGAAGCGGCCAGCACCACCGCCGCGGTGGAGGCCACCCGGGGCCAGGCCCTCTTCAGCCAGGACGGGCGGCTGGTGGACTCCGTCTACAGCGCCGTGTGCGGCGGCCACACCGAGGACAACGACATCGTGTGGGGCGGCCCGCCCGACCCCAGCCTGCGCGGCCGCCCGGACCTGCTGGAGTCCGCGCCGGACGTGCCAGGGCCGTCAAACCTCAAGGCGTGGCTGGCGACGTCGGACGTGCCCGCCGCGTGCAAGCTGTCCAGCTTCGCGCAGCCGACGAAGTTCCGGTGGGAGAAGCGCTTCACACAAGGCCAGGTGGACGCGCTCACGCAGAAGCTGGGCGTGGGAGCGGTCCAGGGGCTCGTCCTGTCCGAGCGCGGGGTGTCCGGGCGCGCCCGGCTGCTCACCGTGTCCGGCACGCAGGGGGCCACCCAGGTCCGGGGAGAGCTGAACATCCGGCGCCTCTTCGGGATGCTCAACAGCAGCATGGCCACGGTGGAGGCCGAGCGGGACGCCGAGGGCCGGCTCACCGGATGGCTGTTCCGGGGCGGCGGCTGGGGCCACGGCGTGGGCATGTGTCAGACAGGCGCCATCGGCCGGGCGGAGGCGGGACAGAGCTATCCGGAGATCCTGCGCTTCTACTTCAACGGGGCGCAGGTGGCCCCCATCTACTGAAGCCCAGGGAACAATTCGTGCGCTCCGACTGCCGGGCTCGTGAATCTCCGAGATGTCCCGCGTGTTACGGGCCGCACGTTCGGGACTGAAGAAGCGGTCCGGAGGTTTATCATCAGGCCGTGGGCACGGGTTCCTCGACAGACTGGCGTCAGCGGCGCGCCCGGAAGCAGCGTGCCCCCCTGCGCTACCTGGTGGCGGGCATCCTGGCGTTCCTGGCCCAGGCCGCCTTCGTGGGCTTCGTGCTCCTGGTGTCCGCCATCCAGGGCAGCCTCCCGCAGGAGAAGCGCCCCGCGCGGCCCACGTCCGTGGCGGTGAGGCCGCTCACGTCGGACCAGTGGGCGAAGAACCGGGGGTCGGTGTCTCCGCAGCAGGTGAAGCCCCGCCCCACGGAGAAGCGCGAGCCGAAGGAAGAGAAGAAGCCGGACGAGACGAAGCCCCAGGGCCAGGTGGTGGACGTGGCGCCGGGGAATGATCAGCAGTCCCCGGACGCGAAGTACCTGGCCGAGCACAACAACACGGTGGAGAAGGAAACCCGCGCGCGGGAGCAGACGGCCAACTACCGCAACGCCATGCCCCAGCGGACGGCGCCCCAGAAGCAGGAGGGCGCGGCGCAGGACCAGGTGCAGCCCCCGCGCGTGTCGGGCAACAACGGCCAGGGCGCGGACGACCGGCCCCAGTCCCAGGGCGGCAAGAAGCCCGTCTTCGAGATGCCGGAGACGCGCCGCAAGCAGGAGATCGCCATGAAGACGGATCCGCGCGAGCGCGGCCCGGGCATGGCGGTGAAGAACCAGTCGGAGAGCGACGCCACCCAGGGCAACGCGAAGCGCCTGCGCATCCAGCCCGGCGAGGGCGAGGACAGCGAGCAGGAGGGCTCCACGGGCCGCACCGGCTCCCCGGGCCTGGCCACGCTGATGCCGTCGCAGGCGGCCATGGACAAGGTGGTGGGCGCGGCGCCCAACGACATGCTCCAGGACCAGGAGGAGGGCGACGGCACCTTCCTCAACACCCGCGAGTGGAAGTACGCCAGCTTCTTCAACCGCGTGAAGCAGAGCGTGGGCATGCACTGGAACCCCAACGAGCAGCTGCGCATGCGCGACCCGACGGGGAACATCTACTCCGGGCGCGACCGCCAGACGCTGCTCACCATCACCCTGGACGAGCGCGGCGCGGTGAAGGACATCCAGGTGGAGAAGAGCAGCGGCCTGGACTTCCTGGACATGGAGGCCGTGGCCTCCTTCAAGCGCGCGCAGCCCTTCCCCAACCCGCCGTCCGGCCTCTTGAGCCAGGACGCGACGGTGCGCTTCCAGTTCGGCTTCTTCCTGGAGATGGGCGGGGGCCCCCGGATGCGGCTGTTCCGACAGTAGGACCCACGGAGCCCTCGCGACGGACGGCACGGGGCACTACCCTCCCCCGCCGTGGAAGCCACCCTCGTCGACCGCAGCGCCGCGCTCCAGGAGCGCAACCGGAAGGTCCGCTTCGTCCTGTTGGCCATCCTCGGGGCCAACTGGGTGGTGGCCGTGGCCAAGCTCGTCTTCGGCCTCATGGCCCACTCCGCGTCGGTGACGGCGGACGGACTGCACTCGTTCATCGACGGCAGCTCCAACGTGCTGGGGCTCGTCGCCATGGGCGTCGCGTCGCAGCCAGCGGACGCGGACCACCCCTACGGCCACGGCAAGTTCGAGGCGCTCGCGTCGCTGGGCATCGGCGCGATGATTGGCGTGGGCATGCTGGAGCTGGGGCGCATGGCGTTCGACTCGCTCCTGCACGACAAGCACCCCACGGTGTCGCTGACGATGGCGGCGGTGATGGTCTTCACGCTCGTCATCAACCTCATCGTCACGCGCGTGGAGCGGCACTACGGGCAGAAGTACAAGAGCTCGCTCTTGCTCGCGGACGCGCAGCACACGCTGTCGGACGTGTTCGTGAGCATCGCGGTGCTCATCTCCATTGGCCTCGTCGCGCTGGGCTTCCCGCGCGCGGACGGGCTGGTGGCGCTGGCCGTGATGCTCTTCGTGGCGCGGGTGGCCTACGGCATCGTCCGGCAGGCGGTGGGCATCCTCTCCGACACCGCGCGCCTGGACCCGGCGCAGGTCTCCCAGCACACGCTCGCCGTGGCGGGCGTGCGCTCGTGCCGCGACGTGCGCAGCCGGGGCATGGAGGAGAGCGTCTACGTGGACCTGAAGATTGAAGTCGATCCGCAGCTCACCACCGCGCAGGCCCACGAGGTCGCGGACAAGGTGGAGGAGACGCTGCACGGCGCCTATCCCCAGGTGGTGGACGTGGTGGTGCACGTGGAGCCCGCGAAGGCCCGCTGAGAAACACGAGGGCCGCCTTCCGATGCACTGGAAGACGGCCCCGGTGATGCGTCCGTGGACTGGGAGCGCTACGCGACCTTCTGCTCGGGCGTGTCGTAGTCCTCGATGGGAGGGCACGAGCACACGAGCTTGCGGTCACCCAGCACGTTGTTCAGGCGTCCCACGGACGGCCAGAACTTGTTGTCGCGCACCCACGGCGTGGGGAACACGGCCTGCTCGCGGGTGTACGGGCGGTTCCACTCCGGCGCGGTCAGCGTGCGCGCGGTGTGGGGCGCGTTCTTCAGGACGTTGTTGTCCTTGGGCGCGCGGCCCTCCTCCACGTCGCGGATCTCCTGGCGGATGGCGATCATCGCGTCGCAGAAGCGGTCCAGCTCCGCCTTGGACTCGGACTCCGTGGGCTCGATCATCAGCGTGCCCGCCACCGGGAACGACACGGTGGGCGCGTGGAAGCCGTAGTCCATGAGGCGCTTGGCCACGTCCTCCACCTCCACGCCCGCGGTCTTCTTGAGCGGGCGCAGGTCCACGATGCACTCGTGGGCCACCCGGCCGCGCTTGCCCCGGTACAGCACCGGGTAGTGCGGCTGGAGCCGCTCCGCGACGTAGTTGGCGTTGAGGATGGCCAGCTTCGTGGCCTGCGTCAGGCCCTCGCCGCCCATCATCTGCACGTACATCCAGGAGATGAGCAGGATGCTGGCGCTGCCCCACGGCGCCGCGGAGATGGCGCCGATGGCGTCCGAGCCGCCCGTCTGGATGACCGGGTGTCCGGGGAGGAACTTCACCAGGTGGGGCGCCACGCAGATGGGGCCCATGCCCGGGCCGCCACCGCCGTGCGGGATGCAGAACGTCTTGTGCAGGTTGATGTGGCAGACGTCCGCGCCGACGAGGCCCGGCGCGGTGAGGCCCACCTGCGCGTTGAGGTTGGCGCCGTCCATGTACACCTGGCCGCCGCGCTCGTGGATGGTGGAGCAGATCTCGCGGATCTCCTCCTCGAACACGCCGTGCGTGGACGGGTACGTCACCATCAGCGCGGCGAGCTTGTCCTTGTGCTCGTCCGCCTTGGCGCGCAGGTCGCCCAGGTCGATGTTGCCGTTCTCGTCGCACTTGGTGACGACGACGCGGTAGCCCGCCATCACCGCGGAGGCCGGGTTGGTGCCGTGCGCGGAGGACGGGATGAGGCACACGTCGCGGTGCCCCTGCCCGCGCGCCTGGTGGTAGGCGCGAATCACCAGCAGGCCCGCGTACTCACCCTGGCTGCCCGCGTTGGGCTGCAGCGAGCACCCGGCGAAGCCCGTCACCTGCGACAGGGCGTTCTCCAACTGCTCGAAGACGACCTTGTAGCCGGCCGCCTGCGACGTGGGCGCGAACGGGTGCAGCTTGCTGAACTGGGGCCACGTCACCGGGATCATCTCCGCGGTGGCGTTGAGCTTCATGGTGCAGCTGCCCAGCGGAATCATGGAGTGCGTGAGGGACAGGTCCTTCGCCTCCAGCCGGCGCACGTACCGCAGCATCTCCGTCTCGGAGTGGTAGCGGTTGAAGACCGGGTGCGTGAGGTACGCGCTCGTGCGGCGCAGCTCGGGGGCGAGCGGGCTCTCCAGCCCCTCGGCGACCTCGTCCAGGTTCACCGGGGCCGCGGACTTGTTCGCGCCCTGGATGAAGGCCGCGAGGATGTCCTGCACGTCGCTCGGGCGCGTCGTCTCGTCCAGCGCCAGGCCCAGCGTCTTCTCGTCGATGCGACGGAAGTTCATCTTCGCGGCTTCCGCGGCGGCCAGCACCCCGCGCACCTGCGGCGGCGTCAGCTCCACGCGCAGCGTGTCGAAGAACTGGTCGTGCTTGGGCTTGAAGCCCAGCTTCGCCAGGCCCCGCGACAGCACCACCGTGAGCCCGTGCACGCGCTCCGCGATGGCCTTGAGCCCTTCCGGCCCGTGGTAGACGGCGTACATGCCGGCCATCACGGCCAGTAGCACCTGCGCGGTGCAGATGTTGCTCGTGGCCTTCTCACGGCGGATGTGCTGCTCGCGCGTCTGCAGCGCCATGCGCAGCGCGGGCCGGCCCTGCGAGTCCTCGGACACGCCGATGAGGCGGCCCGGCATCACGCGGGTGTAGGCGTTCTTCGTGGCGAAGAAGGCGGCGTGCGGGCCGCCGTAGCCCAGCGGCACGCCGAAGCGCTGCGCGCTGCCCACCACCGCGTCCGCGCCGAACTCGCCCGGGGGCGTGAGCAGCGTGAGGCCCAGCAGGTCCGCCGCGACGACGAACAGGCCGCCCGCCGCGTGCACCTTCTCACCGAAGGCGCGGTAGTCGTGCACCACGCCGTCCGTGGCCGGGTACTGCACCAGCGCGCCAAAGAACTTCTTCGCGGACAGGTCCACCGTGCGGTGGTCGCCCACGACGACCTCCACGCCCAGGGGGATGGCGCGCGTGCGCACCACGTCCACCGTCTGCGGGTGGCAGGCGTCGGAGACGAAGAACGCGCCGCCGGTGCCGTCGCCCTTGGCGTGCATGGCCAGCGCCATGGCCTCCGCCGCGGCGGTGCCCTCGTCCAGCAGGGAGGCGTTCGCCACCTCCATGCCGGTGAGGTCCGTCACCATCGTCTGGAAGTTGAGCAGCGCTTCCAGCCGGCCCTGGGCGATCTCCGCCTGGTAGGGCGTGTACTGGGTGTACCAGCCCGGGTTCTGGAAGATGTTGCGCAGGATGACGTTGGGGACGTGGGTGTCGCTGTAGCCCATGCCGATGAAGGACCGGAACACCTGGTTCTTCGCCGCGATGGCCTCCAGCTGCGCCAGCACCTCGTTCTCGCCGCGGCCGGCGGGCAGGCGCAGGGGCTCCTGGGAGCGGATGGCGGGGGGCACGGCGCTCTCGATGAAGGCATCGAGCGAGGTGACGCCCAGCGTGGACAGCATCTGCTTCACTTCAGGCGTCTCAGGGCCGATGTGCCGGCCGGCGAAGGACTCCTGGTACTTCCAGTTGAGGGACATGGTCGGAAGGGCTCGCGTGAGGTGCGTCAAGAAGGTCGGCGTCCGAGCGGGCTCGGCGCCCCATGGAGCGTCTCTAACAACCGGGACGCGCGACTTCTTGCGTTCGCGGGGTGGCTACTTCAGCAGCGCCCCATAGGCGGCGGCGTCCAGCAGCTTGCCTACCTGCCCGGCGTCCGAGGGCTCGACCTCCACGATCCACCCCTGCCCGTACGGGTCGGAGTTGATGAGGGAGGGGTTGTTCGTCAGCTCGTCGTTCACCTTCACCACCGTGCCGGTGATGGGCGCGAAGAGGTCCGACACGGCCTTGGTGGACTCGATGACGCCGAAGTTCTTGCCCTCGGTGATGGTGGCGCCCAGCTTGGGCAGCTCCACGTAGACCACGTCACCCAGCGACTCCTGGGCGTGGGCCGTGACACCGACCACGATGGTCTTGCCCGTGGTGCGGGCCCACTCGTGCTCCTTCGTGTACTTCAGGTCCTGCGGGATGTTGTCAGACATGGAGGCGGCTCCTCGCAACGGGTGCGAACGGGAGGGAATCAGGACTTCTTGAGGAAGGGGGTCTTCACGACGACCGCGGGCACGGCGCGGCCGCGGATCTCCACGTCGAAGGTGGAGCCTTCGGTGGCCAGGTTCGTGGGCACGTAACCCATGCCGATGGGCTTCTTCACCGAGGGGCCCTGCGTGCCGCTGGTGACTTCACCCACGCGCACGCCGTCCTTGAGGATGGGGTAGCCGTGGCGCGGGATGCCGGCGCCGGTGAGCTCGAAGCCCACGAGCTTGCGCGGGATGCCCGCGGCCTTCTGCGCCACGAGCGCGTCCTTGCCGATGAAGCCGCCCGCCTTGTCCAGCTTGACGATCCAGCCCAGGCCCGCCTCCAGGGCGGTGTGCGCGTCGTCGATGTCGTTGCCGTAGAGCGCGTACTTCATCTCCGTGCGCAGCGAGTCGCGGGCGCCCAGGCCACAGGGCTTCACCCCGTCCGGCTGCCCGGCCTCCAGGAGCGCGTCCCAGAGCTTCACGGCGTCGCCGGTGGCGCAATACAGCTCGAAGCCGTCCTCACCGGTGTAGCCCGTGCGGGAGATGATGGACTTCACACCGGCCACCTCCCCTTCCGTGAAGCGGTAGGTGCCCACCTGGGACAGGTCCGCCTTCGTCAGGCGCTGCACCAGCCCCACGGCCTTGGGGCCCTGGACGGCGATCTGCGCGTACTCGTCCCCGCGGTCCACGGGGGTGACGCCTTCCGCGCGCGCCTTCATCCAGGCGAAGTCCTTCTCGCGGTTGCTGGAGTTGACGCAGATGAGGATGCGCTCGGGGCTGAAGCGGTAGGCGACGACGTCGTCCACGAAGCCGCCCAGGTCGTTGAGCAGGCCCGCGTAGACGGCCTGGCCGTCCTGGCAGCGGGCCAGGTCGTTGGAGATGAGCCGGTTCACGGTCTCCAGCGCGCCGGGGCCGTTGAACTCGATCTCCCCCATGTGGGAGACGTCGAACAGGCCGACGGCGTTGCGCACGGCCTCGTGCTCGGCGATGACGGACGAGTACTGCACCGGCATGTCCCAACCCACGAAGTCGACCATGCGGGCCCCAAGCTTGCGGTGGGCCTCGTTGAGGGGCGTACGCCGGGTCATTGACTTCTCCATGGGCAGGGAAAGGGGGGTGGCGAAACGGCGCGGACTATAGCGGCGCACCTTCTCCGATCAAGGCCGACGCGGAAGGGACTAAACTCCTCCCGACATGAAGATTCGCAATTGCCTCAATCCCTCCCGGCCAAGCTTCTCCTTCGAGTTTTTTCCTCCCAAGACGGACGCGGGCGTGGCCTCGCTCCTGCGCACGGTGGAGGAGCTTGCGCCGCTGGAGCCGGGGTTCGTGTCGGTGACGTACGGGGCGGGCGGGAGCACGCGCGACCGGACGGTGGAGTTGGTCACGCACATCAAGCAGCAGACCGGCATCGAGGCGATGGCGCACCTGACCTGCGTGGGGCACACCCGCGACGAGCTTCGTGACGTGCTGCGCCGGCTCGACGCGGCAGGCATCGAGAACGTGCTCCTGCTTCGCGGGGACCCGCCGCAGGGCCAGACGACGTTCGAGCCGGTGCCCGGGGGCTTCCGCTACGCGGAGGAGCTGGTCCGATTCGTCCGAGAAGAGGATTTCAACTTCTGCATCGGGGGTGCGTGCTATCCGGAGGGCCACGTGGAGACGGCGTCTCGCGAGGACGACCTCAAACACCTGAAGGCCAAGGTGGATGCGGGGATGGACTTCGTGGTGACGCAGCTCTTCTTCGACAACGCCTTCTACTTCGACTTCGTGGAGCGGGCGCGGCGGGTGGGCATCAACGTCCCCATCGTCCCCGGCATCATGCCCATCACCAACTACGAGCAGGTGCAGCGCTTCACGCGCATGTGCGGCGCGACGGTGCCCATGCGGCTGGCGCTCCAGATGGAGCGCGTGAAGGACCAGCCGGACGCCGTCGTGCAACTGGGCGTGGCGCACGCCACGGTGCAGTGCATGGAGCTGTTGTCGCGCGGCGTGCCGGGCATCCACTTCTACACGCTGAACAAGTCCCCCGCGACGCGGATGATCGTGGGCGCGCTGAAGGGGCGGTCATGAGCGGCCCGGGTCCGCAGCTGTCGCCGGGCGATCCGCGCCTCAAGATCTTCCAGATCGTGCGCTTCCCGGCCTTCTTCCTGCTCATCGTCGGCGTGCTGCACGTCGCGTTCAGCCTGCTGGGCGCGACGCTGGCGGCGCTGAAGGTGGCCTCGCCCTTCGGGACGCCGGGACAGGCGCCGGTGACGCTGGAGTTCACGACGGGTTTCTCGCTGGCCATCCTGGGCGGCATCCTCTGCGGGCTGCTGGCCATCTGGGGCGCGTGGAACGCGATGAACCTCAAGGGCTACGGCCTGGCGACGGTGGGCGCCATCTGCGCGATGTACACGCTGACGCCGGGGTGTTTCATCGGCGTGCCGGTGGCGGTGTGGATGCTCTTCACGCTGCGCCGCGACGGCGTGCGCGAGGCCTTCGCACCATGAACCCGCGCGCCGTCCGCACGGTGCGCTTCGTGCTCACGGGCCTGGGCAACGTGGGCGTGCCGCTGCTGGAGATCCTCCAGTCGCGCGCGTCGCTCCTGATGGAGCGCTACCGGCTGGAGCTGTTGCCGGTGGGCCTGGCGGACTCGGGCGGCGCGGCGGTGTCGCCGAACGGGCTGGACGTGGCGGCGGTGCTGGCGGTGAAGCGGGCGAAGCACTCGGTGGCATCGCTGCCGGTGGTGGGCCGCCCGGGGATGAGCGGGTGCCAGTTGGTGCGCGAGGTGAAGGCGGACCTCTTGCTGGAGGCCACGCCCACGAGCTTCAAGGACGGACAGCCTGGCCTGGACATCACGCGGGATGCCTTGTCGAGAGGCATGGCGGCGGTGCTCGCGAGCAAGGGACCGCTGGTGCTGGGGTTCCAGGAGCTGGCGGGCCTGAGCGACCTGGAGTCGCCGGGCCGCCCTCCCCTGCGCTTCAGCGCCGCGGTGGGCGCGTCCATGCCGCTGGTGAACGTGGGCCGCCGGGATCTGGCGCTCGGGAAGCTGGGCCGGTTCGAGGGCGTGCTCAACAGCACCAGCCACCTGCTGCTGTGCCGCATGGCGGAGGGCAAGACGTACGAGGCCGCGCTGGCGGAGGCGCAGGCGCTGGGCATCGCGGAGACGGACCCCACGCTGGACGTGGACGGCTGGGACTCGGCGGGCAAGCTGGTCATCCTGGCCAACGCGGTGATGCGCGTGCCCACGGCGCTGAAGGACGTGTCCGTGACGGGCATGCGCGGCGTGACGCGCGCACAGCTGGACGCGGCGAAGGCGAGGGGCGGCCAGGTGCTGCTGCTGGCACGCGGCGAGCCCCTGGGCGCGGACCGGTGGGAGTGGAGCGTGCGGCCCACCGCCGTGGACGCGTCCCATCCCCTGGCCCGGCTGGGCGCGATGGAGATGGGCGCGGTGTTCCGCAGCGACCTGCACGGCGTGAACACCGTCATCAACGGTGAGCAGGGCGCCCGGGGCACGGGCGCGGCGATGTTGAAGGACGTGCTCGAAATCTTCCCGGACTGAGGACTTCAGCCCAGGGACTTCATGAGCCGCTCCAGCAGCGGCTCCACCAGCTCCTGTCCGCGCAGTTGTGAGCGCCAGCGGTGCGGAATGCCGTTCAGGCCGTGGATGAGGCCCGCGATGCCGCCCGCCACGCAAGCCGTGGTGTCCGTGTCGTGGCCCAGCCGGATGGCGGATTTGACGACCTCTTCGTAGGACTTGCCGTTCGCCACGCAGGCACGAGCGGAGCGCAGGCAGTCCACGACGTAGCCTCCGCCCGTTCCGGGTGCCGGGTCGTCCGGGCGGATGTGGGCTTCCAATTCCTCCCGCGCTGGAGAGCCCTCCGCGTACAGGCCTCGGAAGGTGGCCACGGCTTCGGCCCAGGGATCCGCAGCGCCCTCCAGGATGCGGCGGGCCCAGAGGCAGTACAGCGCGCAGCACACCTGGGCGCGCACGTGACCGTGCGTCACGCGCGACTGCGCCATGGCGTCCGAGACAAGAGCGGCATCCTTGCCCTGATGCCAGAGGGCCAATGGCAGGACACGCATCAGTGAGCCATTGCCGTTGTCCATGGTGCCATTGGGACCCGCGAGCATCGCGGGCGTGCCCTCGCGCAGCCGGCGCAGGGCCGTGCTGGTCTGGATGCCCACGTCGAACACGTCACCCTCCACGGCGAGGTAGCCCCAGTCCTGCCAGTTCACCAGCCGCCGGCCCAGGTCTTCGCAATCCAGCCGCTTCTGATGTGTCAGCGAATCCAGCAGGCACAGCGCATGCGCGCCGTCGTCCGACCACGTCCCCGGTGGGACGCGATCATGCGCGCGGTCGAAGCCCGGCGGTGGGCCGTATTCGATGACCTCTGGAGACGGAATCACCTCCGGCCGGTGGAACTCATAGGGCACCCCAAGCGCGTCTCCGATGAGCAACCCATACAGTCCTCCAGCGATGCGCTCCTCGCGACTCACCATATCCCGGCCTCCCGCGTCCGGCCATAGTGTACTGCGGACACTATAGCCGTGTCTTGGCGTTATTACTGAGGCGGAGTCGCGGGGATGGAGCGGTCCGAAGCGGGAGCACCCAGGATCAACAGCAGCTCCGCGCGGCGGTTCTCGCCTCGGCCTGACTGCGTTCCATTGGAGCTCGCGGGCCGGCGCGCACCGAGGCCTCGGGCATCCAGCCGGTGGGCCGGGACGCCCTTTCGCAGGAGGTAGTCGCGTACGGCTTCCGCGCGGGCCAGGGACAGGCGCTGATTGGAGGTGGAGGAGCCTTCGGCGTCCGTGTGCCCTTCGATGACGACGCGCTCTACTTCCGGATGTTCCAGGAGCACGCGCGCCACCTCATCCAGCACGCGTGAACGGCCCGGCAGCGTCGTCGCGCCGACCTCGAAGAAGACCTGGCCGTGGAGGACAAGGCGCTCGCGGGTCAGCGTGACGAGCGGGTCGCTGGACTCGGGGCAGCCGCCGTGCTCCCGGGTTCCCTGCTCATGGATGCAGGCGTTCAGCACGTCCACGACACCGTCTCCATCCGTGTCGGTTTCGGTGACTGACACGTCCCTCGCAGGCTCGGGAGGCGGGGGTTCGGAGGGCGTGGGTTCAGGCTCGAGCTGCGGTTCGGCGGGAGCACGAGGCAGGCCCTGGACGATCTCGTAGACGATGTCCTCTGGTGGCGGAGGCGGCGGCTTGTCGAAGAGCAAAGCCAATCCCGCGAGCACCCGGAAGCGAGGCGACCCCGGCTCCGAGCCCAGACCCGCCCCGCCCAGGGCGAAGAACTCCCAGGGCCGGACGGGTGCATAGCGAAGGCCGCCCAGCAACTCGCCGCTGACGCGTTGCTGTCGCCAGGAATACGCGCCGAGCGCGGACACCTCCGCGCGCAGGGCGTAACCCACCGTGAGCCCTATCCCGGCCCGCAGCTCATTGCCCACGCCGTTGATGCGCTCCACGTCGGAGCCCGACACCGCGCGACGCAGGAGCACACCCAGTTCCAGCGCCGGTGCCACGAGGCCCCAACGCTTGCCCATCATGAGCCGCCCCTGGCCGCGAACACCCTGGTCACGAGCGAGCGCGCCCGAACCACCCACGGGCAACCGGACGTCCAGGTCGAGGGCCAGGTGGAAGGCCTCGGGGGCGGAGGTCCCCAGCAATCCCAGTCGGGCCGCGATCCGCGGCGCCCCCAGCCCGCTGCGTGAAGGCGAGGCGATGGACAGCGAGGTGCTCAGGTCCGCACCGCTCTGGTGAATGACCCCAGGAAGCTGGGCCTGAAGCTCCAGCCAGGACAGCACGCCGACGGCTAACGACACCACTCCGGTGGTCCGGGACAGGACGAGCGAGGGTTCCAGCAATCCGTTCGGGATCCGCAGCGGCGACCGCTGGTAGTGCGCCATCAGGGAGACGCGCACCGCCCCAGGCGCCAGCAGTTCACCGTTCCCGAGCGCCAACGGCCCCAGGCCCGGGTTCGGATCCAGCCGCTCCAGGGAGAACGTGGGCAGGGGCGTGGCGTCCTGGGCACGCGCGGAGGACGCGAGCAGCAGCAGTCCCAGCGCGGCCCCGCCCACTGCGCATCGGTGCAAGGCCGGACCCATGCCCGCATCTTCCGTCAGGTCCGTCCCAAGGCGAAGGAAGATGGTGGACTGCCGTTTGCTCGTCAGCGCAGTGCAACGCGCTCAAGTGCACTGCCAAATAGGACTCCAACAGCACCTAACGAAAGTCATGGCTGGGCTGGCCGTTAGCAGGGGCGTCCTCCGCTTGGGGGACATGGTCCGTGAACTCGTCCCCGACGCCTTCTGGCAGCGCGTGGCGCCGCTGCGGCCTCCGCCTCGGCCCAAGAGAGAAGATGGGCCGCCCTCGTGCGGACGACCGGCGGCGCTGGAGGCCATCGTCTTCGTGCTGAGGAGCGGCATCCCTTGGGAGATGCTGCCTCGCAAGCAGTTCGGCCTGTCGGGCATGACAGCCTGGCGCAGGTTGGAGGAATGGACCCGGGCCGGCGTGTGGCAACAGCTTCAGGACTGCCGCTCACCGAGTCCGTGACGGCCGCCAACGTCCACGACATGCACGAACTCTTCCCACTCATCGACTCCGTGCCTGCGGTGAGGATGCCTTCGGGACAGCGAAGACTGCGCCCCACCAAGCTGCACGCCGACAAAGCCTATGCCTCCGGAAAGAAACGGCAGGGGCTGCGCCTGCGAGGCATCGTCGCTCGCATCGCGCGTCCAGGCGTCGAGTCCAAGGAGCGACTGGGGCGCTATCGCTGGGTCGTGGAACGCACGCTGGCTTGGAAGAACCAGTTGCGCCGTCCTCGCACAGGCCTTTCTTGAGCACTCAACAGGGTCATCCTGGATGCGGTGCGAGTGGAGCTGGCGGAGAAGGACCTCACGGCCTACGAGCGCACCACCGGCACGGTGCTTCCGGACACGTCACCGCTTCCCATTCTCTTTGGCTTTCTTGAACGCCTCGTAGGCTTTGTCACTCCGCTTACGGATCGTCTCAGCCGTGTCTGTTATCATGATGTGCACGGGTGGAAGCCTGCCGTCCTTGCTGGTCCCGACGTTGACCAGTCGCCGTGGGCCTCGGCACGCCATGCAGGGGCAGTAGGGCTCACGCGCCGAGCCCTTCCAGACAGGTATCAAATCGGGATTGAGCCCGCGGACGTCCAAATCAATCTCCAGATCCTGGGTGATGGGACGTACTTTTTGAGGGCGCTGGAAGATGGCCCGAAAGCCCGCGAGCGTTGGAGGGACCTCCCGGTTTTCGAAC
The DNA here is from genome assembly GCF_017302985.1 of Corallococcus macrosporus. NCBI lineage: Bacteria > Pseudomonadati > Myxococcota > Myxococcia > Myxococcales > Myxococcaceae > Corallococcus > Corallococcus macrosporus. The sequence continues at coordinate 73,492 of NZ_JAFIMU010000015.1, forward strand.
AGGCTCGCGGTGAGTTCCGCTTGCTGTTTCTGGGTCAAGGAGCTGATGGAGCGATGGCGTATCCCTTCCGCGATCTTTCTCAGGTGCTCCCGGTCCGTCGCGAAGTTGCATTGGGCCGAATTCAGCTTCGCGCTGACCAGCGCCCTGACGCGCCGCCTGTTGTCCACCACCATGAAGTCCAGCTCGGCGAGGTTGCCGCCCAGGAGGATGCTGCCGGCATTGACAGGGTAGACCTCAACGTTCGTGTAGATGGTACAGGTCGAACTCACCCACCGGCCGAAGACCCGCTCGACTGCCTCCGAGACGCCCGGCAGCAAGGCCTCCTCCACAAGATCTCCCGCGATCTTGTCCCGCGTGCCGGGGTCGAGCTTTTCCTTGAGATTGCCCTCCGTGCCGTACTTTGCAGCCAGCGTCGCTTGGATGAGCCCTTCGCCGCCATGGCTGATGGGGCGCGGCTGGCGTCGGCGGGGACGTTTGACGAAGGGCTGCAGGACGAAGCCGCCCCCAGACTCGGGGACCTCCTCCTCGTCTTCGTCATCGTCATAGCCGCCTTCCCGGGGCGGCTCCTCCACGAACTCGACCTGCTGGTTCAACTTCGGCGCCAACCAGACGCAGAACAAGCAGCGGTCCAAGTTGTGAAGGGCACACTTCATTGCGGACTCCTTCAGCGCCGATGTCTGGAGTTTGAGGCGAAGCTCCAATCCCCCAGTACTTTGCGGATGCCAGCGTAGATTCGCCGCAGGGTCGGGTCAATTGCGTTTCGCCCAGCCCCCTTGATCTATTTCCTGCCCTCGTTCGTGGCCAGGGCATCCCATCGCTGCTCGACAAGATGAATGTCTCGTCGGGTCTCACGATCTTCAATCCATTGGCCCTGGGATTCTGGGTTCGCGCGGAACTGCCGCAGCTCTTCCGTGGTCAGTGGGAGCAATACCCAAAGCTCGACACGGCGGGTGGGTTCCGGCTGCAGGTGGCCGAACGGCCAGAACATGACCGCGGCAATCCCTTGCATCGGTGCGGGCAGGACAAACCGGTCGAACGCACGGAACGGCCGAGCACCGTCGTGGGCGTGGAAGCTCTGACCTGCCCATGCGAGCACATTGCCTGCCCAGGCCCCCAACCGCCCCGCGTGCACCACCAGCTCGACGTGGGTGTTCTGGTCTTCTGGGCTTCCACCCGGCTGAGCAACATCACTCACGCCGTTGGTCATCGCGTAGCACTCACCGTTAAGGAAGAAATGCTCCTGCGCGCCGTGCTGCGCGCCGCGGGCAAGATGGTAGTGACTATGCGGGCCGATCAGCGCAGCCAGCGCGCGCTTTCGCCCCACGCACGCCCGGGCATGAGCGGCCGCCTCCAGCCCGGGCACGGGTTTCGTGGGCTGGAGCCAAACCGCGCCAGACAGCTCCGCCTCGACCCGGAACTCGCCGGCCTGCGACCCGAACACCGTGCCCAAAGGCAACGGTCCATTCGAAATCATCGCCTGCATGACCGCGTAGGCAGTTGACTCAAAGAGTTCCTGTCGCGACGGGTCCATGGGCATCGCAATCTCAGGTAACCCGAAACCAACAAGGCCTGAGCTTTCAATCCACCCGGAAGCACGACCCAGATGATACGTCCAGAGGGGTCCGGGGTTCAATTTCGCGATGTAGTCTTTTGCATCGGCAACGAAGGCGCCGATGGGGAAAGCCATGTAGCCGGCCAGGGGCTGGATTACGGCGGTCACAAGCGCGGCGAGCTTGCACACCATCGCGGTGAGCTGGAGATAGCGATCCGCCGTGATGGATGCGCTCAACCCCTTGAAGCCCATCGCAGACATGAGTTCCGGCGAAGTGTTCCGGCCAAGCCAGCCCTCGTGGGGTGCGAGGATCTCCACGCTCGTCGTGCCAATGGGCGCCGTGCTCGACGCGTAGCTCCAATCCAACCGGCTGGGAACCTGCGTGGCAGCGACCCGGACATGGAAGAAATCAGAGATGCGGAGGGTCTGACCTTCAAGTCTTGGATTGAAGTCAGCGAGTGCCGCGGCGACAGCCTCGAGTCCTACCTTTGAGTTCAAAGGAAGAACAGCCCAGGTCAGCAGATGGCCCGTCATCGGAGGAAACCTTGAGAACGTGTGGAGGGTGGACGCGGCGTTCGCGTATACACGGCGCCCTCATCCAGGAGAAGAACGAGACAACTCATGGTCCAGCACGATGAACGCGACGGAAACATCGGACCGCTCTACACGCTGACGGAAACCACGCTGCGCAGGCAGAGCAAGGGCCGGGTCGGACCCGGGATTGACGAGTCGTTCCCAGTCGCCAGCATCGATGGTTTCTATGCGGTCGCGTACGACGTCAAGTCACTGACCGGTGTGGTGAAGAGTCAACCCGATCAGTTCCTGTTCTCGTGGCGCACTCCCGACGGGAAGCGACGCACCGAGGTCTGGATGGTCGCGGTTCGGACCGCCAGCTTCCAGCAGTTCCTCGCGGAGCTCGCGCGCCTGCGGCCCGAGGCAGACCTGCGCAAGCTCCAGATCAACGAGGCCCACAAGCGCCTGGGCAAGACGAGCCTCACCAAGGTTGCGGTGATCACCGTCGCGGCCGTCCTGGTGCTCAGTTGCCTCGGCATCCCGGCCGTCATCGCGCTCGTCGCCGCACTCGGCAACTAGCGGCACCCTCTCCACCTCCCTGTCTTCACATGAGACAGGGAGGCCCGGAGTTCCGGCCTACTTCCCAGCGCGCTGAGCCGCTTCCAGCGTGTTCTTCATCAGCATCGCGATGGTCATCGGGCCCACGCCACCGGGCACCGGTGTGATGAACGACGCGCGCTCCGCCGCGGCGGCGAACTCCACGTCACCCACCAGCTTGCCGTCGGCCTTGCGGTTCATGCCCACGTCAATCACCACCGCGCCGGGCTTGATCCACGCGCCCTTCACCAGCTCCGGCACGCCCACCGCCACCACCAGGATGTCCGCCTGGGCCACCTCCGACGGCAGGTCGCTCTTGCGGTGACACACCGTCACCGTCGCGTCCTTCTGGAGCAGCATCAGCGCCTGCGGCTTGCCCACGATGTTGCTGCGGCCCACCACCACCGCGCGCTTGCCGGCCGGATTGCACCCGACCTCTTCCAGCAGCCGCATCACTCCGTACGGCGTGCACGCGCGCGTCGCCGGGCGGCCCAGGAGCAGGTTGCCCGCGTTCATCGGGTGGAAGCCGTCCGCGTCCTTCTCCGGCTTCACCGCCGCGATGATGGTGTCCGCGTCGATGTGCTTGGGCAGGGGCAGCTGCACCAGGATGCCGTGCACGGCCGGGTCCTCGTTCAGCCGGTGCACCAGCGCCAGCAGCTCCTCTTGGGTGATGGTCTCGTCCGGGTGGTGCTCCCAGGAGTTGAAGCCCACCTCCTCGGCGGCCTTCTTCTTCCCCGTCACGTAGATCTTCGACGCCGGGTCCTCTCCCACGCGCACCACGGCGAGCCCCGGGGTGATGCCGCGCTCCGCCTTCAGGCGCACCACCTCCTCCTTGATCTCCGCCCGCACGCGCGCCGCCACTGCCTTGCCGTCAATCAACTGAGCCGTCATGAGCGCCACCTTATGCAAGACTGGCCCGGCACAAGGGAGCGAAGCGAAGGCATGGGCGCGGGAAAAGTTCTCGGGGCGATGTTGGGTCTCATGGCCGGCCTCCTCATCGGCGGGCCCTGGGCCATCGTGCTCGCGCTCATCGCGGGCACGGCCGTGGGCCATTACTTCGACGAACAGCACGCCGCGCCCCCGGACTTCCCCGAAATCTTCAGCGACTTCCCGGCCTCCTTCGAACCGCCGCCCCGGCAGGCTCCCCTCGCCCAGGGCCCGGGCGAGTTCCCCATCGTCCAGACCCCGGACGAGGACCCGCTCGACCGCGACATCACCGCCCTCTTCGTGGACGTGGCCCGCGCCGACGGCGACATGCGCAGAGAGGAGGTCCGCGAGGTCCGCCGCTACTTCGAGGAGGTCCTCCGCGCCGACGCCCACACCGTCCAGTGCGTGCGCGGCTACCTCAAGGACTTCCTCAGCCGCCCCGCCACCCTGGACGCCCCCGCTGCCCTCGCCTCCTGCCTGGACTCCCTGCCTTCAGCCGAACGGCTCCGCCTGCTCGACGCGCTCTATGAGATGGCGCTCGCGGACGGGCCCCTCCAGCGCTCGGAGCGAGAGGCCCTGAAGCGCATGGCCGAGGGCCTGGACGTCCCGGACGCCAAGGTCCAGTCCCTGGCCGAACAACACCTGGGCGACGCCACCGCCCACTACGCCACCCTGGGCCTGCCGCCGGACGCCACCGACGCGGAGGTGAAGAGCGCCTACCGCAAGCTCGCCGCCCGCTTCCACCCGGACAAGGCCAGCCACCTCGCACCCAAGGCCGCCGAGCAGGCCGCACGCCGGTTCCAGGCCGTCCGCGACGCCTACGAGGAAATCCGCAGGCTGCGCGGCCTGTAGCCCGGGTTAGAAGACAGGAATCCCATGAGCCAGCGTCCCCCGAAGAAGAAGGAAGCGGAGTTCCAGAACAACCCGTTCAAGTCCGCCATCAAGACGCTCCAGGACCAGGAGAAGCAGGAGAAGGCGGCTGCCGCCGCCGCCGCGGAGACCGCGAAGAAGAAGGCCGCCGTGCAGAAGCCCACGAAGGCCCCCAAGGCCCGGCCGGAGGACGACGACGTGGGCCTCTTCTTCTCCGCCATGGACGGCGTGCAGCAGATCACGAACCGCGGTGAGGCCCCCAAGACGAACCCGCGCCTGCCGGAAATCATCGACGACAACGCGGAGGCGCTCGCGCAGCTCTCCGACCTGGTCGCGGTGGACGGGCCCCTGTCCTTCACCGGCTCGGACACGTCCTTCGAGGGCGCCTCCCCCGGCACCGACCCCAACCTGCTGCGTTCGCTGCGCCGGGGTGACTTCTCCGTGCAGGACCGGCTGGACCTCCACGGCAAGACGCAGAAGGAGGCCCAGGCCACCGTGGAGCGCTTCCTGTCCGACAGCCGCCGGGCCAAGCGCCGCTGCGTGCTCATCGTCCACGGGCGCGGTTTGAATTCCAAGGACCAGATCCCGGTGCTCAAGGACGCGGTCAGGGACCTGCTGTCGCAGAAGCGGCTGGAGCGGATGGTGCTGGCGTTCTCCACCGCACGCCCGCAGGACGGCGGAGCCGGCGCCGTCTACGTGCTGCTGCGCCGATAGCTTTACGCGTGGCCGTGGCTGTGCATACATGCCGCCATGGTTCGCGACCTCATTGACCTCCACATCCACGTGGGTGGCGCGGTGGCCCCGCACATCCTGTGGTCCATTGCCCACCAGCAGGGCTTCAAGCTCCCCGTCAAGAACTACTTCGACTTCGTCGAGCTCATCACCTCCCGTCCGGGCAAGGTGGGCAGCCTCGACGACTACCTGAAGATCCTCCACACCTGGACGGAGAAGATCCAATCCTCTCCCAGCGCCATCGAGCGCTCCGTCTACGAGGTGATTGGCAAGGAGTACCGGGGCAGCCGCGTCACTCAGATTGAACTGCGCTTCAACCCGATGAAGCGCAACCTCTCCAGCGAGCTGGACCTGGACCACATCATCCACGCGGCGCTGCGGGGCATGGACCGCGCGACGCTGGAGTACGGCGTGAAGGTGGGGCTCATCTTCTGCCTGGCCCGCGAGTTCGACCACCGGCTCAACAGCATCATCGTGGAGAAGGCCATCAAGTACCGCTCGCGCGGCGTGTACGGCATCGACCTGGCCGGCACGGAGCGCGATGCGATGGAGCACAAGGCCTCGCTGTCGGAGTACGAGGACCTCTACGCCCGCGCGCGCAAGGCGGGGCTCAAGTGCACCGTGCACACCGGCGAGACGGCTGGCACGGGCGCCAATGGCCTGATGTCGGCGGTGGAGAAGCTCAAGCCCCACCGCATCGGCCACGGCATCCGCGCCGCGTACGACGAGTCCGCGATGAAGGTCCTGCGCGAGAACAACATCACGCTGGAGCTGTGCCCGACCTCCAACATCCACACCAAGGCGGTGTCGGACCTGCAGGAGCTCAAGCACATCATGCAGACGTTCTGGGACCGCAAGGTGAAGTTCACCATCAACACGGACGGCCCCTACCTGCTGGAGACGGACATGCGGCGGGAGATTGAAATCGTCGAGTCCAACGGCCTGCTCTCCACCGAGCAGGTGGACCAGGCGCTGGCGTGGGCGCGTGAGGCGTCCTTCATCCCGGCCTGACGCATGTACGGCCTGACTCGCGCATTGCTGTTCAGCCTGGCCCCGGAGCCCGCGCACCGGCTGGGCATGACGGGGCTCGCGGCCCTGGGGAAGTGGAACGCCCGCTGCCGCGCCATGCGCGAGCACACGCTGCGCCGCGCTCCCATGGACCTGTCCGTGGAGCTGGCGGGGCTGAAGTTCGCCCACCCGGTGGCGCTCGCCGCCGGGCTGGACAAGGACGCGGAGGCCGTGGACGGGCTGTTCGCCTGCGGCTTCTCCGCGGTGGAGATTGGCACCGTCACGCCGAAGCCCCAGCCCGGCAACCCGAAGCCGCGCCTGTTCCGGCTGCCGGAGCACCGCGCGGTCATCAACCGCATGGGCTTCAACAACCACGGCGCGGCCACCGCGGCGGAGCGCCTCAAGGGCCGCACGTGGAAGCCCGGCCCGCTGGGCGTGAACATCGGCAAGAACAAGGACACGCCGCTGGAGCGCGCGGTGGATGACTACGTGGCGTGCGTGGACGCGCTCGCGCCGCTGGGGGACTACGTCGTCGTCAACGCGTCGTCGCCCAACACGCCGGGCCTGCGCAAGCTCCAGGAGCCGGAGCAGCTCTCCGCGCTGCTGCTCGCGGTGCGCGAGCGCATGGAGGCCGTGGCTCCGGGCACGCCGCTGTTCCTGAAGATCGCCCCGGACCTTACGCCCGAGGCCGTGGATGAAGTGGTGGACGTGGCCATGGAGCGCGGCCTGTCCGGGCTCATCGCCACCAACACCACCCTCACCCGCCCCTTCGAGCACGAGCACGCGAAGGAGGCCGGCGGCCTGTCCGGCGCCCCCGTGCGGGAGCTGGCCAACGCCGTCATCCGCCGCGCCTATCAGCGCAGCCGGGGCGCCCTGCCCCTCATCGGCGTGGGCGGCGTGTTCACCGCGCAGGACGTCTACGAGAAGCTGCGCGCGGGCGCCACCGTGGTGCAGGTGTACACGGGCTTCATCTACGAGGGCCCGGGCATGGTGGACCGCATCCTCCCGGAGCTGGGCGCGCTGCTCACCCGGGACGGCTTCGCATCCGTGCGGGACGTGATTGGCGTGGATGCCCACACGGGCACGCCCGCCGTCCCCGCGTAGCCAGCGGCTCTCCGTCGGCTTTCGAGCACCAGACCTGTCCCGCGGGGCAGCTTCACGCGTGTCCACCTCGCAGCACCTTCCTCGCATCTGGGGGCAGGGAGGCGGACATGCGGACGAGGTCGTGGTGGTGCGCGGTGGCGGCGGCGGGCAGCTTGATGGGGTGCGGTGCCGGACCGGAGGCCGGGGACTCCGGGAGGACTCCGGAGGTGGCGGAGGTCCAGGCGCGGATGGACGCCGCGTGGGGCACGCGGGAGGTGAAACAGGTGCTCCCTGACGGCCGGACTCCGGGGACGCAGCTGGACAAGGAGCCCCGTCCCGACCTCCTGACGAACGTCGCGGGCACGCTCTACTTCGTGGTGCAGGAGGAGGATCAGCGCATCGCGCTGTGGAAGAGCGACGGGACACCCGGGGGCACCGTCGTGGTGAAGGCGTTCAAGCCGACGAACGCGCTGCTGGGGGGCCTGCGCATCACCGGCATGACGCCGCTGGGTTCGCGGCTGTTCTTCCACCTGTACGAGCCGGAGCTGGGCTGGGAGCTCTGGGTGAGCGATGGCACCCCCGAGGGCACCCGGCCCGTCGAGGACCTGGCGGCGGGGCCCGCGGACTCGAACCTGTTCAATTTCACGCAGCTCAACGGCGCGCTGTCCTTCTTCCGGCACGCGCCCTACGGCCAGGGCTTCACGCAGCTGTGGCGCTCGGATGGCACCGCGGCCGGCACGGTCATGCTGCGGGACTTTGGCCGCTTCACCAGCACCTCCGGTGAGGTGCTCCCCTCCTCCGGCCTCCGCGTGTTCCTCACCGAGGACTTCGAGGAGACCGTGCGGCTGTGGCGCACGGACGGCACGGCGGCCGGGACGTTCCAGCTCAAGGACTTCGGCATCCCGGGGCTGTACACGGGCACGGTCGTGTGGACCCGGCAGGTGGGGGACTCGATGCTGTTCGTCCTCCGCGACGCGGAGAACGGCACGCGGCTGTGGCGGACGGACGGCACCGTCGCGGGGACGCGGATGTTGAAGCGGCTGGATGCGTCCTGGGACGTGTCCATGGGCGTCCCCCAGGTCGTGGACGGCACGGTGGTCTTCACCCTCACCGACGCCGGCCCCAGCCTGGAGGTCTGGAAGACGGACGGGACGGAGGCCGGCACGGCGCGGCTGGACGCGTTCGGCCGGGACGGCCGGCTGCTGGGTGTCGTGGATTCCTCCGTCACGGTGCTCACGCTCACCGACGACGCGCGTTACCTGAAGCTGTGGCGGCTGCCGCTGGCCGGAGGCCTCAAGCAGGGCGTCACGGTCCTCTCCAATCCCTACGCGGATGATCCGAAGGCGGTGCCGGGCCTGCGCAACGCGGTGACGGTGGGCCATCGCATCTACTTCGCCCAGACGCTGGGCGCCCGCGTCCAGACGCCTCGGGACGTGGAGCTGTGGGTGACGGATGGCACGGCGGGCGGCACACGGCGTCTGTCCTCCGGTCTCACCCGGCCGGATGTGTTTCATTCGCCGCTCATCGCGCTGGACTCCGGCGGTCTGCTGTTCTCCGCGAAGGGCAATGTCTGGGTCACGGACGGAACGGTCCAGGGCACCCGCGCGGTGGATTCGCTGACCGCGAACAAGTCTCCGATGGAGGCGGCTGCCTTCACCCGCGTGGGGGAAGACATCTTCTTCCGCGCCCTCCCCGGCGCCCCTGGCTTCTCGCTGTGGGCCGTTCCCGCTACGAGGCCTTGAGCATCCATCCCGCTGGCCGCTGGCCCAAGGGGACGTTGAACCCCGCCGTTCTCCACAAGGCCCCGCGCGACCTCCCCGGTGGCGAGTAGCGGCCAGTCGGGAACGGCGGGGTGTCTGCCTTTGGACGGTGACGCGCTGCATTACAGACGCCACTTCGGGTTTCCTGGAATCTGAGGAAACTCGGAGCGGGCTGGGGCCGATGATGGTTCCAGGAACTCCGCCGCCCGAGGTGCTTCGTGAAGCTCCACCGTCCGCTGTCGAGCCCCCCGAAGCCCGAGCAGCCCACCCCGCCTCCGGCCGTCCACCGTGCCTCCGGACAGAGCATCCTCGGCGGTGGCCGGGGCAGCAGCACCAGCGCCCAGGGCTGCAAGTCTCCGCCGGGCCCCCAGGATGACCACTTCCATCACCGCGACGGCGGTGCGCGGCCCTGCGCCTCCGGCTCCAGCGTGAGGGGCGGCGGCGGCGGGCACTCCGGCAACGTCTCGTGCAGCTTCGTCCCCCCGGACGGCTCCGCGTCTGGGAAAACCCAGCCGAAGCCGTTCGAGAAGCTGGCGGAGAAGCTCCGCGACCTGTTCAAGCGGCTGTTCGGGGACGCGCCGGTCGCCCACTCTCCGGGCCGCGTGGCGACGGGCGACAGCAGCCGGACCTCGGGGTCCTCGCACTCCGGCAGTGGCCAGGGCCGCATTGGCGTCGAGGAGGAACTCCAGGCCGGCGCCTCCACGGCCCGGTCCGCGCGCTGAGCCGCGGCCCGTTCCTGCGCTCCGGGCGCGAGTGACGGTAGGCTTGCCCCGGAATGAACGACGTCCAGCGATTCGGGCCGTACCGCGTGCTGCGGGACATCGGCGAAGGCGGCATGGGGCGCGTCTCGCTCGCGGAGCGCGAGGGCTGGGAAGAGCCGGTCGTCCTCAAGCGCATCCACTCCGAGCACGCCGCCGACGCCCGCTTCCGCCGCCGGCTGCTGCGCGAGGCCGAGGTCGCCGCCGGGCTGCACCACCTCAACGTGGTGCGGGTGCTGGAGACGGGCGTCATCGACGACCAGGTGTACCTGTCCATGGAGTACGTCGCGGGCTCCAGCCTCGCGCACGTCCACGCGGCGAGCCGGCCGGAGCTGCTGCCCCTGGGGCCCATCCTGGATGCCATCGCGCAGGCCTGTGACGGGCTCGCGTACGTGCACCGCTTCGTCAACCCGGAGTCGGGCAAGTGGATGGAGTTGATCCACCGCGATGTGTCGCTGGACAACCTGCTGCTGTCCTTCACGGGCACGGTGAAGATCGCCGACTTCGGCATCGTGAAGACGTCCGAGGGCACGCAGACCACGTCCGGCGTGGTGATGGGGAAGCTGGCGTACATGTCCCCGGAGCAGATCCGCGACGAGGTGCTGGACGCGCGGGCGGACCTGTACTCGCTGGGTGTCTGTCTTTATGAGCTGCTGGCCGGACGGCGGCCGTTTCCCATCCAGCGGGGCCGCGCGGTGATGGAGTCGGTGCTGTATGACGCCCCGCCGCCGCTGCCGTCACAGCGTCCGGGCATCCCGGCGTCGCTGGTGTCCCTGGTGGAAGCGCTGCTCGCCAAGGACCGCAAGGCCCGGCCCACGGAGGCCACCGCCGTGGCGAAGGAGCTGCGCGCGGAGCTGGCCCGCCTGGGCGAGTCACCCCTCTTCCCGTCCCGGCTGATGGAGCCGCCCACGGGCGTTCCCGAGAAGAAGCCCCGGAGGCTGCGCCCGGCGATGCCGGAGCAGCCGTCGCCCGTCGAGCCCACGGAGGTGATGAAGCCGGAGGTGCCGCCCACCCTGCCCCTGGAGCCCGCGCCCCCGCTCCGCTCGGAGGCGCCGACCCAGGCGCTGAGGCCCGCTTCGCCCGCGAAGCGGTTCCGGCCTTCCGAGCCGGCACCGTCCTCGCGTGCTCCGTGGTTCAAGTGGGTGGTGGAGCTGATCAGCAGCCGCAGGCGCCGTTGACTGACTGATATTGATATTCCGTGTGCGTGTAGTTGCCCGCCGCGTCGAAGCACACGCGGTAGCTGGACTGCTCGATGAGGGTGCCCGGCTTGTCGTAAACGGTCAAATCCAAACGCAGTGGCAATCAACGGCTGGCAATCCATTGCTTCACCGCCGCCAGCTCGCGCCGGGTCATGGGGCCGCCCTGGGTAAAGCCTTGCTCCGCCTGCTTCGCCAGCGTCATCGCCCGCGCGTGCTCCGCCGGCTGACTCCAGAGCGCCTGCGCGAGCGCGAAGTGTGTCATCGCCGCGTCCACCGGATTCCAGCCCAATGGCGCCAGCACCCGCTCGGACGTCTCCAGTAGTTCTCGCGCGCTGTCGCCCTGCCCCAGTTGAAAGTACGCGAGCCCCAGCGCCGTGCGGCTGTGGATGGTGCGCGCATGCTCCGCGCCCAGCGCGCGCGACTTGGACTCCAGCGCCGCGCGCAGCAGCGGCACCGCCTCCTTCGGCCGCCCCTGCGCCACCATCAGCCGTCCGACGTCCTCCTCCAGCGTGTCGACCGCGAACTCCTCCGGCGGCAACACCTTGCGCTGGAGCGCCAGCCCTTCCTGGAAGTGCGTTAGCGCGTCCGCGTCCCGCTCCAGCCGCTCCTCCGCGCCCGCCAGGGCCTTCAGCGAATCAATGGCCTCACGGCTCTCCGCGCCGAATCCCTGACGCATGCCCTCCAGCGCCTGCCGATGCAGCGCGAGCGCCCGGTCCGGCGCGCCCAACGACTCCTGCACCAGCGCGAGGTCATGCAGCAGCAACAATGTCTGGGAATTGAGCGGCCCCAGGGTCTGCTGCCGCAGCGTGTAGGCGCGTTGCAGCCACTCCAGCGCCTTGGGCAGGTTCCCCGCCTCCTGCTCCGCGAAGCCCAGGTTGGTGAGCGTGCCCGCGAGCAGCGGATGCTCCGGCCCCAGCCGCTCCTCGTAGATGGCGAGCGCCTTCTGGTACAGCGCGGTGGCCTCCGCCTTCTTGCCCTGGCGCAGCATCACCATGCCCAGGTTGTTGAAGACCTTCCCCGTGTCCACGTGCGTGGGCCCCAGGGTGCGCTCGCGCAGCGCCAGGGCCCGCGTGTAGTGCCCCAGCGCGGCGTCGAGCCCGCCCTCGTTCATCGCGAGGATGCCCTCGTGGTTGGCGAGCCGACCTTCCAGGTCCGGCGCGGAGCCCAGCCGTTCGATGAGCGCGTGCGCCTGTGCGATCCACAGGTGGGCCTCGGGGAACCACTCGGGCTCGTTGCTCAGGCCGAGCACCAGCTCCGTGGCCACCTGGAGCGCCACCTCGTCATGCCGTCCCGCCGTGGCCGCGGCCATGGCCTCGTGCCACGTGGCGCGCGCGTCGCGCGACTGGTTCATGCGGTGGTGGGCCCAGCCCAGGACGTGGAGCGCCTCCGCCTCCACGGGCCGGTAGTGCGTCGCGTGCGCGGCCTCCACCGCCGCCTGGGCCACGGGCACCGCCTGCGCGTAGCGGCCCGTGTCGAGCAGCGCCTGCGCATGCGTCACGTCCTGGCGCACGGCCTCCACGCGGGCACGGGCCGCCGCGTCCTCCGGCGGGGGCACCGCGGCGGAGAGCGCCTCCACGTTCGCGCAGCCCGACACGCCTCGCAGTGCATCCACCGCCTCCGCGCTGCGCTGCACCAGCGCCACGTCCGCGTGGGCCAGCTCCGCCCCCAGCGCGTCCACCGCCCGCAGGCGCCGGTCCAGGCACGCCATGCGCAGCGCCAGGTGCGCCTCCGGCTGCTCGCCCGTCACGCGCGTGGCCTCGCAGGCCTGGCGGTGCATGCGGCTCCACTCCGTCGCGTACGCATCCAGCGCGCGCTCCACGCGGTCGAAGGCGCCGTCCGCGTCCTTCGCGCCGCTCTTCTCGAAGGCCTCCGCCACCGCCGCCTTCTGCTCGGGGCCCCACACGCGCGCGAACAACTTGGGCGAGCCGCTGCACGGCGTGGGCCTCACCCACGCCACACCCACGCCGAGGAAGAGCCCGGCCACCACCGCGAGCGAACGTCCCGCGAGCTTCTTCCGTCCAGCCTCCGGGTCGTTCTCCAGCGCCGCCAGCAGCGCCTCCATGGAGGCGAAGCGCTGCTCCGGCGCGACGGACAGGCCCTGCGCGAGCACGCGGTGCACCCAGCCCGGGACGGCCGGATGCGCGGGCGGCTCCAGCTCCACCCGGGGCACCACCGCGCCCTGTGGGGCCCGCTGCGAGTCCAGCAGCGTCACCGCCATGCGCCGCAGCGTCCCCTCCTCGAAGGGGCGCTGACCGGTGAGCGCCTCGTAGACGGACACGCAATAGCTGAACTGATCCGCGCGCGCGTCCGGGCCCCGTCCGGCGTACTGCTCCGGCGCCATGTACGCGGGCGTTCCCACCAGCGCTCCCGTCGCCGTGAGCCGCGTGTCCAGCGGCCCCTCCAGCAGCGCCGCCGGCGGCACCGCGGCTCCGGCCTCCGTGCTCACGCCCGCGTCGGACGCGATGCCGAAGTCCGTCACCCAGACACCACCGTCGCGGCCCAGGAGCACGTTGTCTGGCTTGAAGTCGCGGTGGACGAGCCCCGCCGCGTGCGCCGCCGCCAGTCCCTGTCCCATCGCGCGGCACACGGCCAGCACCTGGCGCTGGGGATGCGGCCCCTCGCGCAGCCACTGCCGCAGCGTGCCGCCCTCCACGCGGGCCATGGCGATGAACACCCGCCCCTCGTGCGTGCCCACGTCATGCACCGTGAGCACGTTTGGATGCGACAGGCGCGCCATCGCCTGGGCCTCGCGCACCAGCCGCAGCGCGCGGGCGTTCTCCTCCTCGTCCGGCAGGCGCCGCTCGTTCAGCAGCTTGATGGCGACGGTGCGACGCAGCTCCGGGTCGAACGCCTCGAAGACCTCGCCCATGCCGCCGCGTCCCAGCCGCGCCAGCAGCACGTAGCGGCCCACGCGCGTCGCATGGAGCGGACGCTCCGGTCCGCTGGAGTCACCCGTCGGGTGCCCGGTGTTCGGCGCCTGGGAGGCGGTGTCTTGTGAGGGCCGGGAGGTCTTCATCCCCGCCAGCCTATCGCTTCCCGGTTATTCCCATCTAACCCAGTTTGGCGGAGCCTGCTTGCTATTCAACCTGCCGTCCGTGTCACACTGGCCGGATGAATCGCGTCCTACTTCTGGCCGCACTGGTGAGCCTCGTCGCGTGCAAGGGCAACATCGGGCCAAGCACCAACAACGGAGGCCCCAACGACGGAGGCCCCAACAACCCCGGGGAGCCCGTTGAGCCCGGGGGAAACCAGGCCGCCGCGTGCGTGGTGCAGTCCGCGCTCGCCAACCGTTGCGCCAGTTGTCACGGCGCGATGCCGACACAGGGGGCGACGATGCCGCTGCGCACCCTGCACGACATGCGGGTGAGCTCGGCGGTGGATGGGAAGCTCAGCAACGCCCAGCGCGCGCTCATCCGCATGCGCGACGACACGTCTCCGATGCCGCCGGCCCCGCATGAGCGCGCGAGCTCGGCCGAGCGCACCGCGCTCGAGACCTGGATCAAGGAGGGGATGCCCCTCTGCAGTGGCACGGACGGCCCGCCCGTGACCGTGGTGGCCGAGCCCAACCTGCTCGATCAGTCCGCGCTCTTCTCCTGCACCGAAGGCGTGCGCTCGGATGCGCCGACGCGCATCCGCCGCATGAACCGGCGCGAGTTCACCCGCAACGTCGGTGGCTCGGTCGAGCGCAGCTGGACAGGGTTCAGCTTCTACGACAACCCGCTCGATCCCAGCGCCATCGAGCAGTACAGCTCCTGGGCCTCGGACGAGACGCTGGACGAGGCCACGGTGGAGCTCTTCCTGCCGGTGGTCGGCGCGGCCGCCGCGCCGTGGACGATGAACTACCCGGACGGCAACCGGATGGAGCGCGTCTATACCGACCGCCGCTTCAGCTGCATGTTCAACGACGCGAACCCGAGCGACACCTGCAAGCGCTTCCACCTGGGCCAGATGCTCGAGTTCGGCGTCTTCTTCCGGCCGCCCACCGAGGATGAGCTCACCCGCCTCACCGCCTTCGCCACCGCGGTCATCGCGCAGGAACCGAGCTACTCCGCGCAGATCCGCGCGGACTCCATCACGCGGATCTCCAACGCCGCGTGGATGATGACCGGCGCCATGTTCCGCCGCGAGATGGGTGGCAAGCCAGCCGACGGTCGCGTGGAGCTGAGCAGCCTGGAGCTGGGCTCGCAGCTGGCCTACGCGCTGGGAGGTCGCGCGCCCTCGGCCACACCGAGCTTCGTGTATCCGTACTACTCCGCGCCCCTGGAGGGCCATCTGGCGGACGTGGCCCTTGCCGCGAAGGATGGCTCGCTCACGCAGGATGCGACGACCGCCGCCTTGATCAAGAAGCACCTGGGCGGCGTCGACACCCAGGAGAACGGGACACCGCGCTTCGATCTGGTGCAGGACTACAACGAGGACCAGCGCTCCAAGCGCGGGCAGTACTGGCTGGGTGACGGCGTCGCGGGCTTCTTCCGCGAGTGGCTCGGCTACGGGCACGTGTCCGCGGTGTTCAAGGAGTCTCCGGCGGCGACCTCGCGCTTCGAGCTCGAGGGGCTCGGCTACATCAGCTCGGTTTCGTACGACAACCTGCTCACCAACTTCCATCCGCTGGAGCCGACCTTCATCCAGCAGTTCGACGATCTGATCGCGCGGGTGGTCGTCGAGGATCAGGACGTGCTGGCGAACCTGCTCACCACGCGCACGTTCTACGTGCCCTCCATGCAGAACGCGGCGTACGACTCGCACAAGGGCCTCTCGTTCCCCTACAACGTCAGCGAGATCCTCCCGGCGACCGTCGCGGGCCGCTGGAAGACGCTGCCTGCCACGGAGCGCGCGGGCGTGCTGACCCACCCGGTGTGGCTGGCCGCGCATGGCGGCAACTTCGAGGACGATCCGTCCATCGTCCACCGCGGCAAGTGGGTGCGCGAGAAGCTGCTGTGCGGCTTCGTCCCGCCGCTCAGCAGCGTGCAGGTGGCGGCCCAGGTCGGCGCTCACGCCGCCGACAAGAACGCGCGCCGCCGCCTGCAGGAGGCCACCGCCGGAGCGCAGTGTCAGGGCTGTCACCGTCTGATGGAACCGCTCGGCCTGCCCTTCGAGATCTACAACCACGCGGGCTTCCTGCGCGCGCAGGATCACTCGCCCAGCGGAGGCTGGACCACGCCGGACGGCAGCTCGACGCTCACGTCGATGCCGGACCCCGCGCTGGACGGCCCGGTGCGCGACGCGGTGGAGCTGAGCGAGCGGCTGGCGGCCTCGGGGCACGTGAAGCGCTGCTTCGTGCGACAGGCGTTCCGCTACTTCATGGGCCGCCCGGAGAACCTGACCGACGCCTGCACGCTGACGCGGATGGAGCAGGCCTATGATCAGAACAAGGGCTCGTTCTCCAAGATGCTGACCACGCTGATGACCAGCGACACCTGGAAGACGCGGCGCGTGCCGCAGGCTGGAGAGTGACTGCCATGTTCTCGCGACGAACCGTCCTGAAGGGCATGGCCGCCGGCCTCTTCGCGCCCTACTTCCGCGACGTCTACGCCCAGTCGTCCAAGTTGCCAGCGCGCCTGGTGCTGGTCCTCGAGTGCAATGGCGTCTACCCCCGCGCGCTCCTGAGCGCGGGCACCCGCGCGGCGCTGGGTGGCGCCGCCAACAGCTCCGAGCGCATCTTCTGGGACGCGTACAAGGACACGCCGCTGGTGCGTCAGGGCGACAACCTCGCCAGCGCGATCAGCCTCGGGCCGCTGGCGGCGTCCACCGGCAACATCGACCTGGTGAACCGCTCCGCCGTGCTGCTGGGGCTCTCCAACCTCATCGCGGGCGGCGGGCACTCCAGCGGGACGGGCGGGCTGAGCTGCGCGGTGAACGGCGCGGGCGCGACCTTCGACTCGGTCATCGCACCGCGCCTGCGCCGGGGTGCACCGTTCGACGTGCTTCGCCTGGGCACCAGCTCCGCGCGCGTATCCATCGTGTACGAAACCTGCGCGCTCGGCCCCCGCAAGCCCGCGGGCATCATCGTCAACCCGTCGCTCGCGTTCGACAGCACCTTCGGCTCGCTGCTCGGCGGCTCGACGAATGGGCGCGATCGCAAGATGCTCTTCGACTTCGCGCTGGCCGACTCGCGCAAGGCGCTGGCGGAGTTCAGCGGCAACTCCAACGAGCGGCTGAAGCTGGAGCGCTACGTCTCCTCGCTCGAGTCCCTGCGCACGCGGGAGGATCAGCTCACGGGCATGGCGGACCGCGTGCGGCCCTACCTGCCGCCAGCGCCGAAGGACAACCCGCTGCTCACCTCGGCGGGCTCACCGCCCGACTCGCTGAAGTGGTTCGAGGCGCAGTTCCAGATCGCCACGGCGTCCCTCCTGGGCGGGCTGACGAACACGGTCGTGCTGGCGACGGGCACCTCGGGCTTCGACGTGGCCTATGGCCCGGACGTGAGCGACGTCGCGCGACACAACCTGCAGCACGGCCTGGATGCGGGGCAGAACTGGGAGAAGGTCGCCGAGGTCACCCGCCGCCACGTGCAACTGGTGGCGAAGCTGGCGAGGACGCTGGCCGCCACGCCCGAGGTTGGCGCGAGCGGCTCGATGCTGGATCACACCGCGATCGTCTTCATGTCCGACAACGGCGAGCAGCACCACTCCACCTCGCGGGAGTGGCCGAAGCTGGTGGTGGGCGGCAACGCGCTGGGCCTGAAGACCGACGGGCGCACGGTCGTGTACCCGAAGTACGACGCGGCCCGGAACCGGCAGGTCTCCAACCTCTTCAACACGCTCGGCCACGCGTTCGGAGACGCGGACTTCAACACCTTCGGGCAGGAGGGCAGCACGCGCATCGCGCCGGGACCGCTGAGCGAGCTGTACGGCTGACACGGCTGCGGTCAACTGCCCGCCTGCCCTCCAGCCGGCCGGGCCCCGCAAGCCTCACCCGGAGGCCTGCCCATATTCACCCGCGTTCCTTCACACCCACGAGGAAGCGCGATGGCCAGGAAGATGAAGGCAGTGCAGGTGAAGCAGGCCCGGGGACCGCTCGAGACCGTCGAGCGGGACGTCCCCGAGCCCGGCCCGGGGCAGGTGCTCATCGCCGTGGACGCCTGCGGCGTCTGTCATAGCGATGCCATCACCAAGGAGGGCTGGATGCCCGTGAAGTACCCCCGGGTTCCTGGCCACGAGGTGGTGGGCCGCATCGACAAGGTGGGGCCCGGGGTGACGGCGTGGAAGGCGGGCCAGCACGTCGGGGTGGGTTGGCATGGCGGCCACTGCGGACAGTGCCCCGCGTGCCGCGTGGGCGACTTCGTCACCTGCGACTTCCAGCAGATCTGCGGCATCAGCTACGACGGCGGCTACGCGGAGTTCATGCTGGCGCCCCAGGAGGCGCTCGCCCGCGTCCCGGAGGGCATGAGCTCCGAGGACGCCGCCCCGCTGCTGTGCGCGGGCGTGACGACCTTCAACTCGCTGCGGAACATGGGCGCGAAGCCGGGGGATCTGGTCGCGGTCCAGGGCATCGGCGGCCTGGGGCACCTGGCCATCCAGTTCGCGCGCAAGCTGGGCTACCGCACCGTGGCCATCTCGCGCGGCGGGGACAAGCGGCAGCTCGCGATGGAGCTGGGCGCGCACGAGTACATCGACACGGAGAAGGGCCCCGCGGCCAAGGCGCTCCAGGCCATGGGCGGCGCGCGCGTCGTCATGATGACCGCGTCGAGCAGCAGCCTCGCGGGAGAGCTCATCGGCGGCCTGGGCCGTGACGGCGTCCTGCTCCTGTTGGGCGCGGGCGCGGAGCCCATCCCCGTCACCAGCCTCCAGCTCATCTCGAAGCGGCAGCGGGTCCAGGGCTGGCCCAGCGGCATCCCGCAGGACTCCCAGGACACCATGGACTTCAGCGCGCTGGCCGGCGTGCGCTCGCGCAACGAGGTCTTTCCCCTGGAGCGCGCGGCGGAGGCCTTCGAGCGGATGATGAGCAACCATGCCCGCTTCCGCGTGGTGCTGAAGATGCGCTGAAGCGCGCCTTCAATCACAGACATGCCTGCCCGCCGAGCGAAGTGCCTGCGGCGGGCACTTGGGCAGTGACAGTCCTTGGGTGGCATTGCGTTCTTGGGTATAGCGGCGCGCATGCCCACCCTCCTCCTCAGCGCGAAGGACCTGCGCGGCCTCTACACCGTCGAGCTCGGTCTGGAAGCCGTCGAGCGTGCGTTCCTGGCCCATGGCCGCGGCGACGCGCTCATGCCCCCCAAGGTGTACCTGTCCCTGCCGAAGTACGAAGGCGACTTCCGCGCCATGCCCGCGTTCCTCGACGGCGCGGCCGGCGTGAAGTGGGTCAACGCCCATCCCCACAACCCGCGCAAGCACGGCCTGCCCACGGTGCGCGCCGTCTACGTCCTCAGCGACCCCGACACCGCGTCCCCGCTGGCCATCCTGGACGGCACGCTGCTGACGGCGTGGCGCACCGGCGCCGCGGGCGGCATCGCGTCCAAGTACCTGGCCCGGAAGAAGCCCCGCACGCTGGGCCTCGTCGGCTGCGGCGTGCAGGCGCGAGTCCTCATCGACGCGCACCGCGCCCTCTTCGGGGAGCTGGAGCTGCTCATGGCGGACGTGTCCGCCCAGGCCGCCGAGGCTCTGCAGAAGGAGAAGGGCGGCCGCGTGGTGAGCCTCCAGGAGGCCTCCGGCGCGGACATCGTCTGCTCCGCCACGCCCGCGCGCGCCCCGGTGGTCCGCCGCGAGTGGGTCCAGGCCGGCGCCCACATCAACGCCATGGGCGCGGACGCCCCCGGCAAGCAGGAGCTGGATCCGCGCCTGCTCGTGGACGGGCGCGTCTTCATCGACGACGCGGAGCAGGCCCTCCACTCCGGCGAGGTGAACGTTCCGCTGCACGACGGCCTCATCCAGGCCGGGCAGCTCGCCGGCACCCTGGGAGAGGTTGTCGCCGGCCGCAAGCCCGGCCGCACCGGCAACGAGGTCACCGTCTTCGACTCCACCGGCCTCGCCGTGCAGGACGTGGCCCTGGCCCGCGCGCTCTACGACGTCGCCCTCGCGAAGGGCGTGGGCCAGAAGTTCGACCTGGTCGAAGACGCCTGAAGCACGGCTCCTGGCCGCGCCTCCACGGCGCGGCCAGGCTGTCAGTCACAGTCGGTGGACAGCGCGACCTCGCGCTGCGACTCCAGTTCGTCCAGCCGCTGCCGCAACGCACGCTGGACCGAGTGGTAGGCCGTGCTCCCGAGCGTCCGTCGCCGTGGCGCCGGAGTCTCCTCGGCCACGTCGATGATGGCCCGCGCGGTCTTGTCGGCATCCCCGTTGATCTCGAAGGAGCCGTTCGCCAGGGCCGCGCGCACCGCTCCGACCGGTGTCGGTGCGTAGACGGCCAGCTCCCGGGTCCTCACCAGGTTGTCGCCGAAGTTCGTCCGCGTCGGTCCAGGCTCCACCAGGGTGAGGGCAATCCCGAACGGCGCGACCTCCTGCGCGACGGACTCGACGTACCCTTCGATGCCCCACTTCGACGCGTGATAGGCGCTGAAGGCCGGGTAGGCCATCTGCCCGCCCTCCGAGGAGACCTGGAGGATGTGGCCGCCCCCCTGCTCCCGCAGGCGCGGGATGAAGGCGCGGATCAGGTGGATGGAGCCGAGCAGGTTTGTGTCCAGCACCCGGCGCAGCTGCGCGTCCTCCGTCTCCTCCGCCGCGCCAAACACGCCGTAGCCCGCGTTGCTGACCACCACGTCAACCCGCCCCAGCTCCGTGAACGCCCTGCCGACGACGGCCTCGACCTGCGCCGCGTCCGTCACGTCGAGCCGGGCAACCCAGAGCCGTTCGCCATGCTTCGCCTTCAAGGCGTCGAGCACCTCCGTCCGCCGGAGCGTCGCGGCCACGCGGTGGCCCTGCGCGAGGAGTTGTTCCGTGAGGATCCGGCCAATGCCCGAGGACGCGCCCGTGATGAACCAGGTTTTCATGTGCCCATAGGTAGCCCCCGCGATTGGTGAACAGAAGCGCACGGTTCCGCATAGGCTCGTGAAGAGTCGCCATGAATGAACCCCGCCCCGACGTCGCCGAACTGACCTTCTTCACGACGGTCGCCAGCCTCCGCAGCTTCCGGAAGGCGGCGGACGAGCTCCGGGTTTCGCCGTCGACCCTGAGCCATGGGGTCCGCAGGCTCGAGGAGCGCATGGGGGTCCGCCTGCTCAACCGCACCACGCGGAGTGTCGCCCCCACGGAGGCTGGCGAAGCCCTGCTGGAGCGGGTGCTTCCCCTGCTTCAGGGCCTCCGGGGTGCGCTCGCGGAGGTCTCCGAAGGGGGCGGTCCACCGCGCGGCTCACTGCGGATCAACACGAACATCGTCGGAGCCCGGGTCCTGCTGCGTGACGTGGTCCCGGTGTTCCGCACGCGCTGCCCGGACGTCCATGTCGACCTGGTCATCGAGGGCCGCCTCGTGGACATCGTGGCCCAGGGATTCGACGCCGGGGTCCGGCTGAGAGAGGCCATTCCCCGGGACATGGTCGCCGTGAGCTTTGGAGGGGACACCCGGTTCGTCGCGGTCGCGTCCCCGAAGTACCTGGAGCGCCACCCGGCCCCCCGGACCCCTCACGACCTCTTGAAGCACGAGTGCATCCGCTACCGGTTCAAGAGCGGCAAGCTCTACCGCTGGGAGTTCGAGCGCCGGGGACAGGCCCTCTCCATCGACGTGAACGGACCGCTCACGCTCAACGACGACGACCTGATGGTGCAGGCCGCGGTCGCCGGACACGGCATCGCGTACGTCGCAGAGCCGTTCGCGCAGCGCGACATCCAGGAAGGGAGGCTCGTCGTGGTGCTCGGCGCCTGGCTGCCCCAGGTCTCCGGGCTCGCCCTCTACTACCCGGGGCACCGGCAGGTGCCCCCGGCCCTGCGCGCCTTCGTCAGCGTGCTCAAGGAGTCACGGGCAGGCGGATGAGGCACCTACGGATGTCCCACCCGGTGCGTCCTCCGCACAGAGGAGACCCGTCAGGACGCCCGGGTGTGCAGCTGTAGCTGTGTGGCAAAAAAGAGAGCGCTCGCCGGCACCTTGGAGTTTTACCGGCGAGCGCCCCGGGCCGCGTGCCGACTGGCAGGGCCTCGTAAAGTCGCGGGCGGATGCGGAGCGGATTGAAAGCCTGGCCCCACGCCACCTTCATGTTTCCTGCCGTCCGCCCCGCGTCCCTTGTTCCGGGCCCCGCGCTCGACGTCCGTTTCCCTCAAAACCCCTGCGCACCCGCGGTGATTCCTGCACCCGCCTGATCCGCCACCACCAGGGTGGGCACTCGCCGTGTCACCGGCAACGCCCGAGGCGCCATTACCACACCCCGCTCACCAATCTCCACGAAAATCGTGCTATTCCCATCTATAACCTGCGCACACGCAGGTCCCTGCGAGGGAACCGCCTCCCCCTTCCTACGAACGCGCCCGCCCCCAATTGCTTGAGGACGGGCGTGCATTATCCGGATCGGTCTGACATTTCCCGGCCCTGGAGGGCGGGTTTCAGAGGGGCGGCAGCCCTGCCACCTGGCGGTACAGCGCATCATGCCGCCGCACCAGCTTCTCCAGGGACAGCTCCCGGGCGACGAAGCCCCGGGCGGCCTTGCCCATCTTCCGGGCCTCCTGGGGGTTGGCCAGCAGCCGGCGGAAGGCCTGGGCCAGCTGGGCGGGCCGCTCCGGCTCCACCACCAGGCCGCGCTCGCCGTCCGTGATGAGGTCCGGATTGCCGCCCACCCGCGTCACCACCATGGGCAGCCCGGCCGCCATGCCCTCCATCACGGCGTTGGACATGCCCTCCGCGGTGGAGCACAGGACGCCAAAAGTCGCCTGCCCGTAGAGGGCCGGGACGTCGCGGCGGTGCCCCAGGAAGTGCACCGCGTCCGCCACCCCCAGCTCCTGCGCCAGCTTCTCCAGCTCCGGCCGGCGCGGACCGTCTCCCACGAGCCAGGCGTTCAGCTTCGTTCCCTCATGACGCAGCATGGCAATCGCGAGGAGCAGGTCCTCCTGCCGCTTCACGGGGTGGTTCATGTTGGCGACGTGGATCACGGTGGGCACGCCCCCCGTGTCCGGAATCGCGTCCTTGAGCCCCTCCGCCGCGCGCGCGTCGAAGCGCTGGAGGTCCAGGCCGTTGTGGATGACGGAGATGCGCGAGGCGGGCAGCCCCTCTTCCTGGATGAGCAGCTGGCGGATGGCCTCCGCGTTGGCGACGACGTGGTCCGCCATGCGCGTCATCCGCGCGTGCAGCATGCGGCGGGCCTTGCCCTGCCAGTGGGACAGGTCCAGCCGGCCGACGATGACCTTCGCGCCCGCGAGCTTCGCGGCCGGCACCGCGAGGATGCTGGAGTAGAAGTCGTGCACGTGCACCAGCTGCACGCGGTTGGCCTTGAACCAGCGGGACATCCGGTGGATCTGCAGCAGCGTGTTGGCCTTCAGCAGGGACCCCTCGAGGGAGAACACCTCCGGCGCGTGGCCCAGCTTCCAGACCGACTCCATCAGCGGCCCTTCGCTCTCCAGCACCGACACCTGCAACTGGTAGCTGGAGGGCAGGCCTCGCAGCAGCTCCAGCACCTGGACCTCGGTGCCGCCAATGTGGAACGACCGGGTGAACTGCACCAGGCGGAGGGGCTCCTGCCCCATCCGCGCATCCTCACGCCGCATGCCCAGACCCCTCCCACGTGGCCACCGGCGCGGGACTCATCGCCGGCTGCCTCCCCACCGCCAGGGCGCGCTCCCGTGCCTGCGCGATGCGGTGCGCGCTCGCGGCCAGGCCGAAGAGCACGTAGCAGTGCGCGGACAGGATGTAGCCCGAGAACAAGTCACAGATGAGGTAGCCCGCCACCGCCGCGGAGAGCGCTCTGGCGAGCCACCCCATTTCCGAGTCCGCCGACGCGGCCACCGCCCCGCCCACGGCCCCGCCCGAGAACACCAGGAAGCACAGGAGGCCAATCCACCCGAGCTCCCCGATGACGTCGAGGAAGATGTTGTGCGCCACGTAGGCGCGGTGCGCCTCCGGCGGCGCGTACTGGAACCAGGCGTAGCGGAAGCCGCCCGCGCCCACGCCCAGCAGCGGCTTGTCCAGGCTCATGCGGCTGGCCACCTGCCACGCGTAGACGCGGCCCATGGCGGACGCGTCCTCGTGGAACGTCGTCACCGTCTCATTGCGCTGCCAGAAGCTCTTGGGCGCGAACACCGCCAGGCCCAGCACGAACACGGTGCCCAGCACGATGGCCTGCATGCGGCGCTTCTCGCGGATGGCCCACATGGCCATCGCCACCGACAGACCGATGAAGCCGCCGCGCGAGTGCGACAGCACGATGGCCACCACCGCCAGCACCGCGGACACCGCGCACAGCACGCGGAACAGCCACGGGGTGCTCTTGCGCGCGAGGAACGCCACCGCGAGCGGCACCACCAGCACCATGTTCATGGCCATGTGGTTGGGGTCCGCGTACACGCCGACCCAGCGCGAGCGGAAGCCCTCCACCATGTTCTCACCGACGAGGTACCAGTTGATGACGCCAATGGACGTCACGATGGCGCCCAGCACCATGGCGCCGCACACCACCGCCAGCCGCTTCGCGCTGGTGATGACGTTGACGAGCGTCAGGTAGATGGCCGTCAGCTTCAACAGCTCCACGCCCTGGAAGCGCGTCACCTCCGGGTTCACGCTCCACGCCACCGAGCAGAACGCCAGCGACGAGAACGCCAGCAGCGCGATGCCCCGCGCGCCGTCGAAGAAGATGGGCTCCGCCTTGCCAATGCGGCGCATCACCATCAAACCCGCGCCCAGCCCTGACGTCAGCAGCGCGAGCCGCAGCGGCTCCAGCGCGGGGATCCACTCACCCGGCACCGCGTACATCACCGCCGCGAACCCCGCGAGCATGTAGAACGCCAGTACGTCGCGACGCTGCCCCTCCGCGCCCGGTCCCATGTACCCCACTCCTTCGCTGTCGGTCGCTCGTCCCGTCACACGCGTGCCCCTGGCCGTCGTCGAATCCCGGCCGTTTGCGGTTCGCAAACGGCATACAGCTAGCGGGCAAGGGGCAAAGCAGCGCGCGTGCCAGGGGATGGCAGCGAAGAAGGCCCGTGTCTTCGGGCGGTTGCGGGATCACCCCGGACCGCCGGGCCGGGCAAGGCTGAAAAAGCTACGGGACCGGCGCGCTCTCCATCGGTAGCACCGCGGAGGCGATCACATCCAGGCGCCCCTCGCGCAGCCACGCCGGGCCCAGCTCCGACAGCAGCCGCGCCAGCGTGACGTTCACCACCCGACGCAGCTCCTCGCGCGCCGCCTCCGGCACCGAGGGCGCCAGCGCCGCCACCGCGCGCTCCGCCGCGCTCGCCCTCAGGCGCGGGGACTCCGGGGTGCCCTCGAAGAGGCGCTGCCCCAGCTCCACCGTGCGCCCCAGCGGCACGGGCCGCACGTCCACGCGCTCCTCCAGCACGGCCATGGACACGCCCGCCGCCCACAGCCGCTCCACGCCCAGCACGTCCAGCGACACGCCGAAGCGCGCCAGCACCGTGCGCGCCGCGTCCTCGTTGCCCCCCAAAAGCGCGCCCAGCGCCGCCACCTGCGCTTCCGCGCGCGCGAGCAGCACCTCCGAGGCGGCCACCTCCCGCAGCGAGCGGAACGGCACGGCCTCCGCGCCGGGGACGCGCAGGGCCCGGCGGGGACGCTTGCGGCGCAGGGCCTCCAGCGCGGCGGCCTCCTCCGGGAGCACCAGCGGCACGTCGTCCAGCTTCACGAAGGGCGCCTTGAAGAGGCGGTCCGCGCGGTACTTGAGCTGGAGCGTCAGCGTGAAGCCCACCTGGAAGACGCGGCGCAGGGGCGTGTCGCGCAGCACCTCCGGCGCCTTCGCGGGGTCGGCGCCCGTCAGGTGCTCCAGGCCCAGCGACAGGTAGTCGCGCACCCATTCACCCACGCGGCGCACGGCGTCCAGGTCGCCCGGGTCCCCCAGCTCCGCGACGAGCACCGCGTTGGCCACCTCGCGCAGCTCGTCCTCCGCGTTCATCCGCTCCACGTCGGACAGGTCCCGGAAGGCCGCCTCCAGGTAGTCCACGTGGTGGCCCGGGGCGGTGAGCGCGGGCGTCCCGGTGCCCGTGGGGCGCGGCGGCACGTCCACGCGGCTGAAGAGGGACAGGGCCTCCTCCAGCGAGGGGAAGCCCAGGTCGGACAGGCGCGCGCGGCGGAACTGGAACGCGGTCTCCTCCAGTTCGGAGGGAATCTCCCAGCGCACCGCTTCGAAGAGGCGCACCGCCTCGAAGGGGTTCTCCGCGATGAGGTCGTTGAGGAGCGCGCGCATGGCGGACATCTCCACGCCCTCCACCTTCAGCTCCACCAGGTAGCGGCCCTCCGGGGTCTCCAGCGTCACGCCCTGCGGGTTGACGTCCGGGTTCTCCTCCAGGTCGTGGACGACGGTGAACTCCTTGAGGAGCGTCTCCACCACCTCCAGGTCCACCGCGTGCACCTTGCGCAGGAAGTCCTCCTGCTCGTCGCCGCGGGCGGCGCGCAGCCAGGTGAGGACGGCGTGCGGCTCCAGCTTGTCCTTCGCCCAGCCACCCAGGTCCACGAAGGTGCGGAACTGCGCGGGGGAGGCCAGCTGCACGAGCTCCGTCGTGTCCGCCAGCCCCACCTCTTGGATGGTGACGTAGAGGTCCTCCGCCGGCAGCGAGCGCACCAGCGCGGCCGTGTCCTCCGCGTCGAAGAGCGCCGCCACCCGCTGGCGCGGGGACAGCCGCATCAACCGCTGACGCTCCTCGCGGGGCGCGAGGGGCGAAACACCACCGTTCGTCTTGCCGTTCTGGGACACGCCGCGGGTGCTACCACAGCCCGCCCGGCCCCGGCAGCCTCAGACGCGGGTGGCCTTGCCGAAGGTGTCCAGCAGCGTGCCCCAGACCTCCTCCACGCCCAGCTTCTCCGTGGAGGAGAACGGGATGACCGCCTCGCGGGGCAGCTCCAGCTGGTCCGCCAGCTTGTGCAGCCGGGGCTTGCGCTGCGCCTTCGTCAGCCGGTCCACCTTGGTGGCCACGACGAGGATGCGGCGGTTGTGCTCCTGGAGGTAGTCCAGCGTCTGCATGTCCTCCGGCGTGGGCCCCACCTCCGCGTCGATGATGCTCACCACCACCTCCAGCCGGTGCCGGTTCTTGAGGTAGGTGGTGATCATCTCCTGCCACTGGGCCTTGTCCGCCTTGCTCGCCTTGGCGAAGCCGTAGCCGGGCAGGTCCGCCAGGCGCACCGTGTGGCGCACGCCGTCGCGGTCCAGGTCCACGTCGAAGAAGTTGAGCGTGCGGGTGCGCCCCGGCGTGTTGGACACGCGCACCAGCTTCCGCCGGTTCGTCAGGGCGTTGATCATGGACGACTTGCCGACGTTGGAGCGGCCGACGAAGGCCACCTCCGCGCCGTGGTCCGTGGGCAGCCCCTTGAGCTCCACGGCGGTGGTGATGAAGCGGGCGTCGAGGATCTTGATCAAGCGGAGGTCACTTACTTCTTCGCCGTGGCGGGAGCCGGCGTCGTGGGTGCAGGGGTGGCGTCCGCGCGGGTCTGCTTGCGGGCGCGCTCGGCGGACCAGTGGTCGATGGCCTTCAGCGCTTCCTTGAAGTCGAACGGGCGCAGGGACGGCGACGAGGCGTCATGGCAGGTGCGGCACTGCTTCTCGGAGGGGTCCACCAGCCCCACCAGCCGCGCCAGCTCCGGGTCCTTCATGACGTAGGACGGCGAGTAGTACTGCCCGCCGCCGTGGCACGTCTCACAGGTGACGGCCGCCAGCTGCTGCTCGGCCTGGTCCGGCGCGTGGCAGGACAGGCAGCGCGCGTCCTTCTTCTGCCCCTCCGCCAGCGTCTCCGTCGCACGGGCGTGCTTGGACTTCATCCACGCGTCGTACGCCTCCGGGTGGCAGCCCTTGCAGCTGTCGGGACCCGTGAAGTCCGCGGCGCCAGCGATGCCACCCCACACGGCGAGCAGGAGGGCGGAAAAGACCCGGAAGGCACGAGAAGACATGCCTTGAGCACGTAGCAGAGGCCCCTGGAGGGGGCAAGGCGTCTCGTTCGTGATTGAATACCGGGTGGACAGGTGCGTGGCTTGAGGTAACGGACCTTGAGGCGCGCCTGCCTGATCCGCTAGGGAGGAGTCGAGATGCGGACCCCCGTGATTGCCGTCCTGTTCGCCGTTGCCGTCCTTGCCGTCTCCCTGCCTGCTTCCGCCAAGCCGTGGCAGGGCATCGAGCCCGGGTCCTCCAAGAAGGAGGACGTGGTGAAGAAGTTCGGGGAGCCGTCCCGGACCATGAGCCAGGAGGGCAAGGAGATCCTGGCCTACTTCGCCAAGGAAGCCATCAAGGGCACCACCCAGGCCCAGTTCAAGGTGGACCCGGCCACCCAGTTGGTGGAGCGCATCGACGTGTTCCCCGCGCCCGTCATCGAGAAGGACACCATCGAGAACAGCTACGGCCCCGCCTGCCCGGCTGGCGCCATGCCCGCCACGCCCTGCTACCTGCGCAAGCTCACGGACGACTTCCGCACCTACTTCCTCTACGTGAAGCTGGGCGTGGCCATCTTCTTCAACGAGGACGGCAAGACGGTGCAGTCCTTCGTCTTCACCACGCCCAAGGCCGCGAAGTAGCCCGTGCACGTCTTCGGCCTGACGGGCGGCATCGCCTCCGGCAAGAGCACCGTGAGCCGGATGCTGCGGGAGCTGGGCGCGCGCGTGCTGGACGCGGACGTGCTCGCCCGGGAAGTGGTGGAGCCCGGCACGCCCGGCCTCCAGCGCATCGCGGAGCGCTTCCCCGGCGTGGTGGGCCCCGACGGCCGCCTGGACCGGGTGAAGCTGGGCGCGCACATCTTCGCGAACGCCGAGGAGCGGGCCGCCCTCAACGCCATCGTGCACCCGGAGGTGCGCGCCCTCTTCCTCCAAAAGCTCCAGGCGCTGGAGGCCGAAGGCATCACCCACGCCGTCTACGACGTACCGCTCCTGATTGAAACGGGGCTGCACCAGGCGATGGCGGGCGTGGCCGTGGTGTGGGTGCCGCGCGACGTGCAGAAGGCGCGGCTGATGGCGCGCGACGGCCTGGACGCGGCCCAGGCGGAGGCGCGGCTCCAGGCGCAGATGGCGCTGGACGACAAGCGCGCGCACGCGACGTGGGTCATCGACAACAGCGGAACCCCTGAGTCCACCCGTCCCCAGGTAGCGGCGGTGTGGCGGGCGATGCTCGCGCACGGCTGACGGGCGGTTATGCTGCGCCGCGCATGAGCGAGACGTCCACGACGCGGAACAAGCCTGGCACCTACTTCATCACCGGCTACCCGGGGTTCATCGGCAAGCGGCTGGTGGAGCACATCGCGCGGGAGGACCCGGCAGGGCACATCTACGCGCTGGTGCAGCCCAAGGCCTTCAAGGAGGCGCAGGCGCTCGCCGCGAAGGTGGAGGGCGCGCGCGTGGAGCTGCTCACCGGTGACGCGGTGGACATGCACCTGGGCCTGTCCGGCGAGGAGTACCAGCGCCTGTGCGAACAGGTGACGGACATCTTCCACCTGGCCGCCGTCTCGCAGCTGGGCGTGCCCAAGGAGACCGCGTGGCGCGTCAACGTGGACGGCACGCGCAACCTGCTGGAGCTGGCGCGCGACTGCGAGAACCTCTCGCGCTTCAACTACTTCTCCACCTGCTACGTGTCCGGCGACCGCGTGGGCGTCATCGCCGAGGACGAGCTGGACCGGGGCCAGTCCTTCCGCAACGCCTACGAGGAGACGAAGTTCCAGGCGGAGCGGCTGGTGCAGCGCGCGGCGGCCACCCTCCCCGTCACCATCTTCCGGCCGTCCAGCGTGGTGGGTGACTCGCGCACGGGCGAAATCGATCGCTTCGAGGGCCCCTACTACCTGGGCATCCTGCTCGTCACGTCCCCGCTGGTGGTGCCGCTGCCCTTGCCGGGCAACGGCGTCGCGCCGCTCAACGTCGTGCCGGTGGACTTCGTGGTGCAGGCCGTGTGGCGGCTGTCGCGCGACGCGCGGGCCCAGGGGCGCACCTTCCACCTGGTGGACCCCAACCCCATGAGCGCGCGGCGCGTGTACGAGCTCATCGCGGAGAAGGCCCACAAGCGGCTGCCGCGCTTCAACCTGTCCGCGCGCGCCGCGGACGTGATGCTGCGGCTGCCCGTGCTGGAGAAGCTGGCGCGGCCGCAGCGCGCCGCCATCAGCTACGTGAACCACCTGGCCATCTACAACTGCCACAACACGCTGGAGCTGCTCGACGGCACCGGCGTGCGCTGCCCGCCGCTGTCGTCGTATCTGGATCAGCTCGTCGCCTACGTGCGTGAGCAGTACAAGCAGCGCAAGGAAGGCGCGGAGGTGGAGGATCCGCTCGACCACGGACCGCTGCCCTCGCACGACGAAGCGCCGGCGCCGCGCTCGCGGCGCTGAGCAGGGTTTGCGCCCGGGCGCAAGGTGCGGCGCGGCGCCCGGTTCACGCTCACGACCGCCCGGCTGCTACGGCTTATTCCAGACTGACAATTGTTACTGGATTGCTAACGCAGAGTTGCAGGGCCCCCCTCTTTTCAACGAAACAGTGTCCTGGTTAGCATGCGCTCCCACTGAACCTGGCGCGGTGAACACAACCGCGCCTGCGAGAGTGGGTTGGAGAGCAGCGCTTGCCGGTGACCGTTGACAGTGGATTCAAGTGGGCCGCCCCGGGTTCGGGTGTCGCGGCCCCGCTGTCCGGCCCGTCGAAGCGCTCCGCGCCCATCCTGTTCGTGTTTCACGTCAAGCCATTCCACGCGGGTCCCCGCCGTCGCGTCGTGCATGCGACCTCTGGCGTTGGGAAGCGTTCCCTATCGGGCTGTTGTTCCTCCGCGGCCCGCAATCCGTAGGGCGAGGCCCGCCGCCCCCGGCGGTCCTCTCCTCATCGCAGTCGTCGTCTCGCAGTCCCCTCGTCCGGCAGTTCATTACCCCCAAGAAGGAAGGCGCATGCGTCTCAGGGAAAAGCTGTTGACCAGCCTGCTGCTGGTGCCCGTCGCGGGTACCAGTGCGTGGGCCAAGGAGCGGTCGAACTTCGACGCGTTCCTGGAGCAGCGGGAGTCCCGCCCGCTGTCCGTGGATTCCGCGGCGGCGGCGTCGCGCGGTCTCCGCATCGAGCAGACCGAGCAGCGGCTCGGCGTGCCCACGTTCGCGTGGGCGGCCCAGGACGGTGCGCAGTCCAAGTCGGTCATCCGCTCCGGCATGACGGCGGAAGCCGCGGCGCGCGCGCACCTGCAGAACGTGGCGGACAGCTACCGGCTGTCGCGCACGGACGTCGCGGGCGCCACGCTGCGCTCGCTGCATGACACGGGCAAGGGCGCGGTCGTCGCCACGTTCCACCAGACGGTGAACGGCATCCCGGTCTTCCGCAACGAGGTCAAGGTCATCATGGGCCAGGACCAGCGCCTGGTGGCCGTGAGCGGCTACCTGGCCCCGTCCGAGCTCACGCAGGCCGCGCGCGCCAAGTCCCGCACCGGCGCCTTCAGCCTGGGTGCCGCGGACGCGGTCGCCTCCGCGTTCAAGGACATGACGGGCACCAGCGCGCCGGCGGCGTCGTTCGTCAACGCCGGCACGAAGGGGGACCACACCTTCTTCGCGCTGAACCCTGCCGCGAAGGCCGCACTGCCGCAGGACCTGGTCTCCCCGGCCCGCGCCCGCCAGGTGTTCTTCACGATGGCGGACGGGCTGGAGCCCGCCTGGTACGTGGAGGTCAACGCCGGCCCCAAGGCCGCGCGCTCCAGCGACTACTTCGGCTACGTCATCTCCGCGACCACCGGCCAGGTGCTCTTCCGCAACAACCTGACCGTGGACGTGGCCGCCGAGCCCTTCACGTACAAGGTCTACGCGGACGCGGCGGCGCCGTACATTCCCGAGGACGGTCCCCAGGGCAATGACATGACGCCCCACCCCACGGGCCTCCCGGACGGCTCGCAGGCTCCGCTGGGCCGCGCGGCGAAGGACATCTCGATCACGAACATCCCGTTCACGCACAACGACCCGTGGCTGCCGAACAACGCCACGGCGACCACGGGCAACAACGTGGACGCGTACGCGGACCTGGAGCTGCCGGACGGCTACCAGCCCAACTCGGGGGACATCCGGCCGACCGTCACCTCGGAGCGGACCTTCGGGTACGTCTACGACACCTCCCTGGCCCCGGACGCGAACACCACGCAGGCCAAGGCGGCGGTGGTCAACCTCTTCTACGTCAACAACTTCCTGCACGACTGGTTCTACGACGCCGGCTTCGACGAGGCCTCGGGCAACGCCCAGTCCGTCAACTACGGCCGTGGCGGCGTGGAGGGAGACCCCATCCAGGCGCAGGGCCTGGACGTCGGCGGCCGCAACAACGCGAACATGAGCACCCCGTCCGACGGTGCCTCGCCGCGCATGCAGATGTACCTCTTCACGGGCACGCCGGAGCTGTCCGTGAAGTCCCCGGCGGCCATCGCGGGCGTCTACGAGGCGTCCTCGGCCAGCTATGGCCCCGCGAGCTACGACGTCACGGGTGACATCAAGAGTCCTGCCGCGGACGACACCAACAAGCTCGGCTGCGACCCCTTCCCCGCGGACACCTTCAAGGGGAAGATCGCCCTCATCGACCGCGGCACGTGCAACTTCGTCGTGAAGTCGCGCAACGCCGAGGCAGCGGGCGCGCTCGCCACCATCATCGGCAACAACACCACGGGCAGCCCCATCGCCATGGGCGGCAACGGCGTGGACGACGCGTTCGTCACGACGCCGTCGCTGATGATCACCCAGGCAGCGGCCGCGGCCTGGCGGGCGCAGCTGGCGAACGGCGAGGTCAACGTGACGCTGCGCAAGTCCCCCAAGGAGGACCGCGACGGCACGCTGGACAACGCGGTCATCGCGCACGAGTGGGGCCACTACATCTCCAACCGCCTCATCGGCAACGCGGCCGGCCTGTCGAACAACCAGGGCCGCTCCATGGGCGAGGGCTGGGGCGACTTCACCGCCATGCTGATGCAGGTGCGTGAGGAGGACCGCAACAAGGCCGGCAACAACCAGTTCCAGGGCGTCTACGGCGACGCGGGCTGGGTCAGCAGCGGCGGCAAGAACCAGGGCTACTACTACGGCCTGCGCCGGCTGCCCTACACGACGGACCTGACCAAGAACGGCCTGTCGCTGCGGCACATCGCCAACGGCACCGCGCTGCCCGCCAACGCGAACACGTCCGCGCTGACCGGCGCCAGCAACAGCGAGGTCCACAACGCCGGTGAAATCTGGGCGTCCATGCTGTGGGAGTCCTACGCGAGCCTCCTCAACGCCTACCCGTTCGCGGAGGCCCAGGACCGGATGAAGCGCTACATCGTCGCCGCGTACAAGGCGACGCCGAACGCGCCCACCTTCCTGGAGGCGCGCGACGCCCTCCTCGCGGTGGCGGCGGCCAACGACCCGGCCGACTACAGCCGCTTCGTGGCGGCCTTCGCCAAGCGCGGCGCGGGCTTCGGCGCCAAGGTGCCGGACCGCAACTCGTGGGACCACTTCGGCGTGGTGGAGAGCAAGGTCACCGGCAACACGATCGAGGTCACCGGCCTGAGCCTGGATGACAGCAAGTCGGGCTGCGACAAGGACGGCGTGCTCGACGTGGGCGAGGAAGGCCTGCTGCACCTGACCGTGCGCAACGTGGGCGGCGGCGCGATCGGGGCCTTCACGGGCACCGTCAGCACCAGCAGCACCACCGCGACGCTGGCCTTCTCGGGCAGCCCGACCGCGACCGTGTCCGTGCCGGCGCTGGCGCGCGGCGCGGAGGCGAAGATCACCGTGCCGGTGTCCCTGACCGCCGTGTCCGGGGCCGGTGCCACCGCCAAGCTGAAGATCGTCTTCGACGAGGCCAGCCTGCCGGCGGCGGTGAAGACGGTGTCGTTCGATCCGCGCGTCAACTACGACGACGTGCCGACGTCCGGCACGACGGAGTTCTTCAAGAACGGCCTGAGCGCGTGGACGGTGTCGGAGAACTACACCGCGGGCGGTGACTGGAAGGTCATCCAGCTGGGCACCGACAGCATCGCGCACGCTGACGACGCCAACGCTCCGGGCGAGATGACCCTCACGAGCCCCTGGCTGTCGCTGAGCGCCACGGAAGGCTTCTACTTCGCCTACTACTTCCGCCACTCCTTCGAGTCTGACTACACGGCGGCCGCGACCCCGTTCGACGGTGCCACGGTGGAGTACAGCACCAACGGCGTGTCGTGGGCGAACCTGAACACGCTCACCGCGAAGCTGCCGACCGTCGCGCCGAAGTACCACACGGTCGCCATCTCCACGGGCGGCGGCAACCCCATCGAGGGGCAGCGCGCCTACGCCCGCGCGTCCGCCGGGTTCCCGGGCTTCAACGTGGAGGAGTTCGACTTCAAGGACTACTTCCAGAAGCAGGGCATCATGCGCGTCAAGCTGCGCTTCCGCGTGGGTGCGGACGCGGGCCAGGGTGCGTACGGCATCGACATCGCGGAGCCCACGCTCGAGGGCGTGACCCCGGTGTTCTCGTCGCAGGTGGATCAGCCGGCGGCCGCGGGCGAGTGCAACCAGCGTCCGGTGGCGAACGCCGGCGTCCCGCAGGTGGTGTCCGAGTTCACGACCGTGAACGGCCAGCAGCAGCGCACCACGGTGACCCTCAACGGCACGGGCAGCTTCGATCCGGACGCCGCGTCGGGTGACGTGCTCACGTACCAGTGGACGCAGGTGGGCGGCCAGGCTCCGGTGACGCTGACCGGCGCGGACACCGCCACGCCGACCTTCGTGACGGACGTCGCCTTCACCCAGTACCTCACATTCCAGCTGGTGGTGACGGACGCCAAGGGCAAGACGAGCCTCCCGAAGACGGTCGACATCGGCGTGAACAACGTCAACCGCGCGCCGGTCGTCGTCGCCACCGCGACGGAGACGGTGAACGAGGGCGGCACGGCGGAGCTGGACGCTTCCGGCTCCACGGATCCGGACGGCCAGGCGCTGACCTACGCCTGGGCGCAGACGGCCGGCGACGTGAAGGCGACGCTGACCAACGCCAACACGGCCAAGGCCACGTTCACGGCTCCGGAAGTGACGGAGGACACGCAGCTGACCTTCACGGTCACGGTGTCCGACGGCGCGGCCTCCACCAAGCAGTCGGTGGCGGTGACGGTGAAGAACGTCAACCGTCCGCCGGTGGTGGACGCTGGCGCGGATCAGGAAGTGGCGGCCCGTGCGGAGGTGACGCTGTCCGGCACCGCCTCGGACGCCGAGGGTGACGCCATCACCTACGCCTGGACCCAGGTGAGCGGCACGTCGGTGACGCTGTCCGGTGCCGACACGGCCACCGCGAAGTTCACCGCCCCCAACGTGGCCGCGGACGAGGAGCTGTCGTTCCGCCTCACCGTGACGGCCGGTGGCGAGTCCGCCTCCGACCTGGTCAACGTGAAGGTCAGCGTGGACAACCGCGCGCCGACGGTGTCCGGCACCACCAGCACCGCGACCGAGGGCGACAAGGTGAGCATCACCACCAACGCCAAGGATCCGGACGGTGACGCCCTCACCTACGCGTGGACCCAGACGGGCGGCCCGTCCGTGACCCTCACGGGCGCCAACACGGCCAAGCTGGAGTTCACCGCGCCGAGCGTGAAGGCCGACACGGACCTCACCTTCAGCCTCACGGTCACGGACACCCACGGTGCTTCCGCGGGCCCTGCGACCTACACGGTGAAGGTGAAGAACAAGGGCGGTGGCTGCTCGTCCACGGGCGGCTCCGCGGGCGGCATGGCGCCGCTGATGGCGCTGTTCGCGGCGATGGCGCTGGCGCGCCGTCGCAAGGCGTAAGCCGGCGCTTCGTCCTGAAGCCCTGAAGTGACCGGGGGCGGTCCTCACGCGAGTGGGGGCCGCCCCTTCTTCGTTTCCTGCGGTAGGCTTCCGCGCCTCATGGCACGCACGTTCCAGGTGGGAGACACCTTCACCCACGTCCGCCAGTGCGACCGGCTGCGGCCGGTGTATTACGCGGGCGCTTCCGGGGACTACAACCCCATCCACATCGACCCGGAGGTGGGGAAGCTCGCCGGCTTCAACGGCGTCATCCTCCAGGGGCTCTGCACGCTGGGCTGGGCCGTGGAGGCCGTGGCCGTCTTCGTGGGCGACCCGGGCCGGGTGCGCCGCGTGAAGGTGCGCTTCTCCCGGCCGGTGCTCCCTGAAGACACCGTCACCTTCCAGGGCCGCGTCACCGCCGTCGCGGACGGCCGGCTGACGACGGAAGTCACCGCCACCAACCAGCGCGGCGAGCCCGTCCTCCGGGGCGCCGTCGTCGAAACCTCGCTCGGATAGCCATGGCCCTGGACCCCAAGTTCGTCGGCCGTGCGTACGGCCCCTTCACCTACGAAATCGGCCGGGAGAAGCTGCGCGAGTTCTCCCTCATCCTGGGCGGCGCCGTGCCGTCCGCGGGCACCTTCGGCGAGCCGCCGGAGCACGTGAGCCCCCTGCTCTACTCGCAGGAGGCGGCCCAGGCGGGCCCCTACGGCGACGTCATCGCCTTCCCCAGCTTCGCGGTGGTGTTCGCCATCCGCCCCTTCAGCGCCGCCATCGCGGACCCGGAGCTGGGCGTGGACCGCGTGCGGCTGGTGCACGGGGAGCAGGAGCTGGAGTTCCTGGGCGTCATGCGCCCCGGGGACGTGCTCACCACCACCGGCTCCATCACGGAGCTGTACCGCAAGGCCGGGATGGACTTCCTCGTCGTCACCACGGAGACGCGCAACGCGAAGGGCGAGCCCGTGGTGCGCGGCGTCTGGACGGCCGTCATCCGCCCCGCGTGACGCAAGAAGCGCGGCGGCCTACTCGCCGGGGGCGATGATGCCCTCGTCGAGCAGCTGCGCGAGGATGCGCGCGGTGTCCAGGCGCGACATGCCCGACAGCGCGAAGAGGTCGTCGAAGCTCACCGCGCCGTCAATCTGCGCCAGCACGAAGCCCGCGCGGTGGTCCAGGTTGAGCCAGATGATGTCATCCGGTTGCAACCGCACGCGCGGCATGCGGTTCAGGTCTCCCAGCCGGGCCTCCAGCATGGACACCAGGATGCGCTCGCTGCGGTCGCGCAGCGCCTCCACGCGCGGGTTCTCCGGCGCCAGCGACTGCGCCCGGCGCAGCAGCTCCACCGCGCCGGAGTGGTCATCCAGCGCCAGCAGGTCCTCCGCGCCGCGCAGCAGGCTCTCCACCTCCGACCCCTCCGGCAATCCCCCCGCCGGGGTGAAGGTGTCCGGCAGCCCGAACTCCTGCGTGCGGTGCGCCTCCGCGATGAGGTCCAGCGCGTCGCCGCGCATGCCCGTGCCCTCGGGCAGGCTCACGGACTCGCGCAGGGGCGCGGCCACCGGGCCCGGCGTGGAGGGACCGGCCCAGGCGCCCCAGTCCACCTCCTGATCGGGGCTCGCCAGGTTCCAGCCGGTGTCCCCGCTGCCGCCCTGCTCCGCCGGACCGTCGCGGCCCAGCAGCCGGCGCGCGCGCACGTTGCCGGGGTCCAGCTCCAGCGCCCGCGCGAACAGCTTCTCCGCGCCGGCCATGTCGCCACTCAGCCGCAACAGCAACCCGGCTTCGACCAACGCCTTGGCCCGGATCGCGTTCATGGGCTACCTCCCCGGCGTCCCGCGCAAGCCGGCCGAGCGCAACAGCGGCAGGCTCTGGGCCAGGGCCTCGCAGGCCCGCGTGAGCGCGCCCACGTCCTCCGTGCCGCGCGCCTGACGCGCATGGTCCAGGGCGGCCTCCGCGCGGGCGATGACGTCCGGCGACAGCCCTCCGGCCCCGGGCATGAGCCGCACGCGGGAGAGCGCGTCCACCAGGTCGCGCGCCAGGGTGTCCAGCTCCACGCGCTTGGACTTCAGCTCCTCCGTGTTGCGCGCCGCCACCAGCCAGTCGCGCTGCTCGTCCATGATGCGGCGCAGCTCGTCCTCGGTGAGGCCGCTGGAGGCGGTGACGGTGATGGACTGGCGCAGCCCCGTGTCGCGGTCGCGCGCGGACACCGACACGATGCCCTCCGCGTTGATGTCGAACGTCACTTCAATCTCCACCTGTCCGCGCGGCGCCTCGCGCAGGCCGGTGAGGAGGAACTCGCCCAGCAGCTCGTTGTGGTGGGCCAGCTCGTGCTCGCCCTGGAGCACCATGATCTTCACCGTGCGCTGGAAGTCCTTGGAGGTGGCGAACACCTCCGTGGCGGACGTGGGCACGGTGGTGTTGCGCGGAATGAGCCTGCGCACGTAGCCGCCCGCGATGGCCACGCCCATGCTCTGCGGCGTGACGTCCAGCAGGAGCAGCTCGCTCTGCTGCCCCACCAGCGCGTGCGCCTGGATGGCGGCGCCCAGGGCGACGACCTCCTCCGCGTGCACGCCCTTGCAGGGCTCGCGGCGGAAGTACTGGCGCACCTGTTCGATGATGCGGGGCATGCGCGACATGCCCCCCACGAGGATGACCTCCTTGAGCTCCGAGGGGCGCACCTTCGCCTCGCCCAGCACCTCCGAGGTGATGCCCACCAGGCGCTCGCCCAGGTCCGCGGTGAGCTCCTCCAGCTTCTCGCGCGTGAGCGTGGACTGCAGGTGCAGCGCGGCGCCTCCGCCCGGCGGCGTGCAGATGAAGGGCAGGTGCAGCTGCGTCTCCTTCACCGACGACAGCTCCACCTTCGCCTTCTCCGCGGCGTCCTTCAGCCGCTGCAGCGCCATGCGGTCCTTGCGCAGGTCGATGCCGTGCTCCTTGGCGAAGCCGAACACCATCCACTCGATGATGCGGTGGTCCCAGTCCTCGCCGCCGAGGAAGGTGTCACCGCCGGTGGCCACCACGTCGAAGATGCCGTTGTTGATCTCCAGCACCGACACGTCGAAGGTGCCGCCGCCCAGGTCCAGCACGGCGATCTTCCCGTTCACCGTGCGCCCGAAGCCGTAGGCCAGCGCCGCCGCGGTGGGCTCGTTGATGATGCGCAGGACTTCCAGCCCGGCGATGCGGCCCGCGTCCTTGGTGGCCTGGCGCTGGCCGTCGTTGAAGTAGGCCGGCACGGTGATGACGGCCTGGGTGACGGGCCGACCGAAGTGCGCCTCCGCGTCCGCCTTCAGCTCCGCCAGAATCATGGCGCTGACCTCCGGCACGGCGAGGTCGCGGCCCGCCAGCCGGATGCGCACGTCGTCGTGCGCGCCGCACACCACCTGGTACGTGAGCGCGCGCATCGCGTCCTGCACCGGGTGCGAGGAGAACTTGCGGCCGATGAGGCGCTTCGCCGCGGACACCGTCTCCTGCGGGTTGGTGATGGCCTGCCGCTTGGCGATGCCGCCCACCAGCCGCTTGCCGTTCTTCGACACCGCCACCACGGACGGGGTGAGAGGCTGGCCGGTGCGGTTCTTGATGATGATGGGCTGACCGTCCTGCACCGTGGCGACGAGGCTGTTCGTCGTCCCCAGGTCGATGCCAATCAGCGGTTCGGGCTCAGCAGCCATGGGGATGCCTGCACCTCATCACGTGAACGTCCAGCGCAGCTTCTTGAGGGCGGCGCGAGCGTCGGCGTTGTCCGGATCCAGGCGCACGACCTCCTCGAAGTGGTGCTTGGCCTGCTTCTTCTGCCCCGCCACCAGGAGCAGCTGGCCCAGCAGCAGCTGGTAGTCCGCGCGCCCCGGCTTCAGCTCCACCGCGCGCTGCGCGAGCTTCAGCACCTCCTGCGGATCCTGCGTCAGCTCCCGCCCCACGCGCGCCGCCTGGAAGGCCGCCTCCGGATTGTCCGCGTTGAGCGACACGGCCAGCCGGTACGCCGCCTGCGCGCCGGCGAAGTCGCCGCGCATCTCCAGCTCCTGACCGCGCGTCACCTCCGCCTGCGCGCGGTGCAGGTCGTGCTTGCGGCGCGCCTCCACCAGCAGCTGCGCGACCTCGCGGTTCTTCGGATCCAGGCCCAGCACGTGGTTGAAGTCCTGGTAGGCCCGCTCGAAGTCCCCGCGCGCGGTGGCCGCCTTGCCCCGGGCGATGAGTTCCGTGAGCTTGTGGCTGCGCGCCATGTACGGGTGGCGCGCGAGGCGGGCCTGGCGCTCGGCGCGGCGGGCCTCGGACTCCGGATCGTCCGCGGGCGCGGCGGCCGGAGGCGGCACCGCGGCGAAGGCCCCCGACGGCGGACGCGCGCCCGAAGGCGCAGGCGGAGTCACCGCCGCGAAGGTGCCGGACGGCGCGCGCGGGGCGGCAGGAGGCGGCGTGGCCGGAGCGCGTGCGGCCG
The DNA here is from genome assembly GCF_017302985.1 of Corallococcus macrosporus. Taxonomy (NCBI): domain Bacteria; kingdom Pseudomonadati; phylum Myxococcota; class Myxococcia; order Myxococcales; family Myxococcaceae; genus Corallococcus; species Corallococcus macrosporus. The sequence goes on from NZ_JAFIMU010000015.1 coordinate 113,654, forward strand.
GGGCCGGGGGCGCGGCGGGCGCGCGCGGCGGCTCCTGGCGGCTGAGGGCGTTGTGGGCGTCCGTGAGGCGCTTGAAGATGCGCTCCAGCCGGGCGCGGAAGCTGCCCAGGTTCTTGCCGAAGTAGCGGTCCGGGTGGAAGCGGCGGGAGGCGTTGTAATAGGCCTGCTTCACCTCCTGGGGGCTGGCGCCCCGGGCCACGCCCAGCACCGCGTGGTGGTCCATCCCGTCCAGCGAGCGCTCCATCTCGATGATGTCGCGCTTCTGCTCGGGATCCAGGTCCACCTCCTCCGCCATGGCGGCGTCCACCGTGGGGGCGGCGGGAGGGGCGCGCTGCACCACCCGGGCGGGCACGATGGCCCCCTTGGCGCGCAGCGACAGCAGCACGGCGATGGTGCGGGCCTCGCCAAGAGAGGAGCGGGACAGGACGGCGTCGATGCGCTCGACGCGGCCCACCAGTGCCAGCACCGAGCCCTCCTCCGGGCTGAGCTGGAGTCGGGCCGGGTCCAGTTGGGGCACCGTCGCGATGTGGTCGGTCCTGCCCCCCAGGCCGACGATGGGGTTGGGCGCGCTCAAGGTGTCACGTTCCGCAGGCTGGCGAATCCCCGAGTGTAGGTGTCCGGGAAGCGGGGCGTCAAACTTCCCGGGTCCGAAAGGCCCCGCCCCCTTCTACAGCGTGGAGAGCACACGCTGGAGGATGCCCAGCGCTTCGTCCAGTTCCTTCTGGGAGATGATGAGCGGCGGCGCGAAGCGCAGGGTGGTGTCCCCGGCGGCGTTCACCAGCAGGCCGGCCTCGCGCAGCTTCGCGATGACGGGGGCGACCTCCCGGTCCAGCTCGACGCCCAGCAGCAGCCCCTGCCCGCGCACGGCCTTGACGCGGCCTTCCGGCAGCGAGGCCTGGAGCGCGCGCGCCCCGGCGAGGAAGTGCTCGCCCTTGGCCTGCACGTCCGCCAGGAAGCCGGGCTGGCGCAACAGGCGCATCACGACATTGCCAGCGGCGGCGGACACCAGGTTGCCGCCAAAGGTGGAGCCGTGGGTGCCCGGGGAGAGGCTGACCGCCAGCTCCTCGCGGCACAGCATGGCGCCGATGGGCAGCCCGTTGCCCAGGGCCTTGGCCAGGCTGATGGCGTCCGGCCGGATGCCGTGGTGCATGAAGCCGAAGGGCTGGCCGGTGCGTCCCATGCCCGTCTGGACCTCGTCCACGAGCAGCAGCAGCCCCTGCTCGTCACAGAGGGCGCGCAGCCCCTGGAAGAAGCCCGGAGGCGCCAGGCGCACGCCGCCCTCGCCCTGGATGGGCTCCACCAGGATGGCGGCGGTGTTCGGCCCGATGGCGCGGCGGACCGCGTCCACGTCGCCGTAGGGCAGGTGCCGGAAGCCCTGGGGCAGCGGCTCGAAGCCGGCGTGGTACTTCGGCTGGCCGGTGGCGGTGACGGTGGCCAGCGTGCGGCCGTGGAAGCCCTTCTCGAAGGAGAGGATCTCGAAGCGCTCCGGCGTGCCCCGGTCCTTCATCACCTTGCGCGTGAGCTTGATGAGGGCCTCGTTGGCCTCCGCGCCCGAGTTGCAGAAGAACGCGCGCGGCAGCCCGGCCCAGGCGGTGAGCTGCTCGGCCAGGTCGATCTGCGGCTGCGAGTAGAAGGCGTTGGAGACGTGCCACAGCGTGTCCAGCTGCGCCTTGGCCGCCGCGACCATCTCCGGGTGGCAGTGGCCCAGGGCGCACACGGCGATGCCGCCGATGCAGTCCAGGTACGCCTTGCCATCCGCGTCCCACACCCGGGTGCCCTGCCCGCGCACGAGCGCGATGGGTTGCTGCTTGTAGTTCTGCAGCAGGTGCTGCTTCGCCTTCTGGATGAGGGGCTCGTTGCCAGGGGCGGAGGCGGGGGACGGCGGCGCTTGCAAGGTGGTGTACCTCTCTCTTCGTATGACGCGGTGGGACGACGCGGCGGACCCTACCGCGCTAGAGGATGTAGCGCGACAAGTCCTCGTCCTGGACGATGGCGCCCAGCCGCTCGCGCACGTAGGCGGCGTCCACCTGGAAGTCGCGCGGGCCCAGTTCGCTGGCCGTGAAGGACACCTCGTCCAGCAGGCGCTCCAGCACGGTGTGCAGCCGCCGGGCGCCGATGTTCTGCGTGCGCTCGTTGGCCTGCTGGGCGATGCGGGCCACTTCCGCCACCGCGTCGTCCGTGAAGGACAGGCGCACGCCCTCCGTGGCGAGCAGCGCGGTGTACTGGCGCATGAGCGAGTTCTTGGGCTCGCGCAGGATGCGCACCAGGTCCTCGCCGGACAGCGCCTCCAGCTCCACGCGGATGGGGAAGCGGCCCTGGAGCTCCGGGATGAGGTCCGAGGGCTTGGAGACGTGGAACGCGCCCGCGGCGATGAAGAGCATGTGGTCCGTCTTCACCTGGCCGTACTTCGTGTTGACGGCCGAGCCTTCGACGATGGGCAGGATGTCGCGCTGGACGCCCTCGCGCGACACGTCCGGGCCCCCGCCGCCCTTGCCGCCCTCGCGGCTGGCGATCTTGTCGATTTCATCGATGAAGACGATGCCGTTGGACTCGGCGCGCGCCACGGCCTCGCGCTGGACGCGGTCCGGGTCCACCAGCTTCTGCGCCTCCTCCGCGCGCAGCACCTGGAGGGCTTCGGGCACGCGCAGCTTGCGCTTCCGGGTGTTCTTCATGCCCGGCATGTTCTTGAAGAGGTCCTGGAGGTTGACGCCGATCTCCTCCATGCCCTGGCCGCCGAAGTTGCGCATGAACGTGGGTGAGCTGTCGCTGGTCTCCACCTCCACGGTCTGATCATCCAGCGTGCCGGCGCGCAGCTGGGCGCGCAGCTTCTCCCGCTCGCTGTCGCCCAGCGGCGAGGGCGCTGGGGGCGGCGGGGGCGAGAAGCCGAACGGAGGCGACGCCGTCGTGCGCGACTGGCCGCCGTTCTTGAGCAGGTCCATCAAGCGATCCTCGGCCAGCTCCTCCGCTCGCGGCTTGACCTTCTCCGTCTCCTCCTCGCGCACGAGCGCGATGGCGGCTTCGACGAGGTCGCGGATCATCGACTCGACGTCGCGGCCCACGTAGCCCACTTCCGTGAACTTGCTGGCCTCCACCTTCACGAACGGGGCCTGGGACAGCTTCGCCAGGCGGCGGGCGATCTCCGTCTTCCCCACGCCGGTGGGGCCGATCATGATGATGTTCTTCGGGTAGATCTCATCCCGCAGGTCGTCCGGCACCTGCTGGCGGCGCCACCGGTTGCGCAGCGCGATGGCGACGGCGCGCTTGGCGTCTTTCTGTCCGACGATGTAGCGGTCCAGCTCGCTGACGACCTCGCGAGGCGTGAAGGCGGACAACTTGCGCGATTCGGCCACGGGGCGGTCCTCTCAGAGCTCTTCGTAGGTGACGTTGGAGTTCGTGTAGACGCAGATGTCCGCGGCGATGGCCATGGCCTGCGTGCAGATGTCGCGGGCGGACAATTGCGAGTGCGCCTGGAGGGCGCGCGCGGCGGCCAGCGCGTAGTGGCCACCGGAGCCCACGGCGGCGATGCCGTGGTCGGGTTCGATGACGTCGCCCGCGCCGGACAGGATGAAGGTCTTCTCCTTGTCCGCGACGATGAGCAGCGCCTCCAGGCGGCGGAGGAAGCGGTCGGTGCGCCAGTCCTTCCCCAGCTCCACGCAGGCGCGGGCGAGGTTCTTCTGGTGCTCCTTGAACTTGGCCTCGAAGCGCTCGAAGAGCGTGAACGCGTCCGCGGTGCTGCCCGCGAAGCCGGCGATGATCTGTCCCTCGCCGATGCGGCGCACCTTGCGCGCCGTGTTCTTCATGATGGTCTTGTCGAGGCTGACCTGACCGTCGCCCGCGATGACGACCTTCCCATCGCGGCGGACGCAGAGGATGGTGGTTCCGTGGAACATGCCGGGGGTTTAACAAGCCGGACCGCTCCGGACTTGGAAAAACCGCCTGGCTGTCCGCTCCCTCACCCTGGGGACGCGCTCAGGTCGCGGTGGCCTTCATCCAGCGGCCCACCAGCTTCACCAGGGTGGCCTTCTTCGCCTTCACCGTCTTCGCGTCTGGCAGCGTCACGACGCCCCGGTCCGGCGCCAGCCACTCCACGAGCCCGGAGTCGTCCTCGAAGGCGAAGCCCTTCGTGTCCTTCACCTTCGCGCCCCGGTGGAGGATGACCTGGAAGATGCCCTTGGGGGCCAGGCGGAACGTGACGCGGTCATCACCCGAGTGCACGAAGCTGGGCGCCTTCCACTTGATGCGCTCCGTGATGCTCGTGTCGGAGGCCAGGATGGCCGTGCGCACGGCTTCAATCTCCGCCTTCAGCGGGTGCTCGAGTTCCGCCATGTACTGGTCGACTTCGTCGCTGCGGTTCGCCATCCCCTGCCCCTTCGTCACGCGCGCGGATGCGCGGCGTCGTAGACCTCTTGCAGCTGCTCGAAGGTCACGTGGGTGTACTTCTGCGTGGTGGAGAGGCTCGCGTGGCCTAGCAGCTCCTGGATGCTGCGGATGTCCGCGCCGCCGCCCAGCAGGTGCGTGGCGAATGAGTGGCGCATCGCGTGCGGGCTCACCTTGCGCGCCAGGGCCAGCTTGAGCACGTACGCGTCCAGGTGCCTGGCGATGCTCCGGGGCGTCAGGCGCCCGCCGCGGAAGTTGAGGAACAGCGCGTCCGGGTCCTGGCCGTCATGCACCGTGGCCAGCAACTCGCCGCGCCGGGCAAGGTACGCCTCCAGGGACTGGATGGCCTTCGCGTTGAGCGGGACGAGCCGCTCCTTACTGCCCTTGCCCATCACCCGGACAATGCGGCTGCTTCGCTCCACGCCCAGGAGGTCCAGCCCGCACAGCTCGCTGATGCGCAGGCCGCCGCCGTACAGCATCTCCAGGATGGCCTTGTCGCGAAGCCCCAGCACCGTCTTCACGTCCGGCATGTCGAGGATAGCGAAGACCTCCTCCACCGGCAGCACCTTGGGCAGCGACTTCGGCAGCTTGGGGCTCTTCACCAGCTTGGCGGGGCTCGCGGACAGCAGCTTCTGCCGCACGAGGTACTTGTAGAACGACTTGATGCTCGCCAGCCGCCGCGCGCGGCTCGAGGGCGCGTGGTCCACCGCCAGCGTGCCCAGGTAGCCGCGGATGGCCGCGTGCGTACCCGCGAGCAGCGACAGCTTCATCCGCTCCACCAGGTAGCGCTCGTAGTCCACCAGGTCGATGAGGTAGTTGCGCACCGTGTGAGGGGATGCGCCCTTCTCGCCTTCGAGGTGGACCTTGAACTGCTCCAGCAGCGGGGACAGGGTCGACATGGTCGGGGAAGACTAGGGGCCTCCCCGAGCCTCGCAAGATTCGCGTCGCTCCGCGAGCCCGCCTACTTCGCGGGCACGGGAGCGGGCGTGACCGGCACCACGGGAACGGCGCCCGCCGGCAGCTCCGTGGGCACCAGCTTGGGCAGCAGCACGCGGCACGCGTCCTCGGACAGCCAGTGGTACGTGCACAGCCACTCGGTGACGGGCACGCGCACCTGCCAGCCCAGCACGAAGAGGATGAGCAGCGTGAGGCCCAGGCGGGCCCCCAGTGACATGCGCTCGGCCTCGTCGTCGTCCTGCGTGTGGCGCAGCGCCCCGCGCACCAGGTCCACGCGGTCCACGCGCGCGCCCTTGGGCAGCCTTGGCTTGCGGGTGATGAGCGTGGCCACGCCGCGCGTGAGCATCAGCCGGTCGTTGAGCGCCCAGCCGGAGCCCTCCAGCAGCAGCGCCAGGTTGCGGCGGCGCAGCTTCAGCCACCCCAGCAACCCCGCGGGCGCCATCACCACGATGGCCAGGATGGTGGCCGCGGTGATGACGTCCACCAGCGTGAGCGACTTCACCTGCGTGAGGATGAACGCCAGCGACGAGCCCAGCGCCGCGAACGCGATGCCGCCCGCCGCGAGCACGCCCGCGAGGCCGCCTCCCGCCGGAGCCGCCGCGGGCGCCGCACCCGCCGGAGCCGGAGCGGCCGGGGGCGGAGGCGCGGTCACCGTCTGCTTGTAGCCGGACTCCAGCGACGCATCGAAGTCCTTCTCACCGGAGGCGGCCAGCCCCTCCACCTTGCTGGTGATGAACGCGCCGATGCGCATGAACGGCATGGTCATCGACTCCCAGAGCGACACGGGCTGACGGACGACCTGCGTGACGATGGCGTCGGACTCCTTGCCGTCCACGTCGTAGAACACGCCGCGCTTGCCCACGACGAGCTCCGTGCTGCGCCCCGCGGTGACGGGCACCGCCACCTCGTAGGCGTCCGTCGCGTCGCGGGGCATCACCTTCACGTAGAGGATGCAGGTGGTCCCCTGCCCCGTCAGCGCCGCGTGCGCCGGGCGGTCCGTCACCAGCACGGACAGCGTGTACTTGCGCCCGCCCAGGATGAGCGTGCCCTTCTCCATCAGCGCCCGCCGCTTGGGCAGGTACAGGTTGGGCATGCTGATGAAGTTGTTGGAGAACAGCAGCAGCCAGCGCTGGTACAGCACCAGCCGCTCCAGCTCCGCGATGACGTCCAGCGTGGGCTTGAGCGACAGGTCCTCGCGGCTCACCGCTTCCATCGCGTCCAGGTCCTCGTCGGACACCGCGCCCAGCGTGTCCGCCACCGCGTGCAGCGCGCTCGCGTCGCGCTTCGCCTGCCAGCCAAGGATGGCCTCCGCCTTCGCGGACAGCTCGCGCCACGCCGTGTCCGTCAGCTTCACGCCGTCGCCCAGCAGCGGCGTCGCCACCTCCTGGTGGAAGGCCTCCAGCTTCTCGTAGCCGGCGCCGCGGTACAGCCGCGCCCACACCAGCACGCCAGAGGGGTCCGGCGGCGCGATGGGCAGCTCGTTCGCGGCCTTGCCCATGGCGCCCAGGTCTCCCAGCGCGCCCTCCACGCGGTCCGCGCGCAGGCGCAGGCTGGCGGCGGCCTCCGGCTGCGCGGCCACCAGCCGGCACTGCACGAAGTAGCCGTCCAGCAGCGGCGCCACGTCGTGCACGCGCTTCGCCTGCTCCAGGCTCGCCGTGCCCCAGGTGAACACCGCGTCCCGGCCGCCCAGGTGCGCGAGCAGCGCCGTGCGTTCCTCGCGGAAGCGCTTCACCAGCCCCACGTCCACGCCCGCCAGGCCCGCGCGGTTCGTCAGCGGCGGGAAGGCCGCGATGATGGACTGGGCCAGGGGCCGCAGCCGCTCCGGCAGCGACACCGGCGCGATGATGCCGTCGCCATTCTTCCCCGCGTCGCGCAGCGCCTTGTCGCTGGTGCGCAGCTGCTCCAGCGACAGGCGCGTGGTGTCCGGCGCGTTGAGCGTGCGCAGCACCAGCTCCGCCGCGCCTCGGAGGTTGGATGCCGTGTCGGAGAGCGCTGAAAGCTCCAGCACGTCGCTGCCCGCGTCCGCGCCCTTGCGGTCCTTCAGCCGCGCCGCCGTCCAGTCCACCGCGGCGCGCAGCTCCTCCACCCGGATGCGGCGGTTGCCGTCCGCGTCCATCAGCGCGAGGAAGCGCGGATCACACGCGATGCCCTCCATGGGGCACGCGAGCGCCATCCACTGCGTGGCGGGGATCCTCACCGCCTCGGTGAGGGTGTTGAAGTCGGGGATGTCGACCTGGAGCGAGCCGCCATAGCGGCGATAGACGAGCTGTGCCATTTCAGCGCGCGAAGACAGCACACCCCGTCCGGCCGTGCACGCGGCAACGTCCGGCCGCGCCCGGGAAGGAGGGCCTGGGCGGCCCTCCCCTCCCTGGGTCACCCGCTACTGCGCGGTGGCGACGGCGCTGTAGACGCCGGGGTTCTGCCCCTGGCCGATGATGTAGACGGCCCGCGCGTCGTCCTTGCCCGCGAAGTACACGGGCACCTGCACGCCCTGGTCGAGCGTCTTGCGCGCCCCCGACTTCACGTCATAGACGGCCACGTCGTAGGTGTCCGAGTCCATGCGCGCGTACGTCGCGAGCACGCGCGCCCCGTCCTCCGAAATCTTGTAGCTGAAGATGCCCTGCATCCACGTCTTCGCCTCGGCCTGCTTCTCGCCCAGGTCCACGGCCTTGAAGTCACACGCGCGGCCGTTGCGGATGCAGTTGGTGCGGAACACCACCGCGCTGTTGTTCGGCGCGAAGCCGTAGCCGAACACGCCCGGCTGCACCTTCTCCGCCTTCTCCTGGCCCAGCGCGTACAGCATCAGGTCCACGGAGAACACCGGCTTCACGAAGCGCGACAGGAACGCGACGTAGCGGCTGTCCGAGCCCCACACGAAGTTGGGCACCAGGCTGCCCACGCGCTTGGGCGCGCCGTCCGGCAGCGACGCCACCGCCAGGGAGCCCGCGCGCGACGGCTGGTCGTACTTCTCCAGGAAGGCCACCGCCTTGGAGTCCGGCGCGAACGCCACCTCCTCCACGGCCTCCCCCAGCTTGCGCCCCGCGCCGCCGGACGCCGGGCCCACGTACAGGTCACCCAGTTGCTCCGGCTTGCCGTTCTCCGTGCGCGCCAGCCACTGGCCATCCGGAGAGAAGGCGAAGGCCTTCGTCCCCGTCGCCAGCTTCGTGCCCTTCAGCGCGGGCACCTCCGCGAGGAACAAGTCGTACATGCCGCGCACGGCCTCGCTGCGCACCTGGTAGGCCACGTGCTTGCCGTCGGAGGACACCAGGTAGTCACCCACCTGATCCGCCAGCTTGCGCGGCGGCTCGTTGGCACCCACCGTCACCGCCGCCAGCCCGCCCGCCGCGGACAGCCGGCGCTTGAAGAGCAGCGTCTTGCCGTCCGGGGTGAACTGCGCGGTGCTGACCTCGCCGGCCACGTCCTGGAACGGGCCCTGCGGCAGCTTGCCCAGCTTCAGCGTGCCCGCGTCCACGAACGCCACGTGCACGCCATCCGGGGACGGCAGCAGGTAACTCACCGCCGTGCCCAGCTTCACCGGCTCCGCCGCCGCGTCCGCGAGCGACAGCACGTTCAGCTCACCGGACTGAGAGGCCGGGTTGTAGCCCGTCACGTACAGGAGGTGCTTCGAGTCCTGGGAGAACAGCAGGCTGCCCGGCACGTTCGTCACGCCGTCGCCCAGCTCGCGCGACTTGCCGCCCGCCACCGGCACCACATGCAGCTGCCCCACCAGCATCTGCGGCGGGATGCCGTCCAGCCGTGGCTTCTGGCCGTTGAGCAGGAACGTGGCGTACTGCCCGTCCGGCGACAGCCGCAGGTCCGCCGCGCGTCCCGGCGCGAGCAACTGCCCCTGCCCGCCCACCACCGCGGTGCCCTTCGCCGCGCTGCGGACCGTGTCGCCCTGCGCGGCGCTGCGCTGGGAGGGCGGCGCGTTGTTGTCCTCGCCCTTCTTGCACCCCGACACCGCCACCAGACCCAAAAGGCCCACCAGGCCCACCATCCCAGGTCGCTTCATGCGCTCGTCTGTCCTTCCGTCTGGGCGACAACGCCCGCGAGTGGCAGCCAGGCCGCCAGGTCCTGCTTCGCCCGCGCCGAGTAGGCCGCGCGCTTGTCCGCCTTCTTCATCCGTCCCGACAGGGGCGGGAACAGGCCGTAGATGACGTTGGTGGGCTGGTGCGGATGATCCGGCGGGTGCGCTTCCCCGGTGAGGTGCCGGTACAGCGACCCCAGCGCCGTCGTCGCCGGAGGCGGCACGAACGGCGTGCCCGTCAGCCGCGCGTGCACCGCCAGCGCCACCATGTAGCCGCACGCCGCGCTCTCCACGTAGCCCTCCACGCCCGTCACCTGTCCCGCGAAGAACACCCGCCGCTCCGTCTTCAACGACAGGTCCTCCGCCAGCAGGCGGGGCGAGTCGATGAACGTGTTGCGGTGGATCTGCCCCATCCGCAGGAACTCCGCATTCTGGAGCCCCGGGATGCACGTGCTGAAGATGCGCTTCTGTTCACCCCACGTCAGACGCGTCTGGAAGCCCACCATGTTCCAGGCCGTGCCCGCCCGGTCCTCCATGCGCAGCTGCACCACCGCGTACGGGTCCGTCCCCGTGCGAGGGTCCTTCAGCCCCACCGGCTTCATGGGCCCGTAGGCCAGCGTGTCGTCTCCGCGCTCCGCCATCACCTCGATGGGAAGACACCCTTCGAAGTATTTGGGTTCTTCGAAACTGTGCGGAACGACCTTCTGGCCCGCCTTCACCTCGTGGACGAAGCGGTAGTACTCGTCCTTCGTCATGGGCAGGTTGAGGTAGTCGTCCCCGCCGCCCTTGCCGTAGCGGCTCTGGCGGAAGGCGATGTCCATGTCGATGGAGTCGCCGGACAGGATGGGCGCGATGGAGTCGTAGAAGTAGAGCTTCGTGCCCACGTGGCGCTCCAGGTCCGCCGTGAGCGCCTCCGACGTCAGCGGCCCCGTCGCCACCACCACCACGCCGTCCTCCGGCAGCCGCTCCACCTCACCGCCCACCAGCTCCACGCCCGCGCCGGACACCAGCCGCGTGGTGATTTCGCGGGAGAAGCCCTCGCGCTCCACCGCCAGCGCGTCGCCCGCGGGCACGCGGTGCAGGTCCGCGCTGGAGAGCACCAGCGAGCCCAGCGCGCGCAGCTCCGCGTGCAGCAGGCCAATGGCGCTCTCCGGGTTGTCCGAGCGCAGCGAGTTGCTGCACACCAGCTCCGCGAGCGTGTCCGACTTGTGCGCGGGGGAGCGCTTCTGCGGCTTCATCTCCCGCAGCACCACCGGAACACCGCGCCGCGCCAGCTGATACGCGCACTCCGTGCCGGCCAGGCCGCCACCAATCACCGTCACCCGCTGCTGCTTCACGTCCGACATGCATGCCTCCGGGCCCCCTCGTACCGGGTGCCCAAAGGGCCCTGTTAGCAGAGAGGCCACGCCCTTTCACGTCCGCCCGCCTGCCCTGCGTCCCACCATGCGTGCGGAACGGGAGGCGAGGTTTCCCCACCCCGGATCCAACCCTACGTTTCTCGCGGTCTTCGCTCGGGACGGGGAAGCGTCCGGGCGAGCGCCCTTCAACCGCGAATCTGGGATGGGAGTGACGCAGCCATGAGCCGAGCCAACGACTTGATGAAGATCCGGGGCCTGCTGCAGGAGCGCCGCAGGACGACCGAGACCGCCCAGGCGGGCGCCCGCCGCGAGCTGGCCGCGCTGAAGGATCAGGAGCGGGACCCCGAGTACGAGGAACAGGCGCAGGCGGAGCTGGCGGACTACACGCTGTCCACGCTGATTGAAGCGCAGCGCCGGGAGATCATGCTCATCGACGCCGCGCTCAGCCGCATGGACAACGACGTGTTCGGCGAGTGCGTGGACTGCGGCAACGAAATCTCCCTGGACCGGCTGGAGGCCATGCCCTTCGCCATCCGCTGTGAGGAGGACGCCGCCCTCCACGAGCAGGAGACGCGCGAGGCCGCGCGCCACGTGGGCAGCCTGTCTCTCTGAGACGAAGCCGTCCAAGCCCTCCCCCGTGCGTCCATCCCGCGCGGGGGAGTCGTGTGTCCGGCGGCTACTCGCTGTCGCGCTGGAGCACGATGAAGCGGTAGTTCTGTAGCTCGTTCACGCCCGCCGTGTAGAGCACCGTGAGCAGCAGGTCGTACGGGACCATCTTGTCCGCGATGACCGACAGCTCGTGGGTGAAGGGCGCCGCCGGGTTGCGCTCGGCGATGAACTTGAGCTTCTGCACTTCCTTCTTCAGCTGCGCGTCCAGCCCGAGCACCAAACGCTCACCCTGGAGCTGGGCCTTCGGGATCTGACCGTTCTCCAGCCGCACCACCTCTTTGTCCCCCACCAGGATGTTCTTGGGGGTGATGGTGATGGCCACCGTGTCCTTGGGCGTGGCGCGCGTGGAGGACACCGGCGGCCGGACGTCCTCGGACGCGGTGATGGCCGCGGAGGACGACGCGAAGGACTTCAGGAGGAACACCAGGATGATGGTCATCATGTCCATCATCGCGGTGATGTTGAGCTCCTTCACCTCGCTGGCGGCCTCGCGCTCCTTGCGCTTCTTGCGCGTGAGGGCCCGGCGGTAGCGCATGCGCGCGAGCTGCTCGGCTTCTTCGGCGGACAGGGGCGCGGGTTCGGTCATGGCTAGAGGACGCCCAGGGTGACGTCGGGGAAGAGCAGCTTGCGCTCGGCGGCGGTGCCGGCCGTCTCACGCAGGGCGTCCATCGTCTGGATCAGCGCCTCGTAGGGGATGTCCAGATCCGCCGCGACGATGACCTTCGTCTCCTGCGGGAAGGCGGCCTTGAGCTTCACCATGCGCTCGGTGAGCGCCGCGTAGTCGTGCGTGCCGTCCGCGCGCACCGGCACCGTGGGCGCCCCACCCTCCGCGGGCGCGGCCTCCGGGCTGTTGCCCCGGATGAAGAGCCCCTTGTGGGAGATGAGCACGGACAGGTTCAGCTTGGGCGCGTCCGCGTCCCCCTGCCCCGCGCCCGCCGTGGCGCCATAGCTGGGCGCGTTCACGTTGAGCGCGCCAAAGGCGGTGAGCCCGGTGATGGACAGCAGCATGAAGATGATGAGGTTCATGAGGATGTCGAGGTACGGGACGATGTTCAGCTCGCCCCCCTCTTCCTCTTCCCTCGGCTTCAGCTTGCGGCGCGAGTAGTGGAACGCCATGGCGTGTCCGGTGCCCGGTGACGAGGGCTTACGACGCGGCGCGGACGTCGGAGTCCGCGGGGACGACTTCCAGCGAGCCCCGGCGCGACAGCAGGTTCTCCAGCTTCAGCGCGTTGAGCTCCACCAGCTCCACCATGTTCTTGGCGTAGTTGCTGAAGAACAGGTGCGCCACGATGCAGAGCACCGCGATGGAGAGGCCGAAGCCCGTGTTGTACATGGCCTCCGAGATGCCGTTGGAGAGCAGCGCCTGCTTCTGCTCCGCCGGCACGTTGCCCAGCGCGCGGAAGGTGCCGATGAGGCCCACGATGGTGCCGACCAGGCCCACCAGCGTCGCGATGTTCGCGAGCGACCACAGCCACTGCACACGGCGCGAGACGTGCGGCGTGTACTCCGCCAGCGCCTCCTCCACCGCCTTGGCCACCTCCAGCTCACCGCGGTTCGCGTTGATGAGCCCCGCGCGGATGACGCGGGCCAGGGGCGAGCGCGGCGCCATGCCGCAGAACTTCACCGCGCGGTCCAGGTTGCCGCCGCGGACCATCTTGTGGACCTGCTCGATGAACGCCGTCGCGTTCAGGCGGTAGCGGAAGAGCAGCGTCACCGCGCGCTCGCCAATGACGGCCAGCGAGGCGGCCAGCCAGAACAGGTTCACGAACATGAACGGGCCGCCGGCCTTGAACGCGCCGACGATGAATTCCCCCAGGCCTCCGGAAGAAGCATGGCCCGCCGCGGCAGGGGCGGCCTCGGCCACCACCACGCGCAGCAACTCACTGACAGAGGGAATCATCGCGGGACCGCGTCCTTTCGCTGCCTCCCGCGCGCACCCCTGCCGCCAAGCGGGCAGGAGGCTGCGATCACGGGACAGGAGCAATCCGGACTTCTAGGGCTTCGCCCGCGAGGGTGTCAAGCCAGGGGGTAGAGCGTACCCCCCTGGAATGATTGGGCTTTTGCGCTCAGGCTTCCACGGTCGGCGTGGGAGCAGGCGCGGCCTCCGCGGAAGCCCCCGGAATGGCTGGCTCCACCACCTCGCGGCGGTAGTCGCACTCCTTGTTGGGGCAGGCGATGTAGGCGCCGTCCCGCTTGGAGAATTTCTGCAGCAGGTAGGGCGACGCGCACTGCGGGCAGGCCTCCGCGAGCGGCCGGTCCCACGCGGCGAACTTGCATTCCGGGTACCGGTTGCAGCCGAAGAAGATCTTCCCGCGGCCGCTGCGGCGCTCGGTGAGGTAGCCCACCTTGCACTCCGGGCAGTTGACGCCGATGGAGATGGGCTTGGACGTCTTGCAGTCCGGGTAGCCCGAGCACGCCATGAAGCGCCCGAAGCGGCCGCGCTTGATGACCATGGGCTTGCCGCACTTCTCACACTTCTCGTCCGTGGTCTCCTCCTCCACGATGACGATCTTCCCTTCCGCGTCCCGCTTGAAGTCCTTGGTGTTCTTGCAGTCGGGGTAGTTCGAGCACGCGAGGAAGTGGCCCATCTTCCCGAACTTGATGACGAACGGGTTGCCGCACTTCTCGCAGGCGATGTCGGTCTTGATCTCCTCGCGCTTGACGTCGCGCATCTCCGCTTCGGCCTTCTCCAGCGTCTCCTTGAAGGGGCCGTAGAAGTCGTGCAGCACCGTCTTCCAGGACGCGCCGCCGTCGGAGATCTGGTCCAGCTTCTCCTCCATGCTGGCCGTGAACGACACATCCAGCTCATGGGGGAAGTGCTTCACCAGCAGCTCGTTGGTCATCTGGCCCAGGTCCGTGGGGCGGAAGCGGCTCTCCAGCTTCTCCACGTACTTCTTGTCCTGGATGTTGGAGAGGATGGCCGCGTACGTGGACGGACGCCCGATGCCGCGCTCCTCCAGCTCCTTCACCAGCGTGGCCTCGCTGAAGCGCGGGGGCGGCTGGGTGAAGTGCTGCTCGTTGAGCAGCTTGTCCAGCGTGAGGACCTCGCCCTCGTTGAGCGGGGGCAGCTCGCCCACCGCGTCCTCGGCGGCATCCTCGCCGGCGGCCTTGGCCTTCTCCGCCGCGGCCTCTTCCTCCGGGGTGAGGCCGGCGCCGTAGACGCCCAGGTAGCCGGGGAACTTCAGGGTGCTGCCGGACGCGCGGAAGGTGGCGCGGCCCGCGGTGATGTCCGCGGCCGTCTGGTCATAGACGGCGGGCTTCATCTGGCACGCGACGAAGCGGTTCCAGATGAGCTCGTAGAGCCGGAACATGTCCAGCTCGTCCATGGCGTCGAAGAAGGGACGCACGCGCTCGGGCGGGTACTCCAGGGACGTGGGCCGGATGGCCTCGTGCGCGTCCTGGGCGCTCTTGCGGCTCTTGTAGACCATGGGCTCCGGCGGCAGGTAGTCCGCGCCGTACTTCTGCCCGATGAACTCGCGCACCTGCGTCACGGCGTCGTCGGACAGACGCGTGGAGTCCGTACGCATGTACGTGATGAGCGCCGTCTGGCCCTCCTCACCCAGCGGCACGCCTTCGTACAGCTTCTGCGCCAGCGTCATCGTCTTCTTGGCGGTGAAGTGCAGCCGGTTCGCCGCCTCCTGCTGGAGCTTGGAGGTGATGAAGGGCGCGGGCGCGTTGCGGCGGCGCTCCTTGCGGTCCACCTTCGTCACGGTGAAGGGGGAATCCTTCAGCTCCGCGACGAGCCCGTCCGTGGTGGCGCGGTCCTTGAGCTCCACCTTCTTGCCGTCCACGCGGGACAGCTTCGCCTTGAAGGGCGGCGGCCCCTGCGGGCCCTGCACCAGCGCGTCCAGCGTCCAGTACTCCTCGGGCTGGAAGGCCTTGATCTCCGCCTCGCGCTCGACAATCAGGCGCACCGCGACGGACTGCACGCGGCCGGCGGACAGGCCACGGCGGATCTTCTTCCAGAGCAGCGGCGAGATTTGATAGCCGACGAGCCGGTCGAGGATGCGGCGGGTCTGCTGCGAGTCGTAGTTGTCCTGGTTGAGCTCACGCGGCTGCGCGATGGCGTCCTGCACGGCGCGCTTGGTGATCTCGTTGAACGTCACGCGGAGCGAGTCCGGGTGGCCCAGCTCCTCCTTGATGTGCCAGGCGATGGCCTCGCCCTCGCGGTCGGGGTCCGTCGCCAGGAAGACGCGGTCCACCGTCTTGGCCATCTTCTTCAGCTCGTTGAGGACCTTCTCCTTGCCCTTGATGACCGTGTACTCGGGCTTGAAGTCGTCCTCGACGTCGACGCCAATCTTGCTCTTGGGCAGGTCCTTCACGTGGCCCACGGAGGCCTTCACCGTGTAGCCGGAGCCCAGGTACTTCTTGATGGTCTTCGCCTTGGCGGGCGACTCCACGACGACCAGGTAGTGCGGGCCCTTGCCACGGCGCTCGGGCACTTCCTCTTCGGCGTCCGCGTCCGCGTCCACGGTGGGCAAGTCGTCGGCGTCGGCGCCACGGCGGCGGGCCGCCGTCTTCTTCTTGGCGGTGGTCTTCTTCGCCGCCGTCTTCTTCTTGGCGGCCTTCTTGGCCGCCGGCTTCTTCGAGGCCGCCTTCTTGGGCGTCTCCTCCGCCGTCGCGTCCGTCTGCGCCGCCTGTGTCTTCTTCCGCGTGGCCATGGCTCTCCTACCTCGAACTGCCTCTAAACCTTCTCGTACCGTTTACCCGGGTGCTGGACCACCAGCCCCGACAATTCCAACTCCACCAGGGCGCTCGTGAGCGCCGCGGGCGACAGCGGGCTTGCGGCGAGCACCTCGTCGAACGAGCGGGGAACCCGGTCCAACAGCCCGTAGGCCCCGCGCGCTTCCGCCGACAGCGCCTCCCACCACCCGGCATCCCGTCCCGCCGGCACCGCACGGACCGGATGAACGCCCACCACCGCACAGATCGTTTCAGCGGACGTGCACGCACGGGCCCGCCCGTCCGCCAGCAGGGCGTTGCAGCCCGCCGCGGCCGGCTGCCAGACGTCCCCGGGCAGCGCGAACACCGGCCGGCCCTGCACCCGCGCGGCGTCCGCCGTGTACAGGGCTCCAGAGCCCTCCCCGGCCCGCATCACCAGCACCGCGTCCGACGCGCCAGCGATGAGCCGGTTTCGCCGGGGGAACGTCGTCGTGCTCGCCCGGACCCCGGGCGGCAGCTCGCTGAAGTACACCCCGCCCCGCTCCAGGAAGTGCGGCAGCAGCCGGGCCTGGGCCGGGTCCAGCGCGTCCAGCGCGGAGCCCAGGAAGGCCCACGTCTCCCCGCCCACGTCCAGCGCGCCCCAGTGGCACGCCCGGTCCACGCCCTCCGCCGCGCCCGACACCACCCCCACGCCGGCCTGGGCCACCCGCCGGGCGAAGGTGCGCGCGAACGGCAGGAAGCCCTGGTCCGGATGGCGGCTGCCCACCATGGCCAGCCTGCGACGGGGAGGCCCCGGGTTGCCCAGGTAGAACAGGAGCGGCGGCGCGTCCTCCACCCCCACCAGCCGGGCGGGATAGGCCGGCGTGCCCGCGAAGGCCACCTGGAGCCCCGCCCGGGCACAGGCCTCCTCCGTCCGGGACGCGAGGGCGTCCAGCGATGCGACGGCGGCCAGCCGCTGGCGGACGGGGGCGGGCACCGGCACGTCGGATACCCAGTCCCGCACGGGCGTGGCCGCGAGCCGGCCCAGCGCTCCCCCGGCGAACGCACGCACGGCGGCCAACGTCCGGGGCCCCAGGCCAGAAATGGCCCAGAGCGCCAGGGTGGCGCGCTGCTCGTCCCAGGGTGGGTTGATGTCCGTCGCTGTGTCCGCCATGCCGTCCCCGCCTGTTTCCCACCTATATAGAGGTGGTCCCGGGAGGGGCGTGACACATAACACCGGAACTTCGGGGGTCAAGCGACCCGCCCTTCCCGGGCGGGCCGGAATGCAGCATTCCTGCCGTTGGCCGCCGTCGGATTCAGCGGCTGGCGGTGGGCGTTCCGTCCTTGCGCATGGTGGCGCGGTCGCCGGCGGAGATCTCCACCAGGGAGCGGGTCACCAGGCAGTTGGAGGTGCGCTCACGCACTTCGGTGACCATGCACTGGGCCACGGCCTCCCAGGGCCAGGCCTTCTTGCCCTTGCCCGTGTTACCCACCTTGGCGTCGCTGCGGCCGAGCACGTCCAGGCTCGGGTCGCCGCGGCGCTCGATGGTGAAGGTGTTGCCCAGTTGCACGCCGTCCGCGGTGCCGCGGTCCACGACGACGAAGTGGTGCTCGCCCAGCAGCGTCTGGCCCGGCGTCATCGGCGTGAGCACGTAGCCGGCGACCTCCTTGCTGTTGGGCTTGGGGGCGATGCGCTCCGCCAGCTTCTCGCTGGAGGGGCCCACCAGGTCGCCGCGGGAGATGGGGTCCCACGTCTCCATGATGCGGGCGGTCATCACGTCGTTGTTGATGGCGACGACCTGCACCGTGCCCAGGAGCTCCGTGAGGTAGCCCGTGCGCGCGCCGGTCACCGGGTGCTTCACCTCTTCCACGGTGTGGAAGATGACGTAGCGGTCGCCAATCTTGGCGGCGCCGCGCTTCTTGAAGCTCAGGTAGACCTTCTCCGGGGCGGAGAGCATCAGCGCCTCGGAGGGCGAGCCGTCGATGCGGCCCGCCTCGTCCAGCTCGCGCGTCGTCACGAAGCCCTTGGTCGTCACCGGGCGCGCGTTGGCGGGGTCGTAGCCGATCTTCCCGACCACCGACACCAGGCGGCCACCGCTCACGTCCGTGGGCGCCGCCACGTCGTCGGAGGGCAGGTCGCCGCCCTCCACGCGCGCGGGGACCTCCTCGCCGCCGGCGAAGAACTTCACGTTGTTGCCCGGGTAGATCCAGTGCGGGTTGGCGATCTGCGGGTTGTAGGACCAGACCTTGGGCCAGTACCAGGGGCTGCCCAGGTAGCGCTGGGACAGGTCCCACAGCGTGTCGCCGGTCTCCACGGTGTGCACCTGGCCGGGCGCGCTCTCACGGCCCTGCGGGGCGCCGGGCGGCAGCGTGACGGAGGTGGGCCGCTGCTCCACGTCGTCGGAGATGTCCTGCCCTTCGGTCTCCGTGGAGGCCGGCTGGGGTTCCTCCTCCTGCGCGTCCTGGGCGAAAGCCGTCCATGCCGGCGCGACGGTGAGGGGCACGAGCAGGGAGGCGAGGATCCGGGAGCGCATCGGACGACGTCCTTTCACAAAAGGGCTTACGGCGAGAGCGCGGCGAGCCGCTGCTCCGCCTGCGTGGCGGCGGCCGTCCCCGGGAACTGGGTGACGACGCGGGTATAGAGGGCTCGGGCATCCACGGCCTGGTTCAGCCGCACCCGGCACTCCGCGAGCCGGAGCATGCCGTCCTGGACGGCATCCCCAGCGGGGTAGTTCTTGATGAGCCGTTCGAACGTCTTCACCGCGGCGGGCGTGTCCTTGAGGCCCATCTGGCCCAGGCCGCTGAAGTACAGCGCGTTGTCGGCGCGGGGGTGGCGCGGGTTCTCGGACGCGAAGCGCAGGAGCGTCTCCACGCCGCCCTCCACGTTGCCGGTGCGCAGCATGGCCACCGCGCGCTCGTACTCGGCGTCGAGGATGTCCGGGTCCTTCTCCGGAACCTCCATGCGGGAGGGCGCCGCCGAGCCTGAGCCCACGGAGCCCGTGCCCGAGGAGCCCTCCGCCGGGGAGATGAACATCTCCATCTGATCCTGATCCGGCTCCATCACCGCGACCGCGGTGTTGATGCGCGGCGCGGGTTCCTTCTTCGGCTTGAGCCGCACCACCGTCAGCTCCGCCGGGGCCATGCCCAGCGCCTCGCCCCCTTCGGACGAGGCGGCGGACGCGGCGGCGTCAGGCTTCGCGCTCGCGGCGGGCGCCGGGGAAGCCGGGGCGACGGAGCGGGCGCGGGAGACGGCGTCGCGGTTCTCCAGCCGCTCCAGGCGCTCCACCAGCGACGCCTGGGCGGCGCGCAGGGTGCGCACCTCCGCCTCCAGCCGGCCCACTTCCGTCTGGGAAGCGGCGGTGGTGGCGCAGGCGGTCGGCGCGGACAGCGCGACAGCGGCAAACAGGCGGAAGAGGAAGGGACGCACCGGCACGAGCCTGGACGGAGGGGATTCCACGTCGAGGATAGGAAGGCCGGTCGGAGACCGTCAAGAAAACGACCCGGACGGGCCCCTGCTAGAAGCGGTGCACCACGAAGTTGAGGTGACGCCCGGTGCGTCCCGCGTCGCGCCGGTGGGAGAAGAACCGGTCGCGCTCACATGCCGTACAGGCCTGTAGCACGTCCACCTGCCCCGGCTTCAGCCCCGCCTTCAGGAGCGACGCCTTCACCGCGCTCGGCAGGTCCAGGTGCGGCTTGGGCCCCTCGCGGACGACGTCCGGACCGAAGCGCGCGCGGAAGCGCTCCCCCAGCTCCGCGGACACCTCGTAGCAGCACGCCTGGATGCAGGGGCCCACCGCCGCCAGCAGGTGCTCCGGCTGGCTGCCGCGCGCCACGAGCGCCTCCACCGCGCGGGCGCTGATCTCCAGGTCCGTGCCCTTCCATCCGGAGTGCACCGCCGCCACGCGCCCGCCGCGCGGATCAACAATCAGCACCGGCACGCAGTCCGCGGTGCCCACCGCCACCCAGCTCCCCTCCCCTTCCGTCCAGAGCGCGTCCGCTTCGCCCAGCGTCGGGCGCAGCACCTCGTCCGCTCCGCCGCGCGCCTCCAGCACCGTGTCGCCATGCACCTGCGACACCCGGCAGAGCGCGCCCAGCTTCGCGCCCGCGGCCTGGGCCAGGCGGCGGTGGTTCTCCTCCACATGCGCGCGCTCGTCGCCCACGGAGAAGCCCAGGTTCAGCGACGCGTAGGGCCCTTCGGACACCCCGCCCGCGCGCGTGGCGAAGCCGTGCGGCACCGGCAGCAGCGCGGACGTGAGGAACTGGGGCGTGGACATGGGCGGACTTCCTAACCCCGGCGGGCGTTCCGGGCGCGGACTTCGGGCGGACGCCCACCGTGACATGGGCGCAGCCCCTGAAAACAGGAACATGCTGAGTACCCACACCCCAGGTTCAATATTTCGACGCCAGTACGTTTGACAGGGCGTGTCATGCCCCTGACAATTTTCAACACTCCGGCTCTCGCGGACAGGACGCGGAAGCCCGGAGCACACTGCGCCCCGCACATGGCCCTCGGTTCCGAGACGATTGGCAGGAAGCTCTTGTGGAGCATCGCCCTGCCCGGGTTGGTGGTGGCGCTGCTGGGCGTGGGGCACTTCTCGCGCGAGGCGCGACAGGCCGTGCGCGAGGGCACGCACCTGGAGGCGCTCGCGCTGGCGGAGGCCGTCGCCTCCACCTTCCTGCTGCCGCAGGCACCGGGCGCGGCGCCGCATGGCGCGGTGGCGGACGTGCTGTCGTCGGACACGCGGCTGTTCCGCTCCGTGGAGGACCTGCGGGTGCTGACGCCGGACGGGCGCATCCGCTGGAGCCGGCGGCCGGCCGAGCAGGGCCACCCGCATCCGGAGGCCGCGCGGCTGTCCGCCACGGGGCCGGAGACGGCGCGCTCCAGCGAGCACGGCACGGAGGTGGTGCGGCCGCTGGGCGGTCCGGAGTGCGCCGGCTGCCACACCGGAGAAGCCGCGCAGCGCATGGGCGTGCTCCAGGTGCGCCTGGGGGAGCCCACGCTGCACCGCCAGCTCCAGACAGTGTTCCAGGACGCGCTGGGCGCGATGGTGTTCTTCGTGGGCATCCTGGGGCTCGTCACCTGGCTGTCGCTGCGCTTCGTGCTCACCGCGCCGCTCAAGCGGCTGAGCGAGGCCATGGGGCGCGCGGCGGACGGCGACCTGCTGGTGCGCGCCGAGGCGCGGGGCACGGACGAGATTTCGCGGCTGGGCGCGGCCTTCAACGGGATGCTCGCGCGGCTCACCTCCATGAAGGTGGAGGAGATCGACACGCACCGCGACCTCCAGTTGGTGAAGGAGAAGCTGGCGCTGAAGGACGAGCTGGAGGAGCGCCTGCGGGAGCTGTCGCTGCTGTACGACGTGGCCCGCTCGCTCAACACCACGCTGGAGCTGGACGAGCTCCTGTCGCGCATCACCCGCATGGTGGTGGAGCGGCTGCACATCCCCGACTTCTCCATCATGCTCCTCAACGAGGAGGGGCTGCTGGAGGTGAAGCACGCGTGGCCGCAGGGCCGGGGCCTGGAGGGCCACACCTTCGCCATGGGCGAGGGCGCCTGCGGACGGGCCGCCCAGACGCGCAAGGCGGTGTACCTGCCGGACCTCACGGACCCCACCAGCATCTTCGCGCGGCGCGGCCTGCGCGGCGGCTCCGAGCAGGGCACGCTCCTGGCGGTGCCCATGGTGCACGCGGACACCCTGCTGGGCGTCATCAACTTCCAGCGCCCGGAGACGGCGAGCATCTCCGCGGAGGAGATTGAACTCTTCACCGCCGTGGCGGATCAGGCCGCGACGGCGGTGACGAACGCGCGCCTGCACGCGGAGACCGTGAAGCTCACGCTGACGGACGCGCTCACGGGCGTGCCCAACCGCCGCCACCTCTTCCAGCGGCTGGACCTGGAGCTGGCGCGGGCCCAGCGCTTCGGCGTGCCGCTGGCCCTGCTGATGGTGGACGTGGACCACTTCAAGCGGCTCAACGACCTGGCCGGGCACCGCGCCGGAGACGAGACGCTGCGCCGGGTCTCCGACGTGCTGCGCACCCGCGCGCGCAAGGTGGACACGCTGGGGCGCTACGGCGGCGAGGAGTTCGTGCTGCTCCTGCCGCAGGTGTCCAAGGCCACGGCGGTGGAGGTCGCGGAGACGCTGCGCCGCGCGGTGGCGGACGCCGTCACGCTCAACCGTCCGGGGCTGCCCGGCGGTCACGTCACGGTGTCCATCGGCGTCTCGCACTTCCCCACGGACGCGACGTCGCAGGACATGCTCGTGGACTGCGCGGACTCGGCGCTCTATTGCAGCAAGCGGACGGGGCGCAACCGCGTGACGGCGTTCGAGCCCGGCATGGAGGTGCATCCCGGCCGCGAGCGCAGCATCAACGCGCCGCCCACGGACGCGCCCGCCACGCCGCCCGGACCTCCCGGCATCGCGAAGGCCTGACGCCTACCGCTGCACGAGCGTGCGGACCACCGGCAGCATCAGGTCCGCCCACTCGTCGTAGCCCACGGCGGACGGGTGGAAGCCGTCCGAGCAGAAGAAGTCCGGACGCCGGGGGATCATCTCGCGGCTGGCCTCGTAGAGGTCCACCAGGTGCAGGCCGTGCGCGCGCGCCACCGAGGCGATGGCCGCGTTGAACGGCTCGATGCGCCCTTCGTACAGCGCGCTGGGCACCATCTTCGCGATGGGCGCGAGCGCCATGTCCGCGATGTTCACCACCACCATGGACGCGCCGGTCTGCTTCAGCCGCCGGGCGATGCGGTCCAGGTCGTCCTGGAACTCCGCCACCTCGGTGCCGCGCCAGATGTCGTTGGTGCCCACGCCCAGGGTGATGAGCGTGGGCTGCAACGCGATGACGCGCTTGAGGGCGTTGTTGACGACGTCGCGCACGCGCGCGCCGCTCTGCCCCAGGTTGGTATGGCCCACGGGGAGGCCCTGCTGCCGGAGGCGGGAGGCGAGCCGGTCGGGATAGCCCCCGCCCTGCGACGCCCCCACCCCCACCGCCGTGCTGTCACCCAACGAGACGTAGTTGACGCTCATCGACGTTCGTCCACCCCCGTGCCCCGCGGCCTCAGGGCATCTTCAGCGCGCGCAGCAGACGGCCGCCGCCCGGGCCGGCCACGCGCAGCAGCAGCGTGCTGCCCGCGGGCGCGGCGCGGATGACCGCGGCCAGCTCCTTCGCGCTCGCGATGGGCTTGCGGTTCGCCTCCACCACCAGCATGCCCGGCGCCAGCTGCGCGCGGTCCGCGGGCGAGCCCGGGACGATGTCGGTGATGAGCGCGCCGGCGCGCTCGGTGAAGCCGGCCTGGGACGCGGTCCGCGCATCCAGGTCCTGCAGGGACACGCCCACGCGGCGCGAGCTGTCCTGCTCGTCGGAGACCTCCGGCTTCTTCTTGGACAGGCCCTCCAGGTCCGGCCGGGTGCCCATGGTGACCTTGGCGTCCTGCTTCTTTCCGTCGCGGTAGAGGCTCAGGGTCACCACGCTGCCGGGCTTCTTGAGCGCCACGGTGCGGGTGAGCTCGCTGTCGGAGCGCACGTTCTGCCCGTCCACCGCGACCACCACGTCATCCGGCTTGAGCCCCGCCTTCGCCGCGGGCGAGCCGGGGTTGATCTGCGTGAGGATGGCGCCCTCGTTCACCGGCAGCTTCAGCGCCTGCGCCAGGTCGCGGTTGAGGGGCTGGATGCCCACGCCCAGCCAGCCGCGCGTGACGGAGCCGCTCTTCTCCAGCTGCGGCAGCAGCGCCTTGATGAGGTTGCTGGGCACGGAGAAGCCGATGCCCGTGCCGCCGCCGACGATGGCGGTGTTGATGCCCACCACCTCGCCCTTCATGTTGAAGAGCGGGCCGCCGGAGTTGCCGGGGTTGATGGCCGCGTCCGTCTGGAGGAAGTCGTCGTACGCGCTGGCGCCAATCTCCCGGGCCCGCGCGGACAGGATGCCCACGCTCACGCTGGAGGCCAGGCCGAACGGGTTGCCGATGGCCAGCACCCAGTCCCCCACGCGCACCGCGTCCGAGTCCCCCAGCTTCACGGTGGGAAGCTGATCCACCTTCTCCTTGATCTTCACCACGGCCACGTCGGTGAGCGGGTCGCGCCCCACCACCTCGCCCGTGAACGAACGGCCGTCGTCCAGGCGGATGGTGATGGTGACCGCGTCCTCGATGACGTGGTTGTTGGTGAGCACTAGGCCCTTGGGGTCGATGATGAAGCCGGACCCGGCGCCCTGGCGGATCTGCTCGCGCTCGCTGCGGCCGCGGCCCCGCCCGTTGCCCCCGAAGAACTTGTCGAAGAGGGGGTTGTCCTCCATGCCCTCGGGCATCTCGGGACGGGCCTGCACGTCCACGTTCACCACGGCGGACTTCACGGACTCCACCAGCGGCGCCAGCGAGGCCAGCGACTGGGCCTCACGCGTGGCGGGCTGGAGGTTGCCGGCCTGACCGGAGACCGCCTGCTGCGTCTTGGGCGCGGACGGCGGCGGGGTGGCGGGCGCCTGCGCGAGGGCCAGCGTGGGCGACACCAGCACCAGCACGGCGGCCACGAGCTTGCGACGGAACGGAGGGAGCGTGTGGGTCATGGATTCCTCAACCTAAAGCGGAAACGAAGCCCCGCAACCGGAACGACCGCTTCCGGTGACGGAAGGTGAACCCCCAACCCGGCCGCCTGTTCCCGGGGCGCTCAACCGGGCCGGTAGACGCGGTAGTCCAGCTCGGGGAACAGGTTGTCCCGGGCCTCCACGTGGGAGAGCCAGGGCTCGTCGACGGTGCCGGCGCGCACCTGGTCGTGCAGGCGCAGGAAGCGCTGCAGGTGCTCCTTCGTGCGGCGCACGGCGTAGTCCACCATGGTGCCGGTCTTCATGATGAAGGCCCAGTCGGAGGACTGCGCGAGCAGCAGCTCGCGCGCGGCCTGGTTCAGGGCCCGGCGCTTGAGCGACGACGCGTCCGGGAAGTCCCGGGCCAGCTCCACCATCTGCCGCGCGGCGTGGTTCAGATGCCGGTAGATCCAGTCGTTGGTCCCGTCCAGCCACATGTTCGCGTAGCCACCCGCGCCCCAGGACGACATGGGCGGCGTGGCCACCTGGTTCTCCGGGTGCTCGCGCAGGTCGTCCAGCGGGCTGATGAGCTGGAAGCGGCTGGGGTTGCGCGCGGCCTGGCGGATGAGCGCGTCGATGAAGTGGGGCCCTTCGAACCACCAGTGGCCGAAGAGCTCGGCGTCGTACGGCGCGACGACCACGGGCTTGCGGCCGCCCATGCGTGACGCGAGGTACTCGAACTGGCGCTCACGGTTGAAGAGGAAGTTGCCCGCGTGGACCCAGGCGCGCTCGCGGGCGGCGGCCGGGTTGTAGGGCTGCTTGTCGTTCGTCTTGCCGGTGATGCGGAAGTACTTGAAGCCGGTGTTCTTGCGGTCGCCGGTGGGCTGGATGAAGGGCCGGATGTAGTCCAGGTCCAGGTCCCAGCCGATGTCCCGGTAGAACTCGCGGTAGACGGGGTCGCCCGGGTAGCCGTGCTCGGTGCTCCAGACCTGCTGGCTGCTCTCCGGGTCGCGGGCGAAGGCGGCGACGCCGGGCTCGGTGAAGATGGGCGCGTAGGGGCCGTGCAGCGGGCGGGGCGTGGCGTCGGTGAGCGCGTGCGTGTCGACGAAGAAGTAGCGGATGCGCTCGGCGGAGAGGACGCGCTCCAGACCCGGGTAGTAGCCGCACTCGGCCAGCCAGATGCCGGCGGGGTCGCGGCCGAAGTTCTGGCGGTAGTGGTTCGCCGCGACGGTGACCTGGGCGCGCACGGCCTCCGGCGTCTGCTGCATGAGCGGCAGGAAGCCGTGGGTCGCGTTGCAGGTGAGGATGTCCAGGTGGCCGGAGTCCTGGAGCCTGCGGAACGCGGCCACGAGGTCGCGCTTGTAGTGGTTGTGGTACGCGAGGCGCAGCGATTCGAAGTGGTCGCGGTGGAAGACGGCCAGCGGGTGGAAGGTGGCGTCGTCGCGGGTGCGGTGCACCTCGCGGGCGCCCAGCTCGCAGAGCAGGTCCAGCCGCCGGGCGTAGCGCTCACGCAAGAGGTCGTCGTTGAGCATCGACACGAGCGTGGGCGACAGCGTCATCGTCACCCGGAAGGGGACGCGGTCCTCCACGAGCGTGTCGAACACGCGCAAGAGCGGCAGGTACGTCTCGGAGATGGCCTCGTAGAGCCAGTCTTCCTCGAGGAAGTCCTCGTATTCGGGGTGGCGGACGAACGGCAGGTGCGCGTGAAGGACCAGCGCGAGGGAGCCCAGGCTCATAGGTCGGTCGGAGAGGCCGTGCGGGTTCACTTACGTCCGCGGCGTGAGGGCCGGGACTTGGAGGAGGACTTGGAGCCCGGAGTCTTGGGCTCTGACTCGGTCTTGGCCGCCTTCGGAGGCGCGGCGGAGGGAGCGGCAGGTGGCTCCGCCTTCGCGGGCGCAGGGCTCGAAGGCAGGGAGGCCACCGCGGCCTTCCGAGCGGCCTCACGGGCCTTGTCGAGCGCACGCTGTTCGGACGCGGTGGGGCCGCGCTCCACGCTCAGGGCCCACGGGTCCTTGGGA
Source organism: Corallococcus macrosporus (assembly GCF_017302985.1). Classification (NCBI taxonomy): domain Bacteria; kingdom Pseudomonadati; phylum Myxococcota; class Myxococcia; order Myxococcales; family Myxococcaceae; genus Corallococcus; species Corallococcus macrosporus. The sequence goes on from NZ_JAFIMU010000015.1 coordinate 140,212, forward strand.
GGCTCGGGCTCCGAGGGTCGCCACGCATCTCGCCACGCATCTGGAGAGCCCGCCGCCTGAGCAGGTGAGCCGGAGGACGCAGAAGCCTCGGCGATGGGAGGCGACACGGGCAGGTCCCGCGCTTCCAGCACCTCACCCGCACG
>NZ_JAFIMU010000016.1 GCF_017302985.1 Corallococcus macrosporus
GCTGGGGCTCGCGCACGCGGTTCTTCAGGTGCTGCAATTCCTCCGGCTGGAGGCTCTCGCGCAGGTGGGCCAGCTTGAGGGCCAGCGCCTCCTCGCGCGGAAAGGCGGCGAGCAGGTGCTCGAAGAGCTCGAACGCCTCCGCGAGCTCGCCCCGGCGCAGGGCGCGGTCGGCACGTGCTTCCATGTCGGCCCGGACGGCAGGGGTCATCTCGCGCGGCAGAGTAACTGCTGCCCGCCCGGGATGTCACACGCGGAAACAGGAGCGCTCGACGGGCCGCATGCCCCAGGGGCGCGAAGGGGCCCGGGACTTCCCGTGCTTCGCGCTATCCTTCCGTCCGTGCTCCTGCCCGTGCTCACCGGTGTGTGGCTGTCGCTGTCCGGCGCGTTGGGCACGGAGCTGCGGCGGGACGGCTACAGCTTCCGGCCGCCGGACACGTTCCGCATGGCGCGCTGGGAGCGCTACGCCGGCTCGCAGGCGGGCGCGGTGTCGGCGGACGGGGTGCGCACGCGCGCCCTGTCCGCGGCGCTGGCGGACGGGGAGGGGCCGGACGCGGCCACGTTCCTCATCGCGGTGGTGGAGGGGGGCTTCTCCGCCAGCCCTTCGGAGCGCGACGCGTTCTCCACCGCGGTGATGCAGCACTTCCAGCGCGAGCTGGGCGTGGCGCTGACGCCGGAGCGGGTGGACCGCGTGGGCGGGCCGGTGCCCCGGGTGGAGCTCTTGGGCACGCTGCGAGAAGCAGGGCAGGTGCGCACGGTGCTGGTGACGGCGCTGGCCTCGGAGGGGCGCCATGCCGTGGTGACGGTCAGCGCGCCGGCCGACCGCTGGGACGCCATGGCCCCCCGGGTGCGCGCCTCGTTGGAGACCTTCCGCATGGAGGCCCCGGTGGCGGGCGTCGTGTCCCGGCGGCTCGCGGGAGCGCTGGCGGGCACCCTGGCCGGGGCGCTGCTGGTGTCGTACGCGGCCTGGCGCCGCCGCCGGCAGGGAGAGGGACCGGCCTCCGCGTAGGAGGGGGTTGCGGGAGGGCGACAGCGTCCCCCGGTGGGGCTCGCGGTGGGATACGGTGCCGCCGCCCATGTTCTCCCTCCTCCTTGTCGCCGTGCTCGCGCAGGGGCCCGTGGCACCTCCGGAGCCTTCGGGGGCCAGCGCGCCGCCGGTCGTCCTGCCGGCGCCGGACGCTGGCGTCGCGGACGCGGTGGTGCCGCCCCTGCCGGTGGCCTCGCTGCCCCCCGCCACGCACGAGCTGTTCCGCCGCATCCAGGGGCGCGTCTCGCAGGTGCGCATCATCGAGCGCCGCTCCGGGACGAAGTCCTCCATCGGCTCCGCGTTCTTCGTGAGCGCGAAGGGCCACGCCCTCACGAACTACCACGTCGTCTCCGACCTGGTGCTCCACCCGGAGGACTACACCGCGGAGCTGGACCGGGGCGACGCGACGGTGCCGGTGCGGCTGCTCGCGGTGGACGTGGCCAGCGACCTGGCCGTCATCCAGATGGACGCGCCCGTCAGCGACTACTTCAAGCTGGAGGAGCACGAACCGCCGCAGGGCACGCGCCTGTTCGCCATGGGCAACCCGCGCGACCTGGGCACCACCATCGTGGAGGGCACGTACAACGGCCTGGTGCGCGACGCCCTCTATGAGCGCGTGCACTTCACCGGCGCCATCAACCCCGGCATGAGCGGCGGGCCCACGCTCAGCGGCGAGGGCGGCGTCGTGGGCGTCAACGTGGCCACCATGGGCAACCAGGTGGGCTTCCTCGTGCCGGTGGCGCGCGCGCGGGCGCTGCTGGACCGGGCGCTGGCGCAGGAGGCACCGCCGGATCCGGCCGCGCTGCTGACGTCCGTGAAGGATCAGCTGATGGCCAACCAGCAGCGCATCACGGACCGGCTGATGGCCACGGACCTGCCCAAGCAGGCGCTGGGCGAGTACCGCGTCCCCGGCCGCTGGAGCCCGTTCCTCAAGTGCTGGGGCGACACGCCGCACGACCCGGAGACGCCCTACACGGTGACGAGCTACCAGTGCTCCTCCGAGGAGGACATCTTCCTGTCCTCCAGCCACCGCACGGGCGTGGTGGCCTACCTGCACCAGCACGTGGAGAGCCAGAAGCTGGGCGCCATGCGCTTCTCCGCGCTCTACAGCACGCTCTTCTCCCAGGACCCGGACGCGGTGGCCGCCACGCGCGAGGACGTCACCAACTTCCGCTGCAAGTCGGAGTTCGTGGACGTGAACGGGCTCACGGTGCGCGCGGCGCTCTGCCTGCGGGCCTACCGCCGCTTCCCGGGCCTCTACGACCTGGTGCTGCGCGCGGCCACGCTCAACGCGCCCACGCACGGCGTGGACACCAGCCTCACGCTGGGCGGCTTCTCCGCGGAGAACGCCCGCAAGCTGGCGCGCCGCTACCTGGAGGGCCTGTCGTGGACGAAGTGATCTTCCTGGAGGTGCTGGAAGGGGACGCCGTCCAGTCACGCCACCGGCTGGACAGGCTGCCGGTGACGGTGGGGCGCGGCTACGCCAACGACATCATCCTGGACGACCCGAAGGTCTCCGCGGAGCACCTGCGCCTGGAGCGGCGCGAGGACGGCGCGGTGGTGCTGCACGACGTGGGCAGCGTCAACGGCACGTTCAGCGTGGAGCCCTGGGCCGCGCTGAAGGAGCTGGTCGTCACGCCGGACACGCGCGTGTCCGTGGGCGACACGGTGCTGCGCTTCCGGCCGCGCAACTTCGTGGTGGAGGACACCGTCGTCAACGAAGCGCCCGCCGCCCCGCGCGAGCGCATCTTCGAGCGGCCCCGCGCCTTCGCGCTGGCGCTGCAGGCGCTGGTGGCCATGTCCTTCATCTCGGAGCGGGTGACCCAGTTCACGAAGACGGACTGGGGCGACCTGCTGCTGTCCAGCGTGCTGCCGCTGGGGCTGACGCTGCTGTGGGCTGGAGGCTGGTCCCTGGCCAGCCGCATCGCGCGCCGCAGCTTCCACTTCCGCGTGCACGCCACCATTGGCGCGCTGATGCTGCTGGGCTTCGCGGTGGCGCCGCCCCTGTTCGCGCTGTTCAGCTTCAGCTTCTCGCTGGGCGCGTGGCTGGGCTTCGTGCGCACGCTGGTCGTGCTGGGGCTGGTGGGGTGGGGGATCTACTGGCACCTGCGCTACGTGACGCGCTGGCAGGGCCGGCGGCTGGTGCGCGGGCTCGTCATCGCGTCGGTGGGCGTGCTGGCGCTCACCAACGTGTCGGAGCTGCTGGGCAACGAGCCCTTCAGCGAGACGCTGGAGTTCTCCCGCTCGCTGCTGCCGCCGGTGCTGCGCGTGGCCCCGGCGCACTCCATGGACTCGTTCTTCGAGGACGTGAAGCCGCTGGAGAAGAAGGTGGACGTGCTCGTGAACGAGCGTTGAAAGCGCGTCCACCGGAGGTGGCACGGACTACAGGCCGCGCACCGCGTGCGGCTTGTAGGGGGCCTCCAGCGCCTTGATCTCCTCGGGCGTGAGCTTGAGGTTCACGGCCTTCACCGCGTCCTCCAGGTGCTCGGGCTTCGTCGCGCCGATGATGGGCGCGGTGACCACGGGCTTGGACAACAGCCACGCCAGGGACACCTGCGCGGGCGGGGCCTTGCGCGCCTCCGCCACCTGCTTCACCGCCTCCACCACGTCCCAGTCCCCGGGCTGGTTGTAGAGCATGGGCGACAGCGTGTCGGAGCCCGCGCGCGTCGTGGCCTCCTTGTCGTCCAGCGACTTGCGCGACCCCGCGAGCAGCCCGCGCGCGAGCGGCGACCAGGGGATGACGCCCACGCCTTCCGCCTCGCAGAGGGGCAGCATCTCCCGCTCCTCCTCGCGGTAGACCAGATTGTAGTGGTTCTGCATGGATACGAAGCGCGCCCAGCTGTTGCGCTCGGACACGCTCAGCGCGCGCATGAACTGCCACGCGTACGCGGAAGATGCGCCCAGGTAGCGCACCTTGCCCTGGCGCACGAGCTGATCCAACGCGGACAGCGTCTCCTCGATGGGCGTGTTCGGGTCCATCCGGTGGATTTGATAGAGGTCGATGGTGTCCACGCCCAGCCGCTTGAGGCTCGCCTCGCAGGCCTGCGTGATGGCCTTGCGTGACAGGCCCCGCTCGTTCTGGCCGCTGCCGGTGGGGAAGTAGACCTTCGTCGCCAGCACCACTTCGTCCAGCTTCGCGTACTTGCGCAGCGCGCGGCCTGTCACTTCCTCGCTGACGCCGTCCGAGTACATGTTCGCCGTGTCGAAGAACGTCACGCCCAGCTCCACCGCGCGGCGGAAGAAGGGCTGCGAGGCCTCCTCGTCCAGCACCCACGGGCGCCACTTCGGGGTGCCGTAGCTCATGCAGCCCAGGCAGATGCGGGAGACCCGCAGGCCCGTGTGACCCAGGTTGGCGTACTTCATGGTCCGCTCCTTGGCGTGAGTGCCAATTCCGTTCGCTGCTTGCGTATTGCCCGTCATGAGCGAGCGCTTCAACCTCCTGTCTCCGGAAGTGAAGGCCAACCCCTATCCCACCTACGCCCGCATGCGCCGCGAGGCCCCCGTGTGTCAGGTGGAGCCCGGTGGCATGTGGGCCGTGTCGCGCCATGAAGACGTGCTGCGCGTCCTCAAGGACCCGCGGCGCTTCTCCTCGCAGGGCTTCCGCGTGGCCACCAATCCGCCCTGGCTGGGCGGCAACCCCTTCTCCGAGTCCATGCTCACCATGGACCCGCCCCAGCACGCCCGCCTGCGGGTGCTGGTGCAGAAGGCCTTCGGCGCGGCGGCCATGGCCCAGTTGGAGCCCCGCGTGCGCGACCTCTGCCGGCAGGCGGTGGCGGAGCTGCCCCGGGGCGTGCCGGTGGACCTGATGCCGCCGTACGCGCTGCGCATCCCGGCCGCCGTCATCAGCGACCTGCTGGGCCTGGACCCCTCCCGCGCCACGCGGCTGAAGCAGTGGGCGGACCTGATTACCGGCGGCGTCACCACGGTCAAGCCGGACGAGGAGGACCGCAAGCAGCGGGCCCGCGACGCGGTGGCGGAGCTGCGCCAGTACTTCGGCGAGGTGCTGGAGGCCCGCGCCCGCGCGCCCGGCACGGACCTGGTCAGCGAGCTGCAACAGGCCCGCGTGGACGGCGAGGCCCTGTCCAAGGACGAGCTCATCGCGTTCATGGCGCTCCTCCTGGTGGGCGGCATCGAGACGGTGGTGCACCTGCTGGGTGCGTCGCTCGTCGTGCTGCGCGACCACCCGGAGATCTGGACGCAGCTGCGCGCGGACCGCTCGCGCATCCCGGGCTTCATCGAGGAGGTCCTGCGCTACGAGCCGCCCGCCCAGGCCGCGCCGCGCCTCACCACGGAAGAGGTGGAGCTGGGCGGGGTGAGCCTGCCCAAGGGCGCGCCGGTGCTGGTGCTGCTGGGCTCCGCCGCGCACGACGAGGCGCACTTCCCGGACGGCGACCGCTTCAACCTGTCCCGCCCCGGCCCGCAGAACCTGCCCTTCGGCCACGGCATCCACTTCTGCCTGGGCGCGCAGCTGGCGCGCATGGAGGGACGCCTGGCCCTGGAGGCGCTGCTGGACGCCGTGGGCCACCTGCAGGCCGGCCCGGAGCCCATGACGTGGCACCGCACGCTGGTGGTGCGCGGGCCCGCCACGCTGCCGCTGGTGCTGCACCCGCATTGAAGCAGGGCAGGGGGCCCGCAAAGACGACGGGCAGGTTCCCGTGAAGGAACCTGCCCGCGTCACTTCAAGCGCTGGACTTCGTTACGCCCGGACTTCCGCCGGAGGCGTGTCCGTCGTGGTGGTGGCCGGAACCACGCCCTCCTTGAAGGGAGAGGTCTCCATCGCCGCCTTGAGCACGTCGTCCATGTGCGTGGCGAAGATGAACTCCAGCTCGTTCTTCGCCTGATCCGGCACGTCGATGAGGTCCTTGCGGCAACGCTCCGGCAGGATGACGCGCTTGATGCCCGCGCGGTGCGCCGCCAGGACCTTCTCCTTGATGCCGCCCACCGGCAGCACCAGGCCGCGCAGCGTGGCCTCGCCCGTCATCGCCGTGTCGTGCCGCACCCGGATGCCCGTCAGCAGGCTGGTGAGCGCGGTCAGGATGGTGACGCCGGCCGAAGGACCATCCTTGGGGATGGAGCCCGCGGGGAAGTGCAGGTGGATGTCCGTCTTCTCGAGGAAGTTCGGGTTGATGCCGAGCGACTCCGCCTTGCTGCGCAGGTAGCTCAGCGCCGCCGTGGCGGACTCCTTCATCACGTCGCCCAGCTGGCCGGTGAGCGTCATGCCGCCCTTGCCCGCCATCTTGGTCGCTTCGATGAAGAGCAGGTCGCCACCCGCCGCGGTCCACGCGAGGCCCGTCGCGACACCGGGAACCTCCGTGCGCTCCGCGACCTCCGAGTAGAACGTCTCGGGCCCGAGGATCTCCTTCACGCGCTCCGCGCCGATGACCTGCTTCTCCAGCTTGCCGCCGGCCACTTCCACCGCCACCGCGCGGCAGATGTCCGCGATGCGGCGCTCCAGGTTACGCACGCCCGCCTCGCGGGTGTACGACGTGGTCAGGATGAGCAGCGCCTCGTCCTGCACCTCGATGTGGTCCCCGTTGAGGCCGTGCTCCTTGAGCTGCTTCGGCACGAGGTGGATGCGGGCGATGGCCTGCTTCTCCTCGAACGTGTAGCCCGTCAGCTCGATGATCTCCATGCGGTCGCGCAAGGGACCGGGGATGGGGTCGAGCTGGTTCGCCGTGGCGACGAACATGACCTTCGACAGGTCGAACGCCACGTCCAGGTAGTGGTCGCTGAACGTGCTGTTCTGCTCCGGGTCCAGCACCTCCAGCAGCGCCGCGCTCGGGTCGCCGCGGAAGTCCGCGCCCAGCTTGTCGATTTCGTCCAGCATCATGACCGGGTTCTTCGTCCCGGCCTTCTTCATGCTCTGGATGAAGCGGCCCGGCAGCGCGCCCACGTACGTGCGGCGGTGGCCACGGATTTCCGCCTCGTCACGCACGCCGCCCAAGCTGAGGCGCACGAACTTGCGGCCGGTGGCCTTGGCCACGCTCTGGCCCAGCGACGTCTTGCCGACGCCCGGGGGACCGACGAGGCACAGGATGGGCCCGCGCATGTCGTTCTTGAGCTTGCGGACGGCCAGGTACTCCAGGATGCGCTTCTTCACCTTCTTGATGCCGAAGTGATCCTTGTCCAGCTGCTGGCGCGCGTTCTCGATGTCGAGGTTGTCCTCGGACACCTTCGACCACGGCAGGTCCGCGATCCAGTCCAGGTAGGTGCGCGCGACGGTGTACTCGCTGGAGGCCGCCGGGATCGTCTTGAGGCGGTTGAGCTCCTTCTGGGCGACCTTCTCCACCTCGGGGGGCAGGGCTGCCTTCTTCAGGCGCTCCTGGAGCTCGTCGAGCTCTTCCTCTTCCTCGCCCATCTCGCCGAGCTCTTCCTTGATCGCCTTGAGCTGCTGGCGCAGGTAGTACTCGCGCTGGGTCTTCGACATCTCGCCCTTCACGGCGGAGTCGATCTTGTTGGAGAGCTTGAGGATCTCGCGCTTGCGGTTGAGCAGCTCCAGGACGAGCTTCATGCGCGCCTTGAGGTCGACCGTCTCCAGCACGGCCTGCTTCTCCTCGATGGGCACGTCCACGTTGGCGGCGATGAGGTCCGCCAGGTGGCCCGGATGCGTGATGCTCTCCACCAGCTCCGTGGCGGCGGCCGGCAGCTCGGGCATCAGCTCGATGACCTCGCGCGCCAGCTTCTTCAGGTTGATGCCCAGGGCCTCCACTTCGACGTTCTCGGAGGAGGTCTTGTCCTCCACCGCGTCGACGCGGGCCTTGAGGTACGGGGCCTCCTGCACCAGCTCCATCACGCGGAAGCGCGCGAGGCCCTGGACCACGAGCGAGTAGTTGTCCTCGCCCATCTTCAGGAGTTTCACGATGCGGGCGACGGTGCCCATCGTGTACAGGTCGGACGCGCCCGGATCCTCTTCCTCGGCGCGGCGCTGCGTCACGACGCCGATGACCTGGTCGTCACGGACGGCGTCCTTGATCAGCGCGATGGTCTTCTGGCGGCCGACGGCCAGGGGCAGCACACCGCCGGGGAAGAACACACTGTTGCGCAGCGGCAGGATGGGCAGCACCTGCGGGATGTCTTCCTTGTTGATGAGCCCCGGAGGGGCCATCGCGGTGGGCATGGCGCTGGCCGCGGTGCCCTTCTTCTTCTCGTCAGACATGGGAGTTCGGCCTCTTCCTTGCTTGAACCCGGTCAGCAAGCGGCCGGGCCGGTGAACCATCCGGTTGTTTTCTGCGGCGGATGAACCAACGTAACAACCAAACGGGACATGGCAAACGCGATGTGCGTTATTTCCGTGCCTCGTCGGCTGTACGACGCTCCTCTATTAACGGCCCAGAAGTCTCGCGTCCGGCGAAGGGGTGGGGCATGCTCGCCCCCTCTCACGCTTGATGCGGTGCGCGAGCGCGCGCCCCCGCACTGGAGGCCGATGTGAAGCTCCACACCTGCGCCCACCTGCTGTCGCTGTCCGCGCTCCTGGCGCTCGGATGCCACTCTCCCGTGGACGACGCGGGCTCGACGGTGCCCGACGCCTGCGAGGCCACCCCGCCGGTGCTGGCGCCCCAGAAGACGGACATCCTCTTCGTCATCGACAACTCCGGATCCATGGAGGAGGAGCAGCAGGGCATCGCGACGGAGCTGCCCGCGTTCCTCGCCGCGCTGAAGGAGGGCAGCGGCGTGGCCCAGGACTTCCGCGTGGGGGTCATCACGACCTCCGTGTACCAGCGGCTGTTGCTGGCGAACGGTGCGGACACCATCCGCTCCTTCCCGGATCAGGAGGGCCGGCTCCAGCCGGTGAAGGACGACGCCGGCAAGCCCACCGACGAGCGCTTCATCGAGGGCACGGATCCGCTGCTCCTGGACAAGTTCCAGCGCCTGGTGAACCAGGGCACGGCGGGCAGCGGGCAGGAGACCCCGTTCGAAGCGGTGCGGCTGGCGGTCGCCTCGCCCCTGGCCACCCGGCCCACGTCGGAGGGTGGCAACGCGGGCTTCCTCCGGGACGGCGCCCGCCTGCTGGTGGTGGTGGTGTCCGACGAGGAGGACTGCAGCTCCACGCAGCGTCCGCCGCCGGTGACGCTGGGGCTGGACACGTCCGTGGACTCCTGCACCGTGCAGGGGGACAAGCTGACCCCGGTGGCGGAGTACTACCAGGCCTTCCAGGGGCTGCATGACGGCACGGGCGCGTCGCGCGAGGTGCTGTGGGCGACCATCGGGCCGGTGGCGCTGTCGGACAAGCGCGCGGAGCTGACGACGGAGCTGGTGGGGAGCACGACCTACGTGCGCAACGTCGACTGCCCGACGTCCTACGGGCCCGGCTACCGGCAGAGCGACATGGCGAAGGCGTTCGACGCGACCCGGGCGAACCTGGATTCCATCTGCAAGCCGAGCTACCAGCAGACGCTGCTCGACATCGCGGCGCTGGCCACGGTGGCGCAGAGCGTGGACGTGGTGAACCTGCCGGATCCGCGCCTCGCGGTGGTGTACGTCACGCGGGCGGACGGCTCCGTGCAGACGTGCACCGCGGCCAACGGCGACTTCCGCTACGAGCCCTCCGGAGAGAATCGCTCCGCGCGCCTCTTCTTCCTGGGCCCGTGCCTGCGGCGCGTGGGCGACACGAAGGTGGAGGTGAAGGTGCTGTGCGCCGGGTAGCCCGGAGCTGATCCGCGCGCCGTACCCCGAAGGGCTCCGCGAAGGACGCGGGGCCCTTCTTCTTTGGCGCGGAGCGTGACCTGTCATGTCCGGTGCCACGTGAAGTGACGCGCGCGGATCCGACCCCTCCCATCGAGTGGAGCACCCGACGCGACAGGTCTCACGCGCTCGGAATGCCGCCTGCTGGGGTGTCAGACGGCTTCGGATACTGGCCTCATGCGCGCACCGGTGGAGGGGGCGCGGACCTGGAGGCGGCATGAGCGCGGCGGTGGAGCGGACGGCGGGGTTGGGGGTGGTGGAGGAGCTGCGCGAACGGATCCGCCAGTTGCAGGCGGCGCCCCGGCGCGCGCTGTCGGTGCTGCGCACGGGCGTGGACGCGGTGGACGCGCTGCTGCCGCAGGGAGGCCTGCCGCTGGGCACCTCCGTGGAGCTGTGCGGCGAGGCCGCGTCGGGGCGCACCAGCCTGGCGCTGCGCGCGGTGGCGTCCGCGCACCGGGAGCTGCGCCTGTGCGCGTGGGTGGACGGTCCGAAGGAGCTCTATCCTCCTGCCGCGGCGGCGCTGGGCGTGGACCTGAAGCGGCTGCTCGTCGTGCGGCCCCGGGCCTTCGCGCAGCGGGTGTGGTCCGCCGTGCAGCTCGCGCGCAGCGGCGCCTTCACGGCGGTGGTGCTGGACCTCTCGCATGGCGTGGGCGCCGCGGGGCGTCCGGAGCGGCTGGCGCTGACGGAGGCGCGCAAGCTGGTGGACGCGGCGTCGCGGGGCGGGACGCTGGTGCTGCTCTTGACGTCGCCGGAGGCGCCCGCGGACGGGCTCGCGCGGCTGCGGCTGGAGGCCCGGGGCGTCCAGGGCTGGTCCGTGGAGCTGGAGCGCAGCCGGGGCGGTGGCGTGGGGACGCGCGTCGTGCGCCCCTGGCGGGAGCTCTACCCGGAGGTGGGGTTGGACGCCGGGGCGCCGCTGCTGGACACCGACGTGGATCAGGCAGGGGACGCGGGGCCGGGCTTCTACCGCGACGCGAGCGACCGCGTGCGCAACGGCCTGGGCATCCTGGGCCAGCGGCCCGGCCGTGACGCGCCCATGCCCTCCATGGGTGATGCGCTGTCGCCGGAAGGTCGCTGAGGAAGGCAGGCCATGCGGAGGGGCTACCTGCACGTCATGCGCTTCCCGGTGCAGCGCAAGGTCATTGAATCGCCCGCGCTCGCGGGCCAGCCGCTGGTGCTGGTGGAGGAGGTGCGCGGCCAGCGCCGGGTGGCCTTCGCCTCCACGCGCGCGCTGAAGGCCGGCGTGCGGCCGGGGATGACGCTGACGGCGGCCACGGCGCTGGAGCCCGGGCTGCGGCACTTCCCGTACCGGCCGAAGGACGAGGCCCAGGCGCTGGCCGCGCTGGGCGAGTCGCTGCTCGGCCTGTGCCCGGGCTTCCAGCGCGACGCGCCGGAGGGGCTGTGGTTCGACGCGAGCGCCGCGCACCTGGTGGGGGGCGAAGCGGAGCTGGGCGCGCGCGTGCTGGAGGTCTGCGCCGAGCAGGGCTACCGCGCGCACGTGACGATGGCGTCGGAGGCGTTCACCTCGCGGGTGCTGGCGCGGCATGGCTCCCGGCGGGTGGAGGTGGTGCCGGAGGGGCAGGGGGCCCGCGCGCTGGCGCCCCTGCCGCTGGGCGCGCTGGAGGACGCCGCGGCGCGGGCCTTCTCCGTGCTGGGGCTGTCCACGCTGGGGGAGGTGGCGGCGCTGCCGGCCGGAGCGGTGACGGCGCGCGGAGGCGCGGGCGCGGCCCGGATCCACGCGCGGTGCCGGGGCGTGGACGACACGCCCTTCACGCCGGAGCCGCTGGAGGAGGCGCTGGAGGACCGGGTGGTGCTGGACGCGCCCGCGGACACCTTCGAGCCCGTGCAGTTCGCGCTCAAGACGCTGTTGGACCGGCTGGGCGCGCGGCTCTCCGGACGCCAGCGCGCGGCGGTGCGGCTCACCTTCGTGCTGCGCCTGGATCCCACCGGCGAGGCCCAGGTGCCGCTGTTGCTGGCGCGGCCCACGGCGCGCGCGAAGCTGCTGCTGGACCTGGCGCGGCACCGGCTGGGGGAGCTGCGGCTGGAGCGGCCGGTGGCGGAGGTCGCCGTGCGGGTGGACGCGCACGACGAGGACCAGGGCCAGCAGCTCGCGCTGGGGGATGCGCCGGAGGGGGACGCGGCCCTGGAGGCCGTGCTGTCGCGGCTGGCGACGACGCTGGGCGAGGAGGCGCTGTTCGCCGCGTCGCTGGAGGCCGTGCACCGTCCGGAGTCCGCGCACTCGGCCCGGGCCTTCCACCCTCCGGAGACGCGGCGCGGCCTGCTGTCCTCCCCAGGCTCTCCCGCACCGTCCGCCCTGGTGCCGGAGGAGCCCGCGGCCCCCATCACCGTCTGGCGTGAGACGGGGGCGGCCCGGGAGCGGCCGTCGCGGCTGCTGGCCCAGCCGGCCCGGCTGGACGCGGAGGTGGCGCCGTCCGGGGAGATGCTCGCGGCGCGCCTGGGGGGCCGGCGGCACCGGGTGACGGCCATGGCGGGGCCGGAGCGGCTGGGTGGTGAGTGGTGGACGGACACCCCGTACCAGCGGGACTACTACCGCGTGCACTTCGAGGGGCTGGGGCCCGCCTGGGTGTACCGGGACGGGCGGGACGGGGGCTTCTACCTGCAGGGGTTGTTCGATTGACGGGCGGGCGCGTGCGGTCGGGGTGGAGGCCCCGCCGCTTGTGGCCTAGCGTGACGGCATGCGCCCCGCACGACTCCTCCCGCTCCTCCTCGTGTCCCTCGTCCTTCCGGCCTGCGCCGCACGGCAGGTGCGTCCGGAGGGAGCCATCCGCAAGGTGGTGGTGGTGTCGGGCTCGCGCGTGGACGTGCTGCCCACGGGCACGTTCCGCCAGGACATCATCGGTGAGAGCAACCCGCGCACGGTGCTGGCCCGCCAGACGGAAGCGGAGCTGCTCTCGCGGGGCTTCGAGGTCGTGGCCACGCGCCAGTCCGCGGCCCCGGTGCCGCTCACGGACGAGGTGTCGTCCTTCGTCCAGCAGAACAAGGCCGAGGCCGCGGTGGTGGTCATCCTGGACTGGCTGGACGTGTCCGGCGCGACGGTGCTGGGCCGGGTGGACGTGGTGCTGCGGCTGGGCATGGTGGACCCCAACGGACAGGTCATCTGGACGGACACGTTCCGCTCGCAGCCCGTGGTGAGCGCCTACCAGTCCGCGACGGACTGGAACTCGTTCCTTCGCCGGGCCGTCATCGACGCGGTGAAGGTGGTGCCGTGACGGCCGCCTTCCTTTCGCGCGGGAAGAGGGGGGCATGCGGGTCCTGGTGACGGGCGCGGCGGGCTTCATCGGCGCCCATGTCTGCGAGCGGCTCCTCGCCCGGGGTGACACGGTGGTGGGCCTGGACGCGCTGGACGCGGTCCCCGGGGACGTGGCGCTGCGGCGCTCCCGCCTCCAGCGGCTGTCCGGCGCGCGCGGCTTCCGCTTCCTGCAAGGGGACATCACCGACGCGGCCCGGCTGGGCGAGGCGTTCACGGCCGCGCGTCCGGAGGGCGTGGTGCACCTGGCCGCGCGCGTGGGCGTGCGGGCCCCGGACGCGGAGGCCCCGGCGTACGCGGACACCAACGTGACGGGCTTCGTGCGCGTGCTGGAGGCCTGCCGCGAGGCGAAGGTCGCGCACCTGGTCTACGCGTCCTCCAGCTCCGTGTACGGCGCGGCCACGCCGGTGCCGTTCCGCGAGGACGCGCCCGTGGATCAGCCGCTCAACCTCTACGGCGCCACCAAGCGCGCCAACGAGCTGATGGCGCACGCGTACAGCCACCTGCACCGGCTGCCCGCCAGCGGCCTGCGCTTCTTCACGGTGTACGGACCCTGGGGACGTCCGGACATGGCGCCGCTCCTGTTCCTGCGCGCGCTGGCGAAGGGCGAACCCTTGCGGCTGCACGGCGACGGGCGCATGCGGCGCGACTTCACCTTCGTGGACGACGTGGCGGAGGCAGTGCTGCGCGTGCTGGACCGGCCGCCGTCCGGAAGTCCGCCGCACCGGCTGCTCAACGTGGGGCACGGCGAGCCCGTGGCATTGGGCGACTTCGTGGACCTGCTGGAGCAGCACTGGGGCGCGAAGGCCCGCGTGACGTCCGTGCCCGCGCAGCCCGCGGAGATGGCCTCCACGTGGGCGGACACGTCACGCCTGGAGGCGGAGACGGGCTTCCGGCCGCGCGTGTCCGTGGACGCGGGCGTGGCCCGGCTGGTGGCGTGGTACCGCGAGTGGATCCGCACCGACGCCCGCTGAGCCGTGCAGGAAACGGCGGCGGGCGCCGCCCGGAGCGCGTGATGGCCCCGGCCGACGCCCGCGCGTCCTACGTGCTGCGAGGTGTGGCTACGGCAGCACCGCGAGGAAGCCCTCGACGAAGGCGTTGTTGTCCTCGCGCAGCTCCGTCACGAACCGCTGCGAGTCCACCAGCGCGCCCAGGTAGAACAGCCCGGAGGACTGGTAGCCGGGCAGCGTGTACGCGGAGGCGAAGAGCTGGCGCGTCGTGCACTGCCCCGCATCCAGATTGTCCACGTCCAACTGGCCCAGGCTCACCTGGGTGGCGGAGGACGGCATCTCGTCCGGGAACGCCAGGGTGGGCTGGGTGGAGAGGAGGACCTCCACCTGGCTGTTCCCCCACGAGGACTGCGTGCCCTGGTTGCAGACCGTCACGGTGGTGAGGAACATCTCCCCCCCGCGCACGGCGAACGGAGCGGTGACCTCCGTGACGACCAGGTCCGGCGCGTACCCCACGCCGATGCGGCCCCGCATGAAGGCGTTGTTGTCCGTGCGCAGCTCGTCGAAGGGAGAGGGGGCGCGCACGATGGCTGCCAGGAAGAGAGGCACTTCCGGCCCTGACGCCGGTGGACTGGCGTGGAGGGTGTCTTCCCGCGTGATGCACGCGTTCTCGGGCAGGGGGGGAATGTCCACCGTTCCCACCAGGGACACGCCGGAGGCCGGATCCATGGGCATCCCGGGGAGGGGCGGCTCCGGAGGTGTGGGCTCCGTGGTGAAGAAGAGCTCCACTCTCTGCGCGAAGGAGGGCTGCGTGCCCTGGTTGCAGACCGTGACGGAGACCGGCGCCTGGTCATGGGGCGCGATGTTCTCCGGCCCGCCCACGGCGGTGATGACGAGGTCCGGCGCGGACCCCACGCCGACGCGCGGCCCGATGAAGGTGTTGTTGTCCTTGCGCACCTCCGGGGTGCTCCCGTTCCGGTCCAGGGTGGCCCCCACGTAATACGTGCGCTCCTGCCACCAGGCTCCGTAGAAGTGGCCTGTCACCGGCGTGGTGCTGCAGGTGTGCGCGGCCAGCTGGGGGATGAAGAACTCGCCCAGGAACTCATCCTGGGGCGGCGGGGGCGCGCCCGGCGCCGGCAGGGACAGCTCGGGGACGGTCAACAGGTGCAGTGTCACCAGCGCCTGATTGGACGAGGGCTGGGAGCCCTGGTTGCAGACGGTGAGGGTGGTGGTGAAGGACTGGCCCGGCTGGATGCTGGCGGGCGGCGTCAGCGCGGTGATGACCAGGTCGGCATCCCACCCCACGCCCAGCCGGCCCTTCACGAAGACGTTGTTGTCCTCGCGCAGCTCCGGCTGGTTCTGGAACGGATCCACGACGGCGCTCAGGAACACGGGCTGCCCCGGTGAGGCGCCCCCCGGGGGTTGGCCCGCGGACATCATCCCCATGGAGCTCACGCACTGCCCGGCCTGGAGCGGCGCGACGTTCACGAACCCCGCCAGGAACTGGTCGGGGCCGGGGAACGGCGCCGGCGAGCCCTGCGGAGGCAGGGCCCAGGTCTCTTCCGAGGACACGACGAGCGCCACCTCGGTGGAGTTCACGGAGTCGGTGCCCACGTTGCAGACGCGCACGGTGGCGGCGAACGGCTCATACGGCGCGACGGTGCCGGGGGCCTCCACCGAGGTGACCACCAGGTCCGGCCCGTTGCCCACGCTCAAGGGGCCCGCCACGCGCGTGTTGTTGTCCCTGCGCAGCTCCTGCGGCGCCGGGCCCTGGGAGACGACGGCCCCCAGGTACAGCGGACGGAACGGAATCGCGTAGGGCGGCAACTCCGCCGACCCGACGATCTGCCGCGTGGCGCAGGCGCCCGCGCTCAGCGCCGGCACGAGCGCGCTCCCCACGATCCGATGGCTGCCCATCGGCAATGGGCCCGGAGGCGCCAGCGGGTCCGGCGCCGGCAGGGTGTCGTCCACGCTCACGTAGACATCCACGTACGCGCCGCTGTTCATCGTCCCCGTGCCCACGTTGCAGACCTTCACGGTGCTGGTGAAGGAGCCCCAGGGCCGCACGCTGGCGGGCCCCTGCAGCTCGGTGATGACGAGGTCCGGCCCGATGCCCAGGCCGACGATGCCCGCGGCGAAGCCGTTGTTGTCCGTGCGCGGCTCGGGTCCCTGCGCGTCCACGACCGCGCTCAGGTGCAGGGGCCGCTCGAACGGCGAGGGCATCGCGTCAATGGGGCGCATGGCGGTGAACGTGGAGCGCTCGGTCGTGCACTGCCCGGCCGCGAGCGTCGCGTAGGGCTGGGCGCGCCCCAGGAAGGCATAGGCCCGCTGGAGGTCCGCGAACACGGGCGGCGCCGGCGGCGGCCGCGACACGGGAGGCTCCGTCTCCGTGGAGAGGAACAGCGAGACCCCGTAGTCGTGCGCGAGCGTGTTGCCGCGGTTGCAGACCTTATAGGTCGCGGTGAAGGACTGGCCTTCGACGAGGTTCGCGGGCGCGCGCACGTCCGTGATCACCAGGTCCGCTTCCGGGCCCGTGCCCACCAGCCCCTGGATGAACGTGTTGTTGTCCTCGTTCAGCTCCGGGACCATGCGGAACGGGTCGATGGCCGCGCCCAGGTACAGGGGCTGCCCCGGCTGTGCCCCCGAGGGCAGGATGCGATAGGCGTTCACCGCCACCGTCTGGCACTGGCCGGCGGGGAGATAGGACACGTTCTCCCCGCCCAGCGGAACCTGGGTCTGCATGGGATAGGGCCCGGACGACGGCGGGAGCGTCACCGCGGCTTCCGTGGCGAGGTAGAACTCCAGGTAGGCGGAGCCAGACAGGCTCTGCGTGCCCACGTTGCAAACCTGCGCCTCCAGGAAGAACGAAGGGGAATCCGGAAGGTTGCCGGGGCCCTTCACCGAACGCACCACCAGGTCGGGGCCATGGCCCTCGCCCACGGTGCCCTTCGTGAAGGTGTTGTTGTCCTCACGCAGCTCCGGGACGGACTGCATCCCGTCCACACGCGCGCCCAGGTACAGCGGCGCACCCGGCTGGAAGGCCGGGGGCGGGTACGAGATGCCGGACACCGGCAGCGTGACGCACCGTCCGGCATCCAGCCCCGGCGCCTGTACCTGGGCGACGAAGGACTCCGTCTGGGCGCCGGGCGCCTGCGAGGAGGACAGCACGGCCTCCGTGGACAGCAGCACCTCCGCGCGCACATCCATGGCCTGGTCCGTGCCCACGTTGCACACCTTCACGGAGCCGGAGAACGGCCTCCCCGGAGAGACGTTCGTGGGCCCCGTCAGGTCGGTGACCACGAGGTCCGGGCCGAGGCCCACACCCAGTCGGCCCGCGACGCGTGTGTTGTTGTCCTCGCGCAGCTCGGGGCGCTGCTGATCCGGGTCGACGATGGCGCCCACGTACAGCGGCTGCTCGGGCTGGGTGGCCGCGGGGGGAGGCTCGGCGAAGACCTGCGTCCGGACCGTGAGGCACCCGCTCGCCTCCAGCACCGGCACGGGGACGGTCCCCACCGGCACCTGGGTCGCCGCC
Source organism: Corallococcus macrosporus (assembly GCF_017302985.1). Lineage (NCBI taxonomy): Bacteria > Pseudomonadati > Myxococcota > Myxococcia > Myxococcales > Myxococcaceae > Corallococcus > Corallococcus macrosporus. The sequence continues at coordinate 17,454 of NZ_JAFIMU010000016.1, forward strand.
GGCGAACCCGGCGTGGGAAGGCTCAGGGTGTCCAGCGTGGAAAGGTAGATCTTCGCCTCGGTGGAGGACGAGGGCATCGTGCCCACGTTGCAGACGCGCACGTCGGCGAGGAAGCCCGCGCCGGGCCGGACGCTCGCGGGCGTCCGCACTTCGGAAACCACGAGGTCCGGGCCGCGGCCCACGCCCATCAGGCCGAGGACGAAGCCGTTGTTGGTCTCATCCAGCTCCGTCACCGACTGCCAGGTGTCGATGCTGGCGCCCAGATAGAAGGCGGTGCCGGGCTGCCCCGGAGGAGGCAGTGCGTAGGCGTTCACGGGGCGCGTGATGCACTGGAGTGGCTCCAGCGGGCCCACGTCCACCTCGCCCACGATGCTCTGGGTCGGGGGCGGAGGGTTGGGGCCGGGCACCTGCTGGGTGGAGGTCGTGGACAGGTACACCTGCACGATCGTTCCGCCGCCCTGGGGATAGGCGGCCGCGGAGCCCTGGTTGCAGACCTTCACGGTGACGGTGAAGGGGTCTCCATCGCGAACGCTGTCGGGAGCGCGCAGCTCGGTGATGACCAGGTCCGAGCCGTGGTCCAGTGAATGACCTTGGCCGCGGACGGGGTTCGCGTTCGACGACGCGCCCTCGCTTCCGCAGCCGGTGCTGACGAGCGTGCCTGCGATGAGCAGACACGCGTGTGTCCATGACGGCGATAGCCGTGGCATGTGTTCTCCTTGGGGGTATGGGTGGTCTACGAGGCGCCGGCGGGGCCGTCCGGCGCAGGGAGAAGCTTTAAGCAAGGCCTTCCGGAGACGAAAGGCAGACCTGCGCAATCGTGCCGGAATCAGGGGCCGGGAAAAGGCAATCGCCGGCCGGGCTGCGCGGGCAGCCCGGCCGGCGGACTCCGGATGCAAGTCGTTGCGGCGACGGCGTGCTGCCTACAAACGCAGGAAGGCGTTGTTGTCCTTGCGCAGCTCCGGGGCGTTCAGCAGCGCGACCGCCCCCAGGTAGAGGGGCGCTCCCGGCTGCGCCCCCGGCGGCGGGGTGGCGGTGACGGTGCCTTCCACCGTGGTGCACTCCGCCACGTCCAGGTTCGGGACCTGCAGCGTGGCCAGCCGCGACAGGGTGGGCGACGAGACGGGGTCCCCCTGGATGGCGGACTCCGGCAGCGTGGCCTGCGTGGAGAGCAGCAGCTCCACTCCATGGGACAGCGCGGGCACCGTGCCCTGGTTGCAGAGGGTGACGGGCACCTGCAGCTGCGCCCACGGCTGCACCTGGGCCGGCCCGCCCACGGCGGTGATGACGAGGTCCGGGGCCTGACCCACGCCGATGCGCGGACCGACGAGCGTGTTGTTGTCCTCGCGCACCTCCGTCAGCTGCTGGTGCCGGTCCACGCCAGCGCCCAGGTAGAACGTCTGGGTGCCCGCGGGTCCGACGCCCGCGCCGGAGATGAACGCGTTCACCGTCAACGTGACGCAGTCATGCGCCGCCAGGGACGGAAGGGCCACCTCTCCCAGCAGGTTCTCTGGCGGGATGGGCATGTTCGGGGGCGGCGGCGACAGCGTGGGCTGCGTCAGCAGGTACGCGTTCACCAGAGGCCCGCTCGTCACGGACTGGCTGCCCAGGTTGCAGACGGTGACGCCCAGCTCCAGCGGACCGGGCTGCGCGCTCGCGGGCCCCGTCACCGACGTGATGATCAGGTCCGGCCCGGTGCCAATGCCCAGCCGGCGTCCCGGGGAGACGTTGTTGTCCCGGCGCAGGTCCAGCTGACCCTGGTTCGGATCCACGACGGCGCTCAGGTACAGCAACGCGTCCGGGGCCACGCTCCAGGGGCGGTCCGCGCGCAACGTCACCGGCAGGTCCTGGCACTGGCCGGCCTGCAGCGGCGGCGCGTCCAACTGGCCCGCCAGGTACTGGTTCTGCGCGGGGAACGGGGCCCCCGGCGAGCCCTGCGGTGGCAGCGTCCAGTCCGCCTCCGGGGACACGACGAACACCACCGGGAGCATGTACGAGGCTTCGGTGCCCGCGTTGCAGAGGCGCGCGGTGGCGGTGAACGGCACGATGGGCGCGACGGTGTCCGGGAAGGTCAGCGAGGTGACCACCAGGTCCGGGGCCCGGCCCACACCCATCAGGCCCGCGACGAACGTGTTGTTGTCCTCACGCAGCTCCGGCAGGGTCACCATCGAGTCGACGATGGCGCCCAGGAACAGCGGCTGCTGCGCCGTGGCCTGCGTCGGCGGGACCGCCGTCGCGGTGAGGCCCTGCGTGAGGCAGGCCCCCTCGGCCAGCGCCGGCACGCTCACGGTTCCCACGAGCGACAGCGTGCCATCGGACGACGGCGCGCCGCCCTGCGCGGTGGGCGCCGGCAGGGTGTTGCCCATGCCCAGGTAGACGGCCACCTGCGAGGACGCGCCGGTCGGCTGCGTGCCCACGTTGCAGACGCGCACGTCGCTGGTGAACGACGCTCCGGACCGCACGCTGGCGGGCGCCTGGAGCTCGGTGATGACGAGGTCCGGCCCGTTGCCCAGGCCCACGGCGCCCACGGCGAGGCCGTTGTTGTCCACGCGCAGGTCCGAAGGGTAGTCCACCACCGCGCTCAGGTTCAGCGTGGAGGACAGGGGCAGGGGCCCCAGCTCCATCGGGCGCAGGGCGTTGAACGTCGCGCTCCGCGTGGAGCACTGGCCCGGCGTCAGCGTCGTGTTCGTGATGGCCCGGCCCTGGAGCGCGTACCCGGGAAGGGCGCTGTCGGGCTGCGCGGGGTTCAGCGTGGGCGGCGCCGCGTCCACGGAGAGGTACAGCGCCACCGCGTGCGAGGACGCGGGGCTGAGGCCCATGTTGCAGACGGTGTAGCTCGCGGTGAAGGCGTGGCCGTCGCGCAGGTTCGCGGGCGCCTTCACGTCGGTGACGACGAGGTCCGCGTCGAAGCCCAGGCCCATCAGGCCCTGCGTGAAGGTGTTGTTGTCCTCACGCAGCTCCGCGACGTTCCGGTTCGAGTCGATGATCGCGCCCAGGTACAGCGGCTGGCGCGGCTGCGCCTCCTGGGGTTGATTGGCGAAGGCGTCCACCGTCACCGCCTTGCACTGGCCGGCGGAGAGGAACGGCACGTCCACGTCCGCCACGGTGAGCTGGGTGCGCGAGTTGGACGGCGCGGGCTGCGCCGGGAACACCACCGCGCGCTCCGTGGCGAGGGTCAGCTGCATGCGGGCGGTGCCGCTCTGGGACGCGGTGCCCACGTTGCAGACCGTCGCCTCCGCGGAGAAGCGCACCCCCGGCGCGACGTTGGCCGGCGCCTTCAGCGACCGGACCACCAGGTCGGCGCCATTGCCCAGGCCCACCTGTCCCTTCACGAAGGTGTTGTTGTCCGTCCGCAGCTCCGGGACGAAGCGCGGCTGCTCCACGCGCGCGCCCAGGTGAAGCGGCGTGTTCGGCTGCCAGGAGGAGGGCGCGTACGCATGGCCCTGCGCGGACAGCGTGACGCACCGTCCGGCCTCGAGCGCTGTCGCGTCGAAGTGGGCGAGGGGGACCTCGGTCGCCAGGTCCGGTGACTGAGGCAGCGGCGTCAGCGAGGACCGGGTGGACAGGAGCACGTCCGCGCGCACCTCCGGCGCCCGGGCCGAGCCCACGTTGCACACCGTCACGGACACGGGCACCGAGGGGCCCTGCGGGAAGGTGGCGGGGCCCGTCACGTCGGTGACGACGAGGTCGGGGCCGTCACCCACGCCCAGCCATCCCGCGACGTGCGTGTTGTTGTCCTCGCGCAGCTCCGCGATGGACGGGGCGGGGTCCACGATGGCGCCCACGTACAGCGGCTGTCCGGGCGGGAGGGACACGGAGGGCAGCTGGGCGGTGGCCTGCGTGCGGACCAGGACGCAGCGGCCCGCATCGAGCGCCGGCACCTGGGCCTCGCCCACCCGCGCCTGCGTGGAGGGCGGCGTCCCGGGCGCTGGCGCGTCCAGGGTGGCCTGCGAGGAGATGACGACCGCCGCCTGCGTCGGAGGCGACGAGGCCGTCCCCGTGTTGCAGACGCGCACGTCCGCGATGAAGGACGCGTCCTGCCGCACGCCGGGCGGCGTCTTCACCCCGGTGACCACGAGGTCGGGCGCCTGGCCCACGCCCATCAGGCCGCGGACGAAGCCGTTGTTCGCCTCGTTCAGCTCCGCCACCGACTGCCGGGTGTCGATGCTGGCGCCCAGGTGGAAGGCGCCGGGAACCAGGGCCCCGGGAGGCGGCTCCGGGTACGCGGTGAGCGTCCGCGTGACGCACTGCTGGGCCTCCACCAGCCCCACATCGATTTCGCCCACGGTCCTCTGCTGCGGCAGGGGAGGCGCGCCGGGCGCGGGCACCTGCTGCGTGGCGGTGGTGGACAGGTACACCTGCAGGAGGTTGGGCCCCTGCTGGGGATACGCGCGCTCCGAGCCCGTGTTGCAGACCGTCGCGGTGACGGAGAACGGCTCCCCGGGGCGGGCGGCGTCGGGTGCGCGCAGCTCGGTGATGATCAGATCCGCGCCCTGCTCCAGCGCGTGCCCCTGACTCCGGATGACGGCCGCGTCGGACGACGCGCCTTCACTTCCGCAGCCGGTAACGACGAGCGTGCCCGCGATGAGCAGACACGCGTGTCTCCATGACGGCGTGAGCCGTGGCATGTGATTCTCCTGATGGGATTGTGGGATTCAGCATCCCCACGCGCGCTGGCCGCCGGGCCCGGTTCAACGTCGCGGGGACCTCCAGAGGAATCCCTCAACGGCGCGAAGCCGGTGAAATTCAAACCACTCGCGACGAAGCCCTGCCCCTGAAAGACAAACGCCGGCCGGGGTGTGGGTGCACCCCCGGCCGGCAATTCCATACCAAGGAATTGGGAATTCCCTGGCGGGAGGCCTACTGCGCCTGGCTGATGGGGCTGGCCCGCGTCAGCGCGTTGTTGTCCTCACGCAGCTCCATCAGCGAGTTCGGCGCGTCGACGAGGGCCCCCACGTAGAGGGGCTGTCCGGTCGTGGCCGCGGAAGGACGGATCACGGCCCCCTCGAGCGACAGCGTGACGCACTGGCCCACGGACAGCGCGGGCACCATGGCGCCGCGCACCGGGACCTGGACCTGCGTGTACGGGAACTGGCCCTGCGCGGGGGTGAAGAGGGACGTCTCCGTGGAGATGAACAGGTCCAGCGGCACGGAGCCGTACATCGCCACGTTGCCCTCGTTGCAGACCTGCACCTGCGCGGTGAAGGAGGCGTTCTGCGGCAGGGCCGCGGGCGCCGTCACGGAGCGGATGACCAGGTCCGGGCCGCTGCCCGTGACGAGCTTCGACGTCACGCGGGTGTTGTTGTCCTCGCGCAGCTCCACCACCTGGTTGGAGGCGTCCACGCGGGCCCCCAGGAAGAGGGGGCTGGCGGGGTCCGCGTAGGGCGGCGGGTACGTGGAGCCGCTCACGGGCACCGTCATGCACTGGCCCGTGGGGAGCGGCGGCAGGCTCACCATCCCGACCGGGGCCTCGGAGGGCGCGACGGGCGGGAACTGCGAGGACAGCGTCTCTTCCGGCGTCAGGACGCCCATCACCTGCGAGGGCCCGGCCGAGGCGGTCCCCACGTTGCAGACCGTCACGTTCAGGGTGATGGGGCTGCCGGGGGTGGCGCTCGACGGGCCGCTGACGTCCTTCACCACCAGGTCCGGGCCATTGCCCACGCTGACGGGGCCCTCGGCGACGCGCAGGTTGTTGTCCTCGCGCAGCTCCACCTGCTGCTGGTTCACGTCCGCCAGGGCCACCAGGTACAGCGGCTGCGCCGGCCTGGCCTCGGGCGGGACGGCGGCATACACCGTCTTCGGGTACAGCACGCACGCACCCGCGGGCAGCGACCCCACCTCCACCGTGCCCACCTGCATCTGGGACGGCGGCGGGGGGCCCTGGGTGGGCGGCACCGCCGTGGGCGTGGTGGACAGGAAGAGGCCCACCGTGGAGGGCGGCGCGGACTGGGTGCCGTCGTTGCAGATGTTCACGTCCGTCCACAGCGAGCCGCCGGGCTGGATGCTCGCGGGGGCCGTCAGCGTGCGCACGACGAGGTCCGGGCCGTATCCCAGGCCGATGCGGGCCAGGGGCGACACGTTGTTGTCCTCGCGCAGCTCCTGGAGCGACGCCATCGGGTCCACGATGGCGCCCACGTACAGCTCCGGGTTCGGCATGACCGTGCCGGCCGGGACGTTGGCGTAGCCACTCACCAGGCGCGTCACGCACTCCCGCGGCTCCAGCGCCGGCACGCCGAGGGAACCCAGCGGCAGGCGGGACATGGGCGGAGGGCCGGCCACGACGCTCAGCGACGGCTCATTCGTGACGTAGACCTCCAGGGGCACGTCGGGGGACCGGACCGTGCCCACGTTGCACACCTTCGCGGTCGCCGTGACGGGCTGGCCGGGCTGCGCGTTGGCGGGGACGCTCACCGAGACGACGGTGAGGTCGGGCCGCACGCCCACGCCCATCAGCGTGTCCGCGCGGGTGTTGTTGTCCTCGCGCAGCTCCTGCACGGTGCGAGGCAGGTCCACGATGGCGCCCAGGTACAGGGGCGCGTCATAGGGGCTCGAGGGCGGGCGGTTGGCGAAGCCCTGCGCCGTGCGGGTGGCGCACTGGCCCACGGCCAGCGGCGGTGCGCTGAAGGTCGCCACCGGCGCCTCCGTGGTGGGCCGGGGCGCCGGGGCCGGGGCCGCCAGCGATGGCACCGACGAGAGGACCACGTTGATGTCCGCCGGGTTCGCGGACGCGGTGCCCGTGTTGCAGACGGTCACGGTCGCGGTGAAGGGGTCGCCCTGGCGCACGCTCGCGGGGCCCGTCACGGAGCGGACGGTCAGGTCCGGGGCGTTGCCCACGCCCACCAGGCCCTGCACGAACGCGTTGTTGTCCTCGCGCAGCTCCGCCGTGTTCTTCCACGCATCCGCGATGGCGCCCAGGTACAGCGGCTGGTTGGGCATCGCGGCGGGCGGCGGATAGGCGGAGCCGGAGAACGGAATCGCGCGGCACTGGCCCGCGGCCAGGGTGCCCAGGGGCACCGCCGCGACCACGGACTGCGTGGTGGGCGGCGGGCCGGAGGACGCCGGCATCGTCAATCCGTTCACCGTGGACAGGTACACCTCCACGGCGCTCCCGGAGGTGGTCTCCGTGCCCACGTTGCAGACCGTCGCGGACGCGGTGAAGGGCTGACCCGGCGTCAGGCTGGCCGGCGCGTCCACCCGGGTGACGACCAGGTCCGGCTGGTAGCCCACGCCCATCAGGCCGCGGACGAAGCCGTTGTTGGTCTCGTCCGACTCCGACACCGTCTTCTGCGTGTCCACGATGGCGCCCAGGTAGTAGGCGGCGTTGCCCGGGAAGCCCGCCGGCGGGCTGACGGGGAAGGTCAGCGAGCGGGTGACGCACTGGCCCGCGTACACCGCGCTCACGTCCGTCTGGCCCTGGGTGAGCTGGGCGGTGGGGGGCGGCACCGCGCCCGAGGGCACCTGCTGCGTGGGGGTGGTGGACAGGTACACCTGGAGCAGCGAGTTGCCGTAGATGTTCTGGTCACCGACGTTGCAGACCTTCGCGGTGACGGTGATGGGCTGACCGGGCGTCGCGCTGTCCGGGGCCCGCAGCTCCGTGATGCGCAGGTCCGGCCCGGGCACGAGCGCGCTGGCCTGCTGCTGGAGCGCGGGCGCTTCCTCCTGCACGGAACCGTCCGTGCAACCGGTGAGCGCGAGCGCGCCCGTGATGAAGAGACACGAATGCCGCCATGGCGGCGTACGCCGAGACATACGGACTCCTGGGGTGGGATGCGTAGGAGACGATACAGGCCCGGTGTGACAGCCACCGGGCCCGCACCTGTCTTCTAGGAGTGCAGCCCTGGCCTTGAAAACATGTATCAGCCGCCTCCCAGCAGACTCTGTCTTCAGTCCGCCCCGGCGGCCCGGTGGCTCACTCCACCTCCACGCGTCCGTTCGCCACGAGCCACCGCGTGGTGGTGCACGCGCGGGCGAAGGGCGCGTCGTGGGTGACGAGCAGCAGCGCGCCGGGGTATTCGCTGAGCGCCGCCTCCAGCCGCTCGATGGACGGCAGGTCCAGGTGGTTGGTGGGCTCGTCCAGCACCAGGGCCCAGGCGTGCTGGCCCAGGCCGCGCGCGATGGCCAGCTTGCGCGCCTCGCCCGGCGACGGCTGTCCGGACGCGAGCAGCCGGTGTGGATCCACGCCCAGCGCGGCCACCAGGGACATCACCCGGCCGCGCTCCTCCGGAGGCAGCTCGCGCACCGCGGTCAGCATGGCGCGCGTCTCCTCCTCGCCCAGGTCCTGCGGCAGGTACAGGAGCTTGTCGCGGGGCACGCGTGACTGCTCCAGCAGGGCCTTCAGGAGCGTCGTCTTGCCGGCGCCGTTGGGGCCCTCGATGCGGATGCGCGCCTCGCGGCCCACGTCCAGGCGCGTGGGGCCCAGCACCTCCACGTCGCCGGCCTTCAGGCCCGGCGTGTCGAACGTGAAGAGGAACGGGTTGGGGGAGCGCACGTAGTCCACGAACACGGAGCGGCCCACCGTCTTGTCCACGGTGAAGGTGCCCACCTGTGCCTCGGCGCGCTCCAGCTCGCGGCGCTTCACGGTGACCTGGTGGCCCAGCCGGGACTCGGCCCAACTGGCCAGCGTGGATGGGCCCAGGCCGCGCGCGTCGCTGTCGTACTTGTTGCGCATCCGCCGGCTGGTGCTGCGCGACAGGGTGGCGCCCTGGTGCTCGCGCCGGGCCCTGTCCAGGAGCTGCGCGGCGCGGTCGCGCTCCGCCTTGGACTGCTGGTGGGCGGCGACCTCGGACTCGCGCTCCGCCTCCCAGTGGCCCTTCGCGGCGGAGTAGGCGCCCGGGTACAGGTGCGCCTCGCCGCCGTGCACGCGCAGCGTGGCGTGGGTGAGCGTCTCCAGCAGCTCACGGTCGTGGGACACGACGACGCCCACGCCCCGGAAGCGGCGCAGCGCGGCCACCAGCCACGAGCGCGCCTCCGCGTCCAGGTGGTTGGTGGGTTCATCCAGCAGCAGCACGTCCGGCTCGCGGGCGAGCGCCGCGCCCACCTGCCAGCGCTTGCGCTCCCCTGGAGACAGCGTGGGCCAGCGCTCCAGCGCGGTGACGTCCAGGCCCAGTTGTCCCTGGAGCCTGCGCGCCAGCGCGTCCCAGGCGTCCGCGAACGCGGTGATGTCGGGCGTGAGCACCTCCACGCCCTGCGGACACAGGCACACCAGGGGCGAGTCCGGCTCGAACTGGAGCTGCCCGGACGTGGGCGTCAGCTCGCCGGACAAGAGGCGCAGCAGGGTGGACTTGCCGGCGCCGTTGGGGCCGACGAGGCCCGTCCAGCCCGGGGCGAGGTGGAACTCCACGTCGGTGAGGACGGGGATGGCATCGGTGAACGAAAAGCAGACGTCGTGCGCGCGCACGGAAGAGGAGGACGAGGGCATGTTGAAGCGACTCCTGAAACCGGAAGCCAGCGCACACGCCCATCAGGACGCGCGGCGGCGGGGTACAGCCAGGGACCGGGGTTTCAGGCGTACAGCTTCAAGGGTCAGCGAACCTCGTTCAGGGGAAGACCTCTGACATCTCCCCGCGTGGACTGCCGGTGCTTCAGGTGGAGCATGCGGCGCGGCCCGGGCGGAAGCAAGGCCCGGTGGGCGGCCGTGACACGGGCACCGACGGGACAACGCCGGTGCCCTGACAACGATTCCCCCGAAGGGGCGCCGGCTACTCGTCCGACGGCGGCGGCTGCACCCGGCGGGTGGCCGGGAGGGTGGCGTTCGCGGCGGCGTTGCGGGCCAGGGCCTGGGCGCTCATCGCGGCGGCGGACGGCGCGCGGGCGGGGAGCCGGGGCGCTTCCGGCGCGGCGGCGGCCGGGGCCTCGTTGGCGAAGACCTCCTTCAGCATGGCGATGGAGCCCAGCGCGGTGGTGGCCTCGTAGGGGACGAACATCTTGTTGTCGCCCTTGCCCAGCTCCTGGAGGGTCTCCAGGTAGCGCAGCGCGAGCACCTCCGGCGTGGCGCGGCCGGTGTGGATGGCCTCGAAGGTGAGGCGGGTGGCCTCGGCCTTGCCCTCGGCCTCCAGCATGACGGCGCGCTTGTGGCCCTCCGCGCGGGCGATCTCCGCGTCGCGCTCGGCCTCCGCGCGCAGGATGCGGGAGATCTTCTCGCCTTCCGCCTGGAGGATGGCGGCGGCCTTGTCGCCCTCGGCCTTGGTGACCTCCGCGCGGCGCTCGCGCTCGGCGGTCATCTGCTTGGCCATGGCGGACTTGATGGCCTGGGGCGGTTCGATCTCGCGCAGCTCCACGCGCGTCACCTTCACGCCCCACTTCTCCGTGGCCTCGTCCAGCACCATGCGCAGCTTGGTGTTGACCGTCTCGCGGCTGGTGAGCGTCTGATCCAGCGTGAGGCCGCCCATGACGTTGCGCAGGTTCGTCATGGTGAGCTGCTCGATGGCGAGCGCCAGGTTCTCCACCTGGTAGAGCGCGCGGCTGGGGTCGACGATCTGGTAGTAGATGACCGAGCCGACCTCCATGTTGACGTTGTCATGGGTGATGACCTGGACGGTCTCGAAGCCCATGACCTGCTCGCGCAGGTCCACCAGCGTGTTGCGCGTGAAGCGGTTGCCGGCGCGCATCTCCATGGCGCGCGGGCTGTCCATGAAGGGGATGAGGATGTTGAGGCCGCTGGAGGCCACGCGGTGGAACTTCCCCAGGCGCTCCACGACCATCACCTTGGCCTGGGGGACGATGCGCACCCCGGTGACCATCGCGAACACGACGGCGGCGGCCAGGAACAGCAGAACAATGGTCAGTCCCATCCTACGTTCTCCTTCTTCTGCCGCGCCGGTCGCAGCGCGACTTCGTGGGACGCCGACGGGCGTCGCACCCACAACTTGAGGCCTTCGATCTGCTCCACGGTGACGCGCTCGCCCTCGGGCAGGGGCCCGGACAGGGAGCGCGCCATCCACAGCTCGCCGTTGATGCGCACGGTGCCCCCGTGCCCGTCCACCAGCGCCTCCATCACCACGGCCTCCTGGCCCAGCATCGCCTCCGCGCCCGTCTTCAAGTGCACGGCGTCCCGCATGAAAACGTTCTTGAAGAGGGTGCGGGACGCGCCGAACAGGGCGGCGGACACCAGGGTGAAGACGAGGAGCTGGCTGTTGATGCCCAGGCCGGCCCCGGCCATCAGGGACGCCATCAGCGCGCCCACGGCGAACCAGAGCGTCACGAAGCCGGAGAGCTTGATCTCCATCGCCCCCAGGACGATCGCGGCAATCAGCCAGAGCTGCCAGGCGGTGGGGTCCATGGGGTCCTTGTTTGGCAGCCGCTTCAGCCGCCTGTCAAACCGGTCGGCCGGCCTCAGGAATCAATCCGGAAGGAGGGAGGGTTCCGGGCAAGGCCTTAAGAGGGCCAGAGCCAGGGGAAAAGCCGATGCCATACCTGTCCATCCGTGGGGCTCGACTGTACTACGAGGACACCGGGGGGAGTGGAGAGCCGGTCCTCTTCAGCCACGGGCTGCTCTGGGACTCCCGCCTGTTCCACAGGCAGGTGGAGGCCCTGCGGGGCCACTACCGTTGCATTGTGTACGACCACCGGGGCCAGGGGCTGAGCGAGGCCCCGCCTGGTGACTCGGTCATCGGCCTGCGCACGGTGTACGAGGACGCGGTGGCGGTCATCCAGGCGCTGGGCCTGGCGCCGGTCCACTTCGTGGGCCAGTCCATGGGGGGCTTCGTGGGCCTGAGGGTCGCCGCGCGGCACCCGGAGCTCCTGCGCTCGCTGTCGCTCCTGGATTCGTCCGCCGCGGCGGAGCTGCCGCTGACGCTGGCGCGCTACCGGCTCTTGACGGCGCTCACGCACTGGCTGGGCTTGCGGCCGGTGGTGGACCGGATCATGTCGCTCTACTTCGGGCGCACGTTCATGCGGGATCCGGACCGGACCGCGGAGCGGGCGTTGTTGCGCCAGCAGTTGGTGGCGAACCCGCGCGCGGTGTGGCGCGCGATGCAGGGGGTCATCCACCGCCGCAGCGTGGAGGGAGAGCTGCACCGCATCGTGACGCCCACGCTGGTGCTGGTGGGGGACGAGGACGCGGTGACGGTGCCGGAGGTGGCGGAGCGGCTGCACCAGCGCATCCGGGGCGCGCGGCTCAAACGGCTGCCCTGCGGCGGGCACATGTGCATCCTGGAACAACCCCAGGCGGTGAACGTCGCGCTGGGAGACTTCCTGGAGGAGGTGGAGCGCACCTCGCTCCAGGAAGAGGTGCTGGCGGTGGGCTAGCCCCGGGCCTCGGGCTCGCGGCAGACGGCCTCGGAAGCGTCCTCCTCGGCCTGCGAGGACTGCACGGAGGCCTGCGGCTCGGACGGAGCGACCGGCGAGGCGCCCACGCAGACGCCGTAGTCACCGCAGGTGATGATGTGGCCGGCCTCCAGACAGAGGGTGGCGCACTGCTGCGTTTCACACCAGGCGTTGGTGCAGTCCGGCGGACGCGCGCTGGCGGTCATCGGCGCGAGGAGGAGGGCGGGGGCCAGGAGCAGGGAGCGGCGGAGCAGGTTCATGATGGACCTCGGGTTGAAGTGGCACTGCTGGGAATGAGTGACCGCGATGGGTGATCAGCCCTGGGCCTGCTCGACGGGGGCGTGGCAGACGAGCTCCGCGTCATCGGTCTCGACCTGGGTGGACTCGGGCTGCACGGAGGACTGCGGCTGGGACGGCGGCGCCACCATGCCGTCGCAGAGGCCGGCCTCTCCGCAGGTGATGATGGTCCGGTCGAAGTCCCAGCACGGGGTGTTGCACGTCGTCCCGAACGTGCACTTCGCGTCACAGTAGGGGAAGGCGGGAGCCCCGGCGCTGGCGGACAGCGGCGCGAGGAGGAGGGCGGGGACCAGGAGCAGGGAGCGGCGGAGCAGGTTCATGGCGTATCTCGGGTGGGAGTGGCACCACTGCGGCTCAAAGGCGGTCCGGACACAGGGACCGCCGAGCGCATGTTCTCCCGGAACCCAATGACAGATCAAAACCTCATTCCTGGAGTCGGTGAAGACACCGCTCCAGGAATGAGGGACCGCGATGGCTCAGCCCTGGGCCTGCTCGACGGGGGCGCGGCAGACGGCCTCCGACGCATCGTCGGTCTGCGCGGGCTGCTGCGCGGACGCCTGCGGCTCGGAGGGCGCGGCGGGGAGCGCGCCCGTGCAGACGCCGTACTCACCGCAGGTGGTCCTGACGCCGCCGTCGGTGCAGAGCCAGTCGCAGGAGCCGGTAGGCCGGCACGCGAAGTCACAGGGGTTGGGCGCGGCCACCGCGGCCAGCGGGAGGAAGAGACCAACGGCACCGGCGAGAAGGGTCTTGGAGAGCTTCATGGTGGAACTCCTGTCTGTATGGGTTGAGCGGCGTCCAGCAGGAAATCATACGAAAGCCAATCGCCGTTTGGGTCGTGAATGGCTTAAAAACAGCTCACAACCAGGAGGAACATAAATATCCGATAGAGCGGGATATACTGACGCAGCGCAGCGCTCGAATGACAAATCAAACCTGGATGGTGACGGACGTCTGTCTTCAGCCCGCCGTCTGGCCCAACCCATGAAGTCGCCCTCCTGCTGAACGTCGATCCAATCTAGCGCCTGAACGTCCGCTCAGTATCCTGATCAGGCGTGAGCTACGCCGAGCTGGTGTGCCGGTCCCACTTCTCCTTCCTGCACGGCGCCTCCCACCCGGAGGAGCTGGTGGCCACCGCGGCGCGGCTGGGGCTGTCCGCGCTGGCGCTGACGGACCGGGACGGGCTCTACGGTGTCGTGAAGGCGCACCTCGCGGCGAAGGAGCACGGCGTGAAGCTGCTCCTGGGCGCGGAGCTGACCCTGGAGGACGGCCCCCCGGTGGTCGTGTACGCGCGGAACGCGGAGGGCTACGCGAACCTGTGCCGGCTGGTGTCCCACGGCCGGATGACGCACCCCAAGGGCGAGGCGGGCCTGCCCTGGCGCAAGGTGGCCGAGCACGCGTCGGGGCTGCTCGCGCTGTTGCCGGGCCCCGCGTCGCTGGAGGCGGTGGCGCCGCTGGCGGAGGCGTTCCCGGGGGGCTTCCACGTGGGCCTGAGCCGCTCGCTGTCGGCGGGAGACGCGGTCCGGGAGGCGCGAGCGGAGGCCCTGGCCCGCGCGCTGGGCGTGCCGCTGGTGGTGCACAACGACGTGCACACGCACCACCGCGACCGGCAGCCTTTGCAGGACGTGCTCACGTCCATCCGCCACGGGGTGACGGTGGATCAGGCGGGCACGCGGCTGTTCCCCAACGCGGAGCGGACGCTGAAGTCCCCCGCGGACATGGCGCGGCTGTTCGCGGACCGTCCGGAGGCGCTCGCGCGCACGGTGGAGCTGGCGTCGCGCTGCGATGCCACCCTGGAGGCGCTGCACTACCGCTTCCCGGAGGAGGACCTGCCGGAGGGGCGCACGGCGGATCAACACCTGCGGGTGCTCACGGAGGCGGGGCTGCGCACGCGCTATCCGGGAGGCGTGCCGCCGGCGGTGACGAAGCAGATCGACCACGAGCTGCGGCTCATCGCGGCGCTGGACTTCGCGGGGTACTTCCTGTCGCTCTGGGACATCGTGATGTTCGCGCGGGGGCGCGGCATCCTGTGCCAGGGGCGGGGCAGCGCGGCGAACTCGGCGGTCTGCTACGCGCTGGGCATCACCGCCATTGATCCGGTGCGCATGGGGCTCTTGTTCGAGCGCTTCCTCAGCATGGAGCGCAAGGAGCCGCCGGACATCGACGTGGACTTCGAGCACGAGCGGCGCGAGGAGGTCCTCCAGTACGTCTACGAGAAGCACGGCCGGCGCCACGCGGGCATGGTGTGCGAAGTGATTTGCTACCGGGGGCGGCTCGCGCTGCGCGAGGCGGGCAAGGCGCTGGGGCTGTCGTTGGATCAGGTGGACCGGCTGTCGCGCGTCGCCTCGGCGCACGGCTTCCAGGTGACGCCGGACGTGCTCCTGGAGGCGGGGCTGTCCCCGACGGACGGGCGCGTGCTGCGGACGCTGTCGGTGGCCAGGGAGCTGGAGGGCGTGCCCCGGCACCTGTCCATCCACGTGGGCGGCTTCGTGATGACGCGCGAGCCGCTGGTGGACCTGGTGCCGGTGGAGAACGCGTCGATGCCCGGGCGCACGGTCATCCAGTGGGAGAAGGACGACATCAACGCGGTGGGGCTGCTGAAGGTGGACCTGCTGGCGCTGGGCATGTTGACGGCGCTGTCGCGGTGCTTCGCGTTGATCCACAAGCACTCCGGCCGCGAGCTGTCATTGGCCACGGTGCCGCCGGAGGACCCGAAGGTCTACGACATGCTGTGCGAGGCGGACACGGTGGGCGTGTTCCAGATTGAGAGCCGCGCGCAGATGAACATGCTGCCCCGGCTGCGGCCCCGCGAGTTCTACGACCTGGTGGTGCAGATCGCCCTCATCCGGCCGGGCCCCATCGTGGGCAACATGGTGCACCCCTACCTGCGCCGGCGGCACGGCCAGGAGCCGGTGACGTACCCCAGCGAGGACGTGCGCGGCATCCTCCAGAAGACGCTGGGCGTGCCGCTCTTCCAGGAGCAGGCGATGCGGCTCGCGATGGTGGCGGCGGGCTTCAGCGCGGGGGAGGCGGACGGCCTGCGGCGGGCGCTGAGCCACAAGCAGGCGGAGGCGCGCATCCTCCCGTACCGGGGCCGCTTCGTGGAGGGCTGCGAGGCGCGCGGCTACTCGCGGCAGCAGGCGGAGGAGTGGTTCGACCACTTCCGGGGGTTCGCGCACTACGGCTTCCCGGAGAGCCACTCCGCGAGCTTCGCGTTGATTGCCTATGCGTCCAGCTGGCTGAAGTGCCACTACCCGGCGGCCTTCACCGCGGCGCTGCTCAACTCACAGCCCATGGGCTTCTACGCGCCGCACACGCTGGTGGCGGACGTGCAGCGGCACGGCGTGGAGGTGCGGCCGGTGGACGTGCGCCGCTCGAGCTGGGACTGCACGTTGGAGGACGGGGCCATCCGGCTGGGCCTGCGGATGGTGCGGGGGCTGGGCGAGTCCGCGGGCCGGGCGGTGGAGGCCGCGAGGCGGGGGGACTACACGAGCGTGGGAGACCTGGCGCGGCGGGCGCGCATCCCCCGGCATGAGCTGACGCGGCTGGCGCTGTCAGGGGCGCTGGCGTCGCTGTGCGGGGCGCGGAGGCAGGCGCTGTGGGAGATCCAGGCGCTGGGGCCGCTGGACGCGGACGACCTGTTCTTCGGCATGCCCATGGACGGCACGTCGGTGGAACTGCCGCCCATGGGCGTCCAGGAGCGCGTGGTGGCGGACTACGACACGGTGGGGCTGTCGCTGGAGAAGCACCCGCTGGAGCTGTTGCGGCCCACGCTGAAGCGGATGGGGGCGGTGACGGCGGAGGGGCTGAAGCGGGTGTCGGCGGGGCGGCGGGTGAAGGTGGGAGGGATGATGATCTGCCGGCAGATGCCGCCCACGGCGAAGGGGATCTGCTTCATCTCGCTGGAGGACGAGACGGGGATCGCGAACCTGGTGGTGCCCTCGGAGGTGTATGCGCGGTGCAGGCAGGAGATCCACGGCGCGCTGTTCCTCGTGGGAGAGGGGATGCTGGAGCGCTCGGGGAAGGTGACGAACGTGAAGACTCGCAGCGTGGTGTCCGTGCGGCAGTGAAGCGGAGGAACAACTCGCTACATCTGCACGTCTGTTCCCGGGATCCGCTGATAGGGTGGCGGCAAGACCCGGGGGGGCATGGAACAACCCGTATTGCTGGCGATATAGGTTGCGTCCGTCCGGAGTGTAGTAGCGTGGATCAGAACGGGAGGGTTCTCAGTGCGCAACAGTCTTCGGTGGTTGGGGTCGCTGCTCGATCGCGTGGGCCTGACGGAAGTGGTGGAGGAGGCAAGCGATTGGGTGCGGTACTACGCGCAGGGGAAGCCGCCCGTGAGCGAGCCCGCCGCGACCCGTGTCTCCCGCCCGGTGCACTCGGAGCCCCCGCGCGCGTCGGTGCATGAGGTGATCGAGTCCCTGCGCAACGCGATGCCGGAGCGCCAGGTGGACGCGACGGTGGTGGAGATCCCCTTCGAGGGCCGCATGGAGCTGGCGCAGGCGGCCCGCCGCAAGACGGCGCCGAAGGCGAAGAAGGCCGCGGGCAAGAAGAGCGCGGCCGCCAAGAAGGCCCCGGCCGCGAAGAAGGCGGCGCCCGCGAAGAAGAAGAGCGCGGCGAAGAAGGCCCCCGCCGCGAAGAAGTCGGCCGCGTCCGGCGCCGCGAGCGAGGACGCGGTGTCGGTGCTGGAAGCCGCGCTGCGAGGCCACGCGCGCCAGAAGGACCTGGTCTCCGCCGGCAAGGAGAAGGACCAGTTGCTGCGCTCGCTGATCCCGCTCTACCTGGCGAAGGCGCTGGACGTGGAGGTGACGTCCGGAACGACGTCGCGCTTCTGGAGCGGGCTGGGCGTGACGTACGCCGCCCCGAACGCCGCCAAGGCCCTGCGCCTGCACGCCGGCTACGCCCAGGACAGCAAGAAGGGCAAGGCCATCACCGCCAAGGGCATCCGCTACGTGGAAGACGCCCTCAAGCAGGCCGCGAAGTAGAGACTGCCGGGCCAGCTGCCGCGTCTTGTGCAATCCAGACGCGGCACGGCTCAATCCGCTGTCGCCGTCCTTGATCCCATACAACGCGGCGGTCAGGGCGCCAGCAGTGAACCCAGGTGCTGGGCCACCTGCTGGACATCGGGTGCGCGCAGCAGGCTGTGGTGGTTGCCCTCCACCTCCTGTACCCGGGCCTGCGGCACATAGGCCTTCCAGTTCCGGTCCACGGGGTCGGTGGACGGACGCTCCATCGCTCGCAGGATGACGAGGGGGCCCGTGAAGGGGCCGGGCTCGTAGCGGCGCAGCGCTCGCAGGTTGTGCGTGAAGACGTCGAAGAGCGTCCGCACCTGCTCCGTGCTGGTCTCGGGTGCCAGCAGCCCGGACGCCTTGCCCCGGGCCAGCAGCGCCTTCAGCGTCGCGTCCGCGTCGGTGCCCACCTGCTCGGGGTCGGGCGCCCAGTCCTCCAGGTTCAGGAGCCCCGCGTAGTCCACGGCGAAGTGCAGGGCGAGCTGTCCCGGGTCCTCCGCCTCCGGGGCTTGCGCCGCCGCCCGGGCCGGACTCGGGTCGATGAGGGCCAGCACCTCGACCGTCTCACCCCGGGCCTGGAGCTGACGCGCCATCTCGTAGGCGACAAGGCCTCCCATGGACCAGCCTCCCAGCCGGTAGGGCCCCCGCGGCTGGACGGTCTGGAGGGCGTCCAGGTAGTACGCCGCCATCGCCTCGATGCTCTCCAGCGGCGGCTGGGTGCCGTCCAGTCCGCGTGCCTGCAGGCCGTAGAAGGGCTGATCCGGCCCGAGCCTCCGGGCCAGCTCCGCGTAGGCGAGCACGTTGCCTCCCACCGGGTGGACGCAGAAGAAGGGCCGGCGCGTCCCCGACTCCTGGATGGGGACCAGGGGCGAGAAGGGCCTCGGCTCCTGGCGCAGCACGTGGGCCAGCTTCTCCACCGTGGGCGCCTGGAACAGCGTGGCCAGGGGCAGCTCGCGTCGCAGCTGTTCGCGCAGCCGCGCCATGAGGCGCACGGCCAGCAGCGAGTGGCCGCCCAGCTCGAAGAAGTCGTCCGTCACGCCGAGCGGCCGCACGTGCAGCACGTCCTCCCAGGCGCGGGCGAGCTCCAGCTCCAGCGCGTCGCGCGGGGCCACGAAGCGGGCCGGGCGCGCCGCGTGTTCCAGCGGGGGCAGGGCCTTGCGGTCCCGCTTGCCGTTGGGCGTCAGCGGGAAGGACTCCAGGACCTGGAGCGCCTGGGGGACCATGTATTCGGGCAGCAGGCCGCGCAGGAAGGCGCGCAGGCCCGACGGCTCGGGCTTCGCGCCCGGCTTCGCCACGAGGTAGGCCACGAGCATCCGGTGGCCCGGCACGTCCTCGCGCACCATCGCCAGCGCCTGCTCCACGTCGGGGTGACGCTGGAGCGCGGCCTCGACCTCTCCCAGCTCGATGCGGAAGCCGCGCAGCTTCACCTGGAAGTCGATGCGGCCCAGGTACTCCAGCGTGCCGTCCGGACGCAGGCGGACGCGGTCTCCCGTGCGGTACATGCGGGCGCCGGGGCGCGTGCTGAACGGATCCGGCACGAAGCGCTCCGCCGTCAGGGCCGGGCGCCCCAGGTAGCCGCGCGCCAGCCCCGCCCCCGCGAGGAACAGCTCGCCGGGGACGCCCTGGGGCTGCAACTGGCCCCGCGCGTCGAGGATGTAGGCCCTCGTCCCGGGCAGGGGGCGGCCGAGGGTCGGCTCCTCGGGCGTGTCGAGCACTTCGAGGACGGTGGAGTAGGTGGTGTCCTCCGTGGGGCCGTAGAGGTTGAAGACCCGCTCGACGGTGCCGGTGGCGTGCAGGGCCCTCGCGAGGCTTCCGGGCAGCGGCTCCCCGGCGAGGTTGACGGTGCGCACGGAGGCCGGCAACGCGCTGGCGCGCAGCAGCTCCGCCAGGGCGGAGGGCACCGTGTTGACGAGCGTCACCTCGGAGGCCGCGGGCAGCGTGGGCAGCGACAGCACCGTGTCCGCCAGCAGCACCGCGCCGCCGCAACACAACGGGGCGAAGAGCTCGAAGATGGACAGGTCGAAGCAGACCGACGTGGCGGCCAGCGTGCCCGCGAGCTGCGCGGGGCTGAAGGCGCGACAGGCCCAGTCCAGGAAGGCGGCCGCGCTCGCGTGGCTGAGCGCGACGCCCTTGGGCGTGCCCGTGGAGCCCGACGTGTAGATGACGTAGGCGAGCGAGTCGGGGTCCTGCGCGAGGCCCGGCGACGTGGTGGCGAGCGCCTTGAGCTCATCCCCGGCGGCGTCCAGGTGGAGCACGGGCGGCGTCCGCGTGGCGTCCAGGCCCAGCGTGTCCAGCAGCGACGGCTGGGACACGAGCCACGCCGCGCCACAGTCCGCGAGCATGCCGTCCAGCCGCTGCCTCGGGTAGGCCGGATCCAACGGCACGTACGCGCCGCCCGCCTTGAGGACGGCCAGCAGCGTCACCACCAGGTCCTCGGTGCGCGGCAGCAGCACCGCGACCCGCGTCTCGGGGCCCACGCCCCGGGCCCGCAGCGCGTGGGCGAGCTGGTTGGCGCGGGCGTCGAGCCAGGCGTAGCTCCACCTCCGGGCGCCGACGATGAGCGCCACGGCGTCCGGCGTCCGGCGCGCCTGGGCCTCGATGCGCTGGTGCAGGGCGGGCTCGCGCGCGAGGGGCTCGCCGTCGGCGCCGTCGCGCAGCAGCCGCTGCCGCTCCCCGTCGCTCAGCAGCGGCAGGGTGTGCAGCGGCGCGTCCGGCTGGTGCATCGCGCCCTCCAGCAGCCGCTGGAAGTGCGTCGCGAAGCGGCGGACGGTGGCCTCCTGGAAGAGGTCGGTGCTGTAGGTGATGGAGCCGCTCAGGCCTCGCGGCGTGGACTCGAAGGCGAAGGTGACGTCGAACTTCGCGGTGACCGCTTCGGGCGGAAGCGGCTCGAAGGAGAGCTCGCTCGACGCGGGCGCCGCGGGCGGTGCGTTCTGGAAGACGAGCATCGCCTGGAACAGCGGCGTGCGGCTCAGGTCGCGGCGCGGGTGAAGCTCCTCGACGAGCTTCTCGAAGGGGACGTCCTGGTGCGCCTGGGCCTGGAGGGTGGTCTCCCGCACGCGTGCCAGCAGCCGCCGGAACGAGTCGCCTTCCTCCACCCGGGTGCGCAGGGCGAGCGTGTTGACGAAGAAGCCGATGAGGCCCTCCAGCTCGGAGAAGCGCCGCCCCGCGATGGGCGTGCCCACCACGAGGTCCTCCTGTCCGCTCTCACGGGACAGGAGCGCGGAGGTCGCCGCGAGCAGGCCCATGAAGAGCGTGGCGCCCTCCTGCTTCGTGAAGGTCTCCAGCGTCTGGCCCAGCGAAGGCGAGAGCGGGAAGTGCACCACCGCGCCGCGCGTGGAGGGCGTGGGAGGCCTTGGCAGGTCCTCGGGCAGCTCGAGGTGCGCGGGGGCGCCGTCGAGGTGGCGGCGCCACCAGGCGACCTGCTGCTCCAGCAGGGCGTCGCGAAGCCAGGAGCGCTGCCAGAGGGCGTGGTCGGCGGGCTGGATGGGCAGCGGCGGCAGGGAGACGGGAGTGCCGGCGAGGTGGGCCTGGTAGAGGGCGGCCATTTCGCGCACCAGCACGCCGGTGGACCAGCCGTCGGAGATGATGTGGTGCAGCGTCAGCAGCAGCACGTGGCGTGAGGCGCCCAGCCGCAGCAGGTGCGCGCGCAGGAGCGGCCCGTGGGCCAAATCGAAGGGGCGCAGGGCCTCGCGTGAGGCGAGGGCGCGCGCCTCGGCGTCGGGGGAGGCGAGGGCGGACAGGTCGCTGAAGCCCAGCGAGAAGGGCGCTGGGGGGTGGATGCGCTGGACGGGGGCGCCGTCGAGGGGGAGGAAGGTGGTGCGCAGGGACTCGTGGCGGTGCACGAGGGACTCGAAGGCGCGGCGCAGGGCGTCGGAGTCCAGGGGGCCGTGGGCCTGGAGGGCGACGGGGATGTTGTAGGCGGGGGAGCCGGGCTGAAGCTGGTCGAGGAACCACAGCCGCTGCTGGGCGAAGGAGAGGGGCAGGGCCGCGTCGCGGGGGGCGGGCAGAAGCGGGGGCAGGCTGGAGGCGACGGAGGCGGAGTCGATGCGGGAGGCGAGGGCGCGGACGGTGGGGGACTCGAAGAGCGAGCGCAGGGGCAGCTCCACGCCGAAGGCGGCGCGGATGCGGCTGACCACCTGGGTGGCCAGCAGCGAGTGCCCTCCCAGCGCGAAGAAGTCCTCCAGCGCTCCCACCCGGGGCACCTGGAGCACGTCGGCCCAGAGGGCGGCCAGCTTCGTCTCCGCGCCCGGGCGGGGCGGCTCGTGGGCCTGCGCTCCGGCCTGGGGCGCGGGCAGCGCCTTGCGGTCCACCTTGCCGTTGGGCGTCAGGGGCAGCTCGGGCAGGGCCACGAAGGCGGCGGGCACCATGTACTCGGGCAGCCGCGGGTGCAGGAAGTCGCGCAGCGCCTCGGCCTGGGGGGCGGTGGCGGCTCGCGGCACCACGTAGGCGACGAGCCTCGCGTTGCCGGGCACGTCCTCGCGCACCAGGACGAGCGCCTGGGCGAGGCCGGGGTGCTGGCGCAGCTGGGCTTCGATTTCGCCCAGCTCGATGCGGAAGCCGCGCAGCTTCACCTGGAAATCGATGCGGCCCAGGTACTCCAGCGTGCCGTCCTCGCTCCAGCGCGACTTGTCTCCGGTGCGGTAGAGGCGCTCGCCGGGCGTGGCCGCGAAGGGGTCCGGCACGAAGCGCTCGGCGGTGAGGGCGGGCTGGCCCAGGTAGCCCCGTGCGAGGCCCGCGCCGGCGATGAACAGCTCACCCGCGACCCCCACCGGCAGCGGACGCAGGCCCGCGTCCAGCACGTAGGTGCGCACGTTGAGCAGGGGGCCTCCCAGCGTGGGCCGGGTGCCCGGACGCACGGCGAAGGCGGTGGCATCCACGGTGCACTCGGTGGGGCCGTAGACGTTGAAGGTGCGCGTCCCTGGCGCCGCGGCCAGCGTCTCCCAGGTGGCCTCGTCCAGCGCCTCGCCTCCGGGGACCAGCACGGCCGGCGCGCGCGCTCCTTCCAGCAGCCCCGCTCGCAGCATGAGCCGCAGCAGCGACGGCGTGCAGTCCAGCACGTCCACCGCCTGCTGGCGCACCCACGCCACCATCGCCTCGGCGTCCTGCCGGAGGGCGTCCGGCACGATGCAGAGACAGTGTCCGTCCAGCACCTGGATGAGCTGCTTGACGGAGCCGTCGAAGGCGAGCGGCGCGTTGACGCTGACGCTCAGTCCGGACGGACGTCCCGCGTAGACCGTCCGCTTCAGGGCCGCGTGCAGGTTGAGCACCGAGCGGTGCTGCACCATGACGCCCTTGGGCGTGCCCGTGGAGCCCGACGTGTAGATGACGTAGGCCAGGTGCTCGGGCGCGTTCCGCGGCTCGGGGGCCTGGACCGGCTCCTGGTCGAGGCTCGCGCGGGCCACGTCGAGGCAGAGCGTCTCGACGTCCGCGGACTTCAGCGAGGCCGCGAGTGGGCCCTGGGTGAGGACGACGCGCGCCGCGCTGTCCTGGATGGCGAAGGCCCGGCGCCGCTCCGGCCAGGCCGGATCCAACGGCACGTAGGCGCCGCCTGCCTTGAGCACCCCCATCAGCGCGACCACCATGTCCACCGAGCGCTCGAAGCAGAGCGCGACGCGGACGTCGGGCCCCACGCCCCGGGCTCGCAGCGCGTGGGCGAGCTGGTTGGACCGGACATCGAGCTGGGCGAAGGACAGCACGTCGTCGCCGAAGCGCACCGCGGGCGCGTCGGGCGTGCGCCCCACCTGCTGCTCGAAGAGGCGCGGGAGCGTGTCTTCGCGCGGCGCCTCCCGGCCGGTGTCGTTCCAGTCGCGGAGCACCTGCTGGCGCTCGGCGGCGGTCAGCATCGAGATCCCGGCGAGCGGCTGATCCGGCCCGGAGACGACCGCTTGCGCCAGCACCTCGAGGTGCCGCGCGAGCCGGACGGCCGTGGACGCGGCGAGGCGCGAGGCGCCGTACTGGAGCACGCCGTGGAAGCCCTCTGGCGTCTCCTCCATGTGGAGGGAGAGCTCGAAGCGGGTGGGCGCCTCGGCGGCGTCCGCGAGCGGCTGGAGCGTCAAGCCGGGCAGGCCGAGGGACGGCACCGGCGTGTTCTGGAGCGCGAAGAAGGCCTGGAACAGCGGCGTGCGATCCAGGCCGCGCTCGGGCTGGAGCTCCTCGACGAGCTTCTCGAAGGGGACGTCCTGGTGCTCGAACGCGCTCAGCGTGCTCTCGCGCACCTGGGCCACCAGGGCGCGGAACGACGACACGGCGCCCGGCCGGGCGCGCATCACGAGCGTGTTGACGAAGAAGCCGATGAGGCCCTCCAGCTCGGAGAAGCGCCGCCCCGCGATGGGCGTGCCCACCAGCAGGTCGTCCTGTCCCGTGTAGCGGGAGAGCAGGAGCTGGTACGCGCTCAGCAGGACCATGAACGGCGTGGCCCCCGTCTGTCGCGCCAGCGTGTCGATGCCCTGGCTCAGCTCGCGGGACAGGCGCACGGGGACCCGGCCGCCCATCGGAGACGACGCCCGGGTGCGAGGCGCGTCGTGGGGCAGCTCGAGGTGCGCGGGTGCGCCGTCGAGGTGGCGGCGCCACCAGGCGACCTGCTGCTCCAGCAGGGCGTCACGCAGCCAGGAGCGCTGCCAGAGGGCGTGGTCGGCGGGCTGGATGGGCAGCGGCGGCAGGGAGACGGGAGTGCCGGCGAGGTGGGCCTGGTAGAGGGCGGCCATTTCGCGCACCAGCACGCCGGTGGACCAGCCGTCGGAGATGATGTGGTGCAGCGTCAGCAGCAGCACGTGGCGCGAGGCGCCCAGCCGCAGCAGGTGCGCGCGCAGGAGCGGCCCGTGGGCCAAATCGAAGGGGCGCAGGGCCTCGCGTGAGGCGAGGGCGCGCGCCTCGGCGTCGGGGGAGGCGAGGGCGGACAGGTCGCTGAAGCCCAGCGAGAAGGGCGCTGGGGGGTGGATGCGCTGGACGGGGGCGCCGTCGAGGGGGAGGAAGGTGGTGCGCAGGGACTCGTGGCGGTGCACGAGGGACTCGAAGGCGCGGCGCAGGGCGTCGGAGTCCAGGGGGCCGTGGGCCTGGAGGGCGACGGGGATGTTGTAGGCGGGGGAGCCGGGCTGAAGCTGGTCGAGGAACCACAGCCGCTGCTGGGCGAAGGAGAGGGGCAGGGCCGCGTCGCGGGGGGCGGGCAGAAGCGGGGGCAGGCTGGAGGCGACGGAGGCGGAGTCGATGCGGGAGGCGAGGGCGCGGACGGTGGGGGACTCGAAGAGCGAGCGCAGGGGCAGCTCCACGCCGAAGGCGGCGCGGATGCGGCTGACCACCTGGGTGGCCAGCAGCGAGTGCCCTCCCAGCGCGAAGAAGTCCTCCAGCGCTCCCACGCCGGGAACGCGCAGGACCTCGGAGACGAGGGCCGCCAGCCGCTCCTCGGTGGGGGTGGCGGGTGCCACGACGTCGTCGCGGGTCCGGTGCCCCTCCGGCGCGGGCAGCGCCTTGCGGTCCACCTTGCCGTTGGGTGTGAGCGGCAGGGCGGGGAGCAGGACGATGGCCGCGGGCATCATGAACCCCGGCAGCCGCTGTCGCAGGCCTTCCCGCAGCGCGGACTCGTCCGCGGCCGTGGCGGTGTCCAGCGACACGTACGCGACGAGCCTCCGGTCTCCGGGCACGTCCTCGCGCACGACGGCCACGGCCTCGCGCACCCCTGGCCGGGCGCGGAGGGCCTCCTCCACCTCGCCCAGCTCGATGCGGAAGCCGCGCAGCTTCACCTGGAAGTCGATGCGGCCCTGGTAGTCCAGCGTCGCGCCGGCCTTCCAGCGCACCCGGTCTCCCGTGCGGTACATGCGGGCCCCGGGCTCCGAGGAGAACGGATCCGGCACGAAGCGCTCCGCCGTCAGGTCCGGCCGGCCCAGGTAGCCGCGCGCCAGGCCGACGCCGCCCAGGTACAGCTCTCCCGGGACGCCCACGGGCGCGGGGGCGCCGAGGGCGTCCAGCACATAGGCCTGGGTGCCCGCCAGCGGACGGCCGATGGAGGGCGTCTGGAGCAGGGTCTCCGGCACCCGCGCCCAGGTCGAATACGTCGTGTCCTCCGTGGGGCCGTACAGGTTGTTGACGTCGCGCACCGTCCCGGTGGCGTAGAGCGCCCGGACCAGCGCCGCCGGCAGCGGCTCTCCGGCCAGGTTCACCGTGCGGACCCCCGCGGGCAGCGCTCGCAGGCGCAGCAGCTCCGTCATCGCGGAGGGCACCGTGTTGACGAGCGTCACCTCGTGCGCCGCCGGCAGCGTGGCCAGGGCCAGCGCGTTGTCCGCCAGGTACACGCAGCCGCCGCCCGCGAGCGGGACGAACAGCTCGAAGACGGACAGGTCGAAGGACACCGAGGTCGCCGCCAGCACGCCGGCCAGCTCCTCCCGGCTGAACGTGTCCAGCGCCCAGCGCACGAAGGCCACCGCGCTGCCGTGGGTCATCGCCACGCCCTTGGGCCGGCCGGTGCTGCCGGACGTGTAGAGCACGTACGCCAGCGTGGCCGTCGCGCCCCGCCGCTCCGGCGGGTGCCGGGGCGCGGAGCCGATGGCCCCGAAGCCGTCCAGCAGCACGTCCCGCACGCCGGCCGGAGCGCTCCCCAGCCGCTCCACCCACTCGCGCCGGCTCACCCGCACCGGCGCGCGCGAGTCCTGCTGCATCGCGGTCAGCCGCTCCACCGGGTAGTGGGGATCCTGCGGCACGTAGGCCCCGCCGGCCTTGAGCACGCCCAGGAGCGCCACCACCAATTCGAACGAGCGCTCCAGGCACACCGCCACCGGGACCTCCGGGCCCACGCCCAGCCCGCGCAGGTGGTGCGCGAGCTGGTTGGCCCGCTCATCGAGCTGCCGGTACGTGAAGCGCTGGGTGCCCACCACCAGCGCGGTGGCGTCCGGCGTGCGCGCCACCTGGTCCTCCACCAGGTGGTGCAGCGCCCCGTCACGCCCGGGCGCCGGGCCCGTGCGGTTCCAGTCCACCAGCACGCTCGCGCGCTCGGCGGCGTCCATCAGCTCCAGCGCGCCCACGGGCCGCGTGGCGTCCGCCGCCACCGCCGCCACCAGCGCCTCGAAGTGACGGGCCAGGCGCTCCGCCGTCGCCGCGTCGAAGAGGTCGGTGTTGTAGACGAGCGTGCCCGCGAAGCCGTCCTCGCGCGGCTCCAGGCCGAGGCCCAGGTCGAACTTCGCGCTGTCGTCCTCCACGGACTCCAGGCGGAGCGTCAGGCCGGGCAGGGTGAGCACGGCGGCGGGCGCGTTCTGCAGCGCGAACATCACCTGGAACAGCGGGGAGCGGCTGAGGTCCCGCTGCGGACGCAGCTCCTCCACCAGACGCTCGAAGGGCACGTCCTGGTGGGCGTAGGCCGCGAGCGTCGTGCCGCGCACCCGCGTCAGCAGCTCCTGGAAGGACGCCCGCGGGTCGATGCGCGCGCGCAGCACCAGCGTGTTGACGAAGAAGCCCACCAGGCCTTCGGTCTCCGCGCGGGTGCGGCCCGCGATGGGCGAGCCGACGCTCACGTCGTCCTGCCCGGAGTGCCGCGCCAGCAGCACCTGCCACGCCGCCATCAGCACCATGAAGTCGGTGGCCTGGTGCGCCTGGGCCAGCCGGCTCACCGCCCGGCCCACGTCTCGCGACAGCGTCACCCGGACCGAGGCCCCGTGGAAGGTCTGCACCGGCGGACGCGGACGGTCCGTCGGCAGCTCCAGGGCCGCGGGCGCGTCCGCCAGCTCGCCGCGCCAGAAGTCCAGCTCCCGCCGCAGCGGCTCGCCCTGGAGCCAGCGGCGCTGCCACACGGCGAAGTCCGCGTACTGCACCGGCAGCGGCGGCAGCGCGGGCTCCCGGCCCTCGCGCAGGGCGCCGTACAGCTCGCCCAGGTCCCGCACGAGGAGGGCCAGCGACCAGCCGTCGGTGATGATGTGGTGCAGCGTCAGCAGCAGCACGTGCCGCCGGGGCGCCAGCGCGAGCAGCGTCGCGCGCAAGAGCGGCCCCTCCGCCAGGTCGAACGGACGGCGGGCCTCCGCCTCCATCCGGCGGCGGGCCTCCGCGTCGCGGGCCTCGGGCGCCAGGGCCTCCAGGTCCACGAACTCCAGCGCCCCGAGCAGCTCCGGGTGGACGTGCTGCACCGGCGCGTCCCCCTGGCGGGGGAAGGTGGTGCGCAGCGCCTCATGGCGTCCGGCCAGCGCCCGCAGCGCGCCGTGCAGGGCCTCGCGGTCGAGCTCGCCCTCCAGGTGCACCGCGCCGGGCACGTTGTAGGTCGAGCCTCCCGGCTGGAGCTGGTCGAGGAACCACAGCCGCTGCTGGGCGAACGACAGGGGCAGGGGCGCGTCGCGCTTCACGGGCTCCAGCGCGGGCGCGGCCGCGCGCGGCAGGCGCTCCAGGCGCCCGGCGAGCAGGCCCGGGGTGGGGGCGTCGAACAGCTCCGCCAGGGGGAGCTCCACGCCCAGCCGCGCGCGCAGCCGCGACACCACCTGGGTGGCCAGCAGCGAGTGCCCGCCCAGTTCGAAGAAGTCGTCGTCCAGGCCCACCTGCTCCACGTGCAGCACGTCCGCGAAGAGGGCGCACAGGGCCTGCTCCGTGGCGTCGGTCGGCGCGCGGAAGGTGGCCTGCGCGCGGGGCGCGGAGGCTTCTGGCGCCGGCAGCGCCTGGCGGTCCACCTTGCCGTTGGACGACAGCGGCAGGGCCTCCAGCACCACCACCGCGGACGGCACCATGTAGTCCGGCAGCCGCTCCTGGACGCGAGAGCGGACCGCCTCCGCGTCCACGCCCTCGCCCGTGACGTAGGCCACCAGCCGCTTGTCGCCGGGCACGTCCTCGCGGGCCACCACGACCGCCTCGGCCACGCCGGGCGCGTCCAGCACGGCCGCTTCCACCTCGCCCGGCTCGATGCGGAAGCCACGCACCTTCACCTGGAAGTCGGTGCGGCCCAGGAACGCCACCGTCCCGTCCGCGCTCCACTTCGCCCGGTCTCCCGTGCGGTAGAGGCGTCCTCCCGGCGTGGGGCTGAACGGATCCGGCACGAAGCGCTCCGCCGTCAGCCCCGGCTGATCCAGGTAGCCCCAGGCGAGTCCGTCACCGCCCACGTACAGCTCGCCGGGCACGCCCACCGGCGCCGGGCGTCCCGCGGCGTCCAGGACATACGCGGTGGAGTTGCGCAGCGGCCGGCCCACCGGCACCGCCGCGCCCACCCGGTCCCCGGGCCGCAGCGCGTGCGTGAGCGAGAAGGTGGTGTTCTCCGTGGGGCCGTAGCCGTTGATGAGCACCGCCTGGCGGGACACCCGCGACAGGTGCTCCTCCACCCGGCGCGCGGGCAGCACGTCACCGCCCGCCAGCACCTGGTCCACGCCCGCGAGCGCACCGGACGGGTGCTGCGCCATCAGGTCGAACAGCGCCGCGGTCAGCCACAGCGAGTCCACCGCGTGCTCGCGAAGCAGCGCGGACAGCTCCTCCAGCGACAGGGCCCGCGCCGGGGCGAGCACCAGCCGCGCCCCGTGCAGCAGCGCGCCCCACAGCTCCAGCGTCGAGGCGTCGAACGCCACCGGCGCGGCCTGGAGCCACACGCGCTCCGGGCCGAAGCGCGCGAAGTCCTGGGACTCCACCAGCCGCACCACGCCCCGGTGGGGCACGCACACGCCCTTGGGACGTCCCGTGCTGCCCGACGTGAACATCACGTAGGCGAGCGCGTCGCCGCCCGGCGTGGGCGGGGGCGCGGAAACAGGCTGGCGCTCCAGCCGCCGCGCCTCCTCCTCCAGCACCACCAGCAGCGCGCCCGTCTCCGGCAGGTCGTCCGCCAGCGACGCTTGCGTCAGCAGCACCGCGACGCGCGCCTGGCCCAGCACCGCCAGCAGTCGCGGCGTGGGCACGCCCGCGTCCAGCGGGACGTAGGCCGCGCCGGCCTTGAGCACGCCCAGGAGCGCCACCACCAATTCGAACGAGCGCTCCAGGCACACGCCCACCGACGCGCCGGGCTTGACGCCCAGCGCGAGCAGGTGGTGCGCGAGCTGGTTCGAGCGCTCCTCCAGCTCCCGGTACGTGAGCGTCCGGGTGTCCTGCACGAGCGCCACCGCGCCGGGCGTGCGCGCGGCCTGCTCGCGGAATCTC
This sequence comes from Corallococcus macrosporus, assembly GCF_017302985.1. NCBI lineage: Bacteria > Pseudomonadati > Myxococcota > Myxococcia > Myxococcales > Myxococcaceae > Corallococcus > Corallococcus macrosporus. Next base: position 47,099 of record NZ_JAFIMU010000016.1, read on the forward strand.
GCGTGGATGGAGGCCTCGCGCGGGTAGTCCACCCGGACGCCGCTCCACGCGGACAGCAGGCGCGCGCGCTCCGCCTCGTCCATGAGCGGCAGCGTCCCCACGGGGTGGTCCGCGTCGCGCGCGATGCCCCCGGCGAGCGTGGCCAGGTGGGCCGCCATCCGGGTCAGCGTGGCCGCGTCGTACAGGTCCGTGTTGTAGACGAGCGTGCCCGCGAAGCCGTCCGCCTGCTCCTCCAGGTGCAGCGACAGGAAGAAGGGCGAGCCGTGCGGCTGGGGCTGCACGGAGCGCAGCACGAGCCCCGGCACGGACAGCGACGGCATCGGCGTGTTGTGCAGGGTGAACGTCACCTGGGCCAGCGGCGGGTGGCTCAGGCCGCGCTCGGGCTGGAGCGCCGTCACCACCCGCTCGAAGGGCAGGTCCTGGTGCGCGAACGCCCCCAGCGTGGTCTCCTTCACCTGGGCCAGCAGCTCGCGGAAGCGCAGGGTCCCGGTCATCCGGGCCCGCAGCACCAGCGTGTTGACGAAGCAGCCCACCAGCGCCTCGGTCTCCACCGGATGGCGGCCCGCCACCGGCGTCCCCACCAGCACGTCGTCCTGCCCGGAGTACCGGTGCAGCAGCGTCTGCCAGGCCGCCATCAGCACCATGAAGGGCGTGGCGCCCTCGGCGATGGCGAGCGCCTTGAGCGCCGAGGAGACCCCGGCCGGCAGCCGCACCGGCACGCTCGCGGCGCCGAACGTCTGCCGCGCCGGCAGCGGGCGGTCCGTGGGCAGCTCCAGCCGGCCCGGTGCCCCCGCGAGCCGCTCGCGCCAGTAGCCGAGCTGCGCCTCCAGGGCCTCGCCCTGGAGCCAGTCGCGCTGCCACAGCGCCCAGTCCACGTACTGCACGGGCAGCGGGGGCAGGGCGGGGGCCACGCCCCGCGCCAGCGCGTCGAAGGTCGCGGCGAACTCGCGCACCACCACGCCCAGCGACCAGCCGTCGGAGACGATGTGGTGCATCGTCAGGAGCAGCAGGTGCCGCTCGGGCGCCACGGCGATCAGCGTCGCGCGCATCAGCGGGCCGCGCGCCAGGTTGAACGGCTTGCGCTGCTCCTCACCGGCGAGGCGGAGCGCCTCGGCCTCGCGGCCCTCCACGGCCGCGGCGCCCAGGTCCACGCGCGCGAGCACCCACGGGGCGTCCTCCGCCAGCACCTGCACGGGGCCCTCCTCGCTGGCGCGGAAGGTGGTGCGCAGCGCCTCGTGGCGCCGCACCAGGGCCTGGAGGCTCTGCTCCAGCAGGCCCACGTCCAGCGTCCCCTCCAGCCACACCGCCGTGGCGATGTTCTGCACCGCGGCGTCCGGCTCCAACTGGTCCAGGAACCACAGCCGCTGCTGGGCGAACGACAGGGGGAAGCGCCGCGCGTCCCTCGGCCGGGCGACGAGCGCCGGCCGGGAGGGCCCTCCCAGCGTCTGACGCTGCTCGAGCCGCGCCGCCAGCTCCGCCGGGGTGGGCGAGGCGAAGAACTCGCGCAGGGACAGCTCCGCCCCCAGCGACTCGCGCAGCCGCGACACCACCTGGGTGGCCAGCAGCGAGTGCCCGCCCAGCTCGAAGAAGTGGTCGTTCACGCCCACCCGCTTGAGCCCCAGCACCCGCGCCCACAGCGCGGTGATGGTCTCCTCCAGCGGCGTGCGCGGCTCGACGAACTCCCGCTCCAGCGCGGGCCGGACGCCGTCCGGCTCCGGCAGGGCCTTGCGGTCCACCTTGCCATTGGACGTCAGGGGGATGGCCTCCAGCGACACGAAGGCCGACGGCACCATGTACTCCGGCAGCTTGAGCGCGGCGAGCCGGCGCAGCTCGGACACGCCCGGGAGCGTCTGCCCGGCGTGCGTCACCAGGTACGCCACCAGCTTGCGGTCCCCGCGCGCCGGGCCCCGGGCGTCCACCACCACCTCGCGCACCGCGGGGTGGCTGGCGAGGACGGTTTCAATCTCGCCCAGCTCCACGCGGAAGCCGCGCACCTTCACCTGGAAGTCGGCGCGGCCCAGGAACTCGAGGTTGCCGTCCGGGAAGAAGCGGGCCCGGTCGCCGGTGCGGTACATGCGCAGGCCCGGCCGGGGGTGGAAGGGGTCCGGCAGGAAGCGGTCCGCGGTGAGCATGGGCGCGTGCGCGTAGCCGTCCGCCAGGCACTCGCCGCCGATGAACAGGTCCCCCGCCACGCCCACCGGCAGGGGCCGCAGGCGCGCGTCGAGCACGTAGTAGCGCGCGTTGGAGATGGGCCGGCCGTAGGGGATGGACGTCCACGACGGATCCCGCGCGCCCACGCGGAAGAAGTTGGACCAGATGGTCGCCTCGGTGGCGCCGCCCAGGCTGATGACCTCCGCGTGCGGGAAGGCGGTGCGCACCGCGTCCGGCAGGGGGAGGGGGATCCAGTCGCCAGACAGGAAGACGCGCCGCAGGTGCGGGCCGCCCGCGCCGAAGTGCGCCACGAGCTGCTGGAGCGCGGCGGGGGCGCTGTCCCAGAAGGTGATGCGCTGCTCGCGCAGCAGCGCCGCCAGCCGCTCCGGCTCGCGGAGGTCCGCCTTCGTGGCGATGACCAGCGTGCCTCCCACCGCGAGCACGCCGAAGACGTCGTAGACGGACAGGTCGAAGCAGGGCGACGTGACGAAGAGCAGCCGCTCCGTGGGGCCCACCCCGAACGTGGTGTTCACCCAGTGCAGCAGGTTGACCGCGGGCCCGTGCCGCACGGCCACGCCCTTGGGCCGGCCCGTGGAGCCGGACGTGTGGATGATGTACGCCAGGTGCTCCGGGCTCACGCCGGACGGGGGCGTGTCCTCGCGGCCCCCGTCCTCCGCCGCGTCGTCCAGGCACAGCAGGCGCGCGCCCGTCGCCTCCAGGGCCCCGGCCAGCGAGCGCTGGGTGACGAGCAGCGCGGCGCCCGAGTTGCGCAGGATGAACGCCGCGCGGTCCGCCGGGTACTCCGCGTCGATGGGGACGTAGGCGCCGCCCGCCTTGAGGATGCCGAGCATGGCGACCAGCAGCTCGAAGTCGCGGTCCAGGCACAGCGCCACCGTCTGCTCGGGGCGCACGCCCAGGGCGCGCAGCCGCCACGCGAGGCGGTTGGAGCGCAGGTGCAGCTCGCGGTAGGTGATGCGCTCGGCGCCCAGCTCCGCGGCGATGGCGTCCGGCGTCGCCTGGGCCTGGGCGATGAACAGCTCATGCAGGCAGCGCTCGCGCGGGAAGGGCGCGTCGGTGTCGTTCCACCCCCGGGTGAGCTGCCGCTGCTCGCCGGGCGTCAGCCAGGGCAGGTCGTCCAGGCGCGCCTCCGGGCGCAGGACGGCCGCCGCCAGCAGGACCTCCAGGTGCGCCACCATCCGCGCGGCCGTCTCCGGGGTGAACAGGTCGGTGCTGTACTCGAGCGTGCCCTGGAAGCCCGCGTCCGTGCGCGTGAGCGCCAGCACCAGGTCCAGCTTCGCCGTCTGGCTCTCCTGCTCCACGGGCGCGAGCGTCAGCCCGGGGGCCTCCAGCGCGCCGGAGGCCGCCTCCTGGAGCGCGAACATCACCTGCACGAGCGGCGGCCGGCTGAAGTCGCGCGCCAGCCCCAGCCGCTCCACCAGTTGCTCGAAGGGGACGGACGGGTGGGCCAGCGCCCCCAGCGTCGTCTCGCGCACCTGCGCCAGCAGCGCGCGGAAGCTGTCCTCGCCGCGCAGGCGCGTGCGCACGGCCAGCGTGTTGACGAACAGCCCGATGAGCTCCTCCCACTCCGTGCGCTCGCGTCCCGACACGGGCGTGCCGACGACGACGTCGTCCTGGCCCGCGTGCCGGCCCAGCACCCACTGGAAGGCCGCCATCAGGGCCATGAACGGGGTGGCGCCCTCGCGCAGGCACAGGGCCTCCAGCTCCGCGCTGAGGTCGCGCGACAGGCGCACCGGGTGCGACGCGCCCAGGGTGGACGGGGCGGCGGGGCGGGGGAAGTCGGTGGGCAGCTCCAGCGCGGCCGGCGCGCCCGCAAGCTGCTGGCGCCAGTACTCCCACTGCGCCTCCCAGGCCCGGGCCTGGGGCCCCTGGCGCTGCCAGTGCGCGTAGTCGGCGTACTGCAACACGGGCTCGGGGAGCGGCGGCGGCTGGCCGGTGCGCAGGGCGCGGTACGACGCCGCCAGCTCGCGCACGAGGACGACCATGGAGCCGCCGTCGGAGACGATGTGGTGCATCGTCATCAGCAGCAGGTGCCGCGTGTCCGACAGCCGCAGCAGCCCCACGCGCAAGAGCGGTCCGCGGGTGAGGTCGAAGGGGCGCAGCGCCTCCTGCCGCGCCAGGGCCAGGGCCCGGGCCTGGGCCTCCCCGGCGTCCAGGGCCGAGAGGTCCACGAGGGGCAGGTCCATGGGCGCGGCCGGGTGGATGACCTGCCGCACGCCTTCCGCCGCGTCGTGGAAGGTGGTGCGCAGCGACTCATGGCGGCGCACCAGCGCCTCGAAGGCCTGGCGCAGCGCCTCCACGTCCAGCGCGCCGTCCATCCGCAGCACGGCGGGGATGTTGTAGGCGGCGGTGTTGGGCTGGAGCTGGTCGATGAACCACAGCCGCTCCTGGGCGAACGACAGGGGCAGCGGCACGTCGCGGCGGACCCGCTCGATGGGGTCCAGCGCCGGGCCCGTCCCGGCGCCCGTCGCCGCGTCCACCTGCCGCGAAAGCCGCTCCACCGTGGAGGCCTCGAAGAGCACGCGCACGGGCAGCGCGACGCCGAACGCCGCGCGGATCCGCGCGAGCGCGCGGGTGGCCAGCAGCGAGTGTCCGCCCTGCTCGAAGAAGTCGTCCGTCGCGCCCAGCCGGGGCACGCCCAGCACCTCCGCGAGCAGCGCGGCCATGCGCGCCTCGGTGGGCGTGCGCGGGGCGACGAAGGCGTGCGACGCGGGGGCGTCTCCCGGCGCGGGCAGGGCCTTGCGGTCCACCTTGGCGTTGGCGGTGAGCGGCAGCGCCTCCAGCGGGACGAGCGCGGAGGGCACCATGTACTCGGGCAGCCGCCGCTGCAGGTGCGCGCGCAGGACGGACAGGTCGCCCTCGGGCGCGACGACGTAGCCCACCAGGCGCTTGTCTCCGGGCGCGTCCTCGCGCACCACGGCCACCGCCTCGCGCACGCCCGGACCCGAGCGCAGCGCGGCCTCCACCTCCGCCAGTTCGACGCGGAAGCCGCGCACCTTCACCTGCTGGTCCGCGCGGCCCAGGAACTCCAGCACGC
>NZ_JAFIMU010000017.1:600000-757587 GCF_017302985.1 Corallococcus macrosporus
CACCTTGAGCCGCGTCACCCGCTCCAGCAGCCCCGCGTCCGACAGCCCCACCACGAACATGCGGGCCGCCCGCATGGGCCCCACCGTGTGCGAGCTGGAGGGTCCAATCCCAATCTTGAAGAGGTCGAAGACGCTGACAGGCATGGGGGCCACCATGCCATGTCCAACCCGCGCCGCCTGTCACACCCCGCTCACGACGCGCTGCATGCATCCAGTTCAAGTCATGCAGGCCGCAAGGCAACACGTCGCGCGTGCGCTCGTCCCTCCGGGCGTGGGGGAAGTTGCCATCCCAAGCATGACGCGTCCGGGCTAACCGGCGGCGGGCTGCGGCCCCGTGGCGGGCTGGGGCGGCGAGGCGGGCGCCTTCGGCCGGAAGGCGAGCAGCCGCAGGCCGTTGAACACCACCAGCAGGGTGCTGCCCTCGTGGAGCACCACCGCCTGGCTGATGCGCGTGAGGCCCAGCACGGCGGCGACGACGAGCACCGCGCTCACGCCCAGCGCGATGACCAGGTTCTGCTTCATCACGGCGGTGGCGCGCCGGGACAGCTCCAGCGCGAAGGGCAGCTTCGCCAGGTCGTCGCTCATCAGCACCACGTCCGCCGTCTCCAGCGCCGCGTCGCTGCCGGCGCCGCCCATGGCCACGCCCACCGCGGCGGCGGCCAGCGCGGGCGCGTCGTTGACGCCGTCACCCACCATGGCCACCGGGTGCGTGCGGCCCAGGTCCTTCACCGCCGTCACCTTGTCCGCGGGCATCAGCGGCGCCTTCGCCTCGTCCAGGCCCACCTGCTGCGCGATGGAGCGGGCCACGAGCGCGTTGTCGCCGGACAGCATCACCGTGCGCTCGATGCCGCCCGCCTTGAGCGCCTGCACCACCTGCCGCGCGCCGCCGCGCAGCGTGTCCGCCACGCCCAGCACGCCCAGGTAGCGGCCCGCGCGGCGCACCACCATCGTCGTCTGGCCCGCCTCCTCCAGCCGCGTCACCTCGGCGGTGACCTCCGAGGGAATCGCCTCGCCCGCGAAGAGGGCCGTGCTGCCCACCTCCACCGCGTCGTTGCCCACCTTCGCGCGGATGCCCTGGCCGTGGATGGCCTCCAGGTCGCGGCCCTCGGGCACGGGGATGCGCGCCTCGGCGGCGCCGTCCACCACGGCCCTGGCCAGCGGGTGCGCGGACAGCGCCTCCACGCCCGCCGCAGTGCCCAGCAGATCCTCGCGCGTCACGCCCGGCGCGGCCCACGTGGTGAGCAGCCGGGGGCGGCCCACGGTGAGCGTGCCCGTCTTGTCGAAGGCGATGGCGCGGATGCCGCTCAACAGCTCCAGGTAGATGCCGCCCTTGATCAGCACGCCGCCGCGCGCGGCCGACGCCACCGCGGAGAGCACGGCGGACGGCGTGGAGATGGCGAGCGCGCACGGCGACGCGGCCACCAGGAGCCCCACCGCGCGCAGCACCGCCTCCTTCAGCGGCGTGCCCGTCAGCACCAGCACCACCGGGAACACCACCGCGGACGCCATCACGAGCGGCGCCACGGTGCGCTCCAGGCGCTGGGCGAAGCGCTGCCGCTTGCCCTTCTGCGCCTCCGCCTGCGCCACCATGTCCACGACGCGTGCCAGCACGGACTCCGACGACAGGCGCGTGACCTCCACCTCCAGCGCCGCCTCGCAGTTGATGGTGCCGGAGAACACCTCGTCACCCGGCTTGCGCGCCACCGGCATGGACTCGCCGGTGATGGCCGCCTGGTCCAGGGAGCTCTTGCCCTCGCGGATGACGCCGTCCAGCGGGACGCGGTCGCCTGGGCGCACGACGATGCGCTCGCCGCGCTTCACGTCCGCCACGGGCACCTCCACGACCTCCGAGCCCCGGCGCACGCGCGCCACCTCCGGGCGCAGCTGGCCCAGCGCTTCAATGGAGCGGCGTGCCTTCTCCATGGCCCGGTGCTCCAGCGCGTGGCCCGCGCTGAAGAGGAAGAGCAGGAACGCGCCCTCGAACCACGCGCCGAGCACCGCCGCGCCCAGCGCCGCCACCACCATCATCGTCTCGATGTCGATGCGCAGCTGCGCGATGGACTGCACCGAGCCCCGGATGGCGAAGAAGCCGCCGCTCGCCATGGACAGCGCCCAGAGCACCGTGGCCACCAGCGGCGGCGCCAGCGCGAAGTGGTCCACCACGAAGCCCGCCGCCAGCAGCACGCCGGAGGCGACCACCAGGGGCAGCTCCAGGAGCGGAGCCAGGCCGCCGCCGTGCGCGTGGTGCGAACAGGCGTGGCCCGCCATGGGCACTTCCAGCCCGTACCCGAGCGCCTTCACCCGGGCCTCCACGTCCGGCAGCTTCACTTCCTCCTTGTCGTATTCGATGACCAGTCGCTCGCTGGCGTACGCGACGCTGGCGGTGAGCACGCCCTTCATCCTGGAGACGGCGTGCTCGATGACCTGGGCCGCGTCCGCGGAGTCCATCCCGCGCACGAACCAGGTGTGGTGCAGGTAGCGCGCGGCCACCTGCGCCCCCGTCTTCTGCGCGAGCGTCACCAGCTTCGAGACACTCACGAGCGACGGCTGGTAGTGGATGCACACCTCCGCGTGGCCCGCGTCGCGGCGCAGGTGCACGTCGGTGATGCCGTGCTGCGCTTCCAGGGCCGCCTCCAGCCGCTCGAAGCGGCCCTGGTCGTCCGTCTCTCCCGGCAGCGTGCCCTCCAGGTCCAGCTGGAGCGCGGCGCCGCCTCCTTCCGCCGGACGGTGGGCCGGCGGACGGATGACGCGCTGGGAGTGGGCATGGCCGTGGTGGTCATGCCCGTGGTCGTGGCCATGGGAGCAGGAGGCACTGTGGACGTGCGTCAAGCCGTCCGCCTCGTCGTGGTCATGACCGTGGCCGTCATGACCGTGGTCGTGGTTGCACCCCGGGCCGTGGACGTGGCGCTGCACGGCGTTGCCGGCGGGCTGCGCTTCCTTGAGGCCCTTGATGTTCAACGAACCGAACCGCGACCCGCTCTTCTTCTGCTCCGACATGGCTTGGCTCTTCCTGTCGCCCTAGTGGCGGTGTCCGCGGCGTGAATGCGAGGACGCGGCGGCCGGGGGCTGCGCCGCCGCCTGGGGCTTCTCGTCCTCGTCCTCGTCGTGGTGGTCCTCGTCCTCGTGCTCTTCCGGGACGGGCTGGTCGAAGCGCTGGCCGGCGACCTCCAGCGTGAACTGCTTGCACGTGGGGGGGATTTCGAACTCCAGCACCGCGGGCAGGCGGCCCTCGTACGTCCTCAGCACCGTGCCCTTCTCGTCGTAGACGGTGCCGCCGGCGGCGACGGTCATCGTCTCGTCCACGAGCACGGCGACGAGCTCCGCCATCTCCTCCATGCGGTCCGCGTGGCGGTGGCACCAGAGGTGGCCCACGCCCGGATAGGTGGTGTGGGAGATCTCCTCCATCTGCTCCTCGTCCACGTGCTCGCCCACGCCCATGAAGACGAAGTTGATGCGCGGCAGCCGTCCGGAGGCGATCTCCTTGGCCACCTGCGTGGCGTAGGCCGTCACGTCATGGGCGTCGTTGATCTGCGAGTCCGTGATGATGACCGCCAGGCCCCGCTTGGCGCCTTCGCCCACCTGCTGCTTGATGTGCGCCACGAAGTCGCGCAGCACCGGCAGCATCACCGTGGCCTTGCCGTAGGACTTCGGACCGGGGAAGCGGTAGCCCTTGGCCTGCGGGCCGGTGAGGTCGCCCACCATCTCCAGCTGGGTGCCGTCGCCGCAGGCCCAGTAGGTGACGCGCACCTTGCCGTCCCGGTCCTTGTTGGCCAGGTACTCCAGCATCCACTGCATCTGCGGCTCGACCTGGTTCTTCACCGGGGCGAGCTTCGCCAGGATGCCGCGCGGCCCGTACGCGTTCTCCATGCTCGCGGAGCCGTCCATGTAGAGGGCCACGTCCAGGCCCTCCACGGTGGGGTCGTGCAACAGCGTCGCGACGACCTTGTTGCCCATCCGGTGGACGTCGGAGAAGGGGCGGTTGATGACTTCGTGGCCGGCCATCAGTGGTGGTCCTCGTCTTCGTCCCCGTCGTGGTGCTCTTCGTCGGGGAGCGGCTGGGTGTAGCGCTGGCCGTTGACCTCCAGCGTGAAGCTCTTGGCCTCCTCCGGCACCTCGAACTCCAGCACCGCGGGCAGGCGGCCCTCGTACGTCTTCAGGATCTTGCCCTTGTCGTCGTAGATGGTGCCGCCGGCGGCGACCGTCATGGTCTCGTCCACCAGCACGGCGACCAGCTCCGCGACCTGGGTGATCTCCTTCGCGATGCGGTGGCACCAGAGGTGGCCCACGCCCGGGTACTCCGCGTGGGCGATGTGCTCCAGTTGCTCCTCGTCGATGTCGTCGCCCACGCCCACCAGCACGAAGTTGATGCGCGGCAGGCGGCCGGAGGCGATCTTCTTCGCCACCTCCTCGGAGAACTTCTCCACCGCTTCGGCGTCATGGAGGCGGCCGTCGGTGACGATGATGGCGCAGCCCCGCTTCGCGCCCACCTTCACCTGCTCCTCCAGGTACTTCACGTAGTCGCGCAGCGCGGGCTCCAGGTACGTGTAGCCGCCCAGCTGCTTCGCGCCGGGGAACTTGTACTGCTTCACGTCGGTGCCCTTGAGCTCGCCCACGGCCTCCACCTGGCGGCCGTTGGTGCCACAGGCCCAGTAGGCCACGCGGAGCAGACCGTTGCGGTCCTTGGTGGCCAGGTACTCCAGCATCCACCGGACCTGCGGCTCCACGTCGTTGGAGGCCTCCTTCATCGGCGCGCCACGCAGCCACTCCAGGAAGCCGCGCTGCTGCGTCTTGTAGGCGTACTCCTCCTTCATGCTGCCGGACGCGTCCATGTAGATGGCCATGTCCAGGCCTTCCACCGTGGGGTCGTGCAGCAGCACCGCGCGCACGTGGTCCCCTTCGCGGTGCAGGTCCGAAAACGGCTCGATCGGCTTCTCGTGTCCCATGGTCTGCCTTTCTGGAGGGTGAAAACGCTATCGCTCGGCGTACGAGCACCGCAAACCGAGCGGGTCAGTCCTCGAAGTCGCTCATCCAATCCGGCTTCTTGCCGGGCGGGGCGGGCGCCTTCTCTTGCTGCTTGGAGGCCGGACGGGCGGGCGCGGCCGGAGCCGGGCCGAAGTCCGCCTGCCACGAGGCTTTTGAAACAGGAGGCGCGGGGGCCGGCCGGGGCGCGGGCTTCGGCTGAAGGCTCGTGAGGCGAGGCTTCGTGCCGCCCGGCTTGCCGTGCGCGCTGATGAAGTCCTGCATCCAGTCGCTGGAGCGCACGGGCGGCGTGGGCAGGCGCGGCGGGATGGCCGCGGGTGGCGTGGGCGCGCGAGGCACCGTCGCGCGCGTCAGCGGTGTGCCCGGGGACAGCGTGCCCGCGAGCACGTGGGCGCGCAGCGTGCGCTCCGTCTCCGTGGGCCAGCCGGGAATGAGGGGAAGGACGCGGCGCGCGAGCTCCAGGAACTCCGGCGGCGGCGCTTCGCGGGGCACGCGCACGGCCTCGTCCTGGAGCCAGCCGGCGAGCTTCCCCACCAGCCCGCCCTTCGTGGGACGCGGCGTGGCGATGTCGCCCTTCACCTCGTAGCCGCGCAGCTCCAGGTCCGCGATGGCCATGGCGCGGCTCGCGGCGGGCAGGTCCAGCGCGACCAGCTCCTTCGGCCCCTGGTGCGTACGCGCGTCCTCCTGCAACTGGGTGAGCACCGCGTGCAGCACGCTCGCGACCTGCGCGCCGTTGGCCGCGTGGTGGGCCTGCAGCTCCGCGGGCACCGCCGGGTACGTGAGCACGAGCCCGCGTCCCTGCGCGAGCTGATCCGCGCGGTCGCCCGGCAGCAGCGCGTGGTAAGCGCGGGGCACGTCGCGGCTCTCCGCGTCCTTCACGTAGTGGAAGGCGTCCTGCGCGCCATGCGCGAAGCCCGCGAGCACGTCGCCGCGTGTCACGGTGAGCTGCCCGTTCACGCGCGTGACGGCGTTGCCCGGCCACGGGCCCGTGAGCGTGCCGTAGAGGTAGACGGGGTCGTTGAAGCCGTCCGCGTCCGCGGGGTGCTCCACCAGCTCCGGGGAGAAGAAGAACAGCTCCGTCGCGGCCAGGCGGCGCGGAGGACGGCCGGAGGCGACCTCGTGGTGCGCGAGCTGCGCCTGCACGGACGCGGGCAGCCGCGCGCGCTCGCTGCCGGGGATGAGCTGGAGCTGGCCCACGACGTCGGTGCAGACGAACCACTCGGGCTCGCCGAGGTACGCGGGCTCCAGCCGGAACGCGTCCAGGACGTGGACGACCTCCGAGGCATCGCACGGCACGGGTTCAACCGGGCTGGCGGCGTGGGGAACGAAGTAGCGGGGTGTGCTCACGGAGGCCGCGACAGGCTGGCGCAAGCCGCTGGGGCAATCAAGTGGCGGGGCGGCGTCCCCGGGTCCGCGCAACGGCGTCGAATCCATCGTTCGTTCCGCGCCCCTTAAAAGCCCGGGGCGTGGAGCGAAAGGGGCCGCCGGTGCGTCAGGCGGGCTCGATGAAGTTGAGCCGGTAGCCGTCCGGGTCCGTGATGACGATTTCGCGGGTGTACCAGGGTTGCTCCGTGGGGCCCTCCACGTGCGCGCCCAGCGCCGCCGCCTTCGCGGCCACCGCGTCCACGCCCTCCGAGCCCGCGCGGAAGCCCACGAGCACGCCCATGCCCTTTCGTCCCTCCAGCTTCAGGCTTGAAGGGTGGCTCACGAGGTACACGTCCGACTCGCCGCCCCACTGGAGGCGGAGGATGGGAGGTTCCGACGCGATGCGTTCGAAGCCGAGGCCCTCATAGAAGCGCACGGAGGCCTGCGCATCCGTCACGAGCAGCTTCACGAACGACCGCATTGTCTGGGGCTTGTCCATGGGCGCGGCAGTCTGCCCGGAGCGCTGGAGGGGCGCCACGCTCGCGGAGGGCCATTATCGGGCCCGGGACGGAATGACATATCGTCGGGCGCGGATCCGGCGTGGGGCCGGGCCGGAAGCGCAAGGGGGACGGGCTCATGGGTGACGTGACACGCACGCGACAGGCCCCGGGCAGCGTGGCCTACGACGACGTCAACGAGCTCATCGCCACCGCCACGCGGCTGATGCAGAAGGACGCCGCGCCGGACACGCTCACCCCGGACGACCTGCGGCGCATCGGCGAGGAGCTGGACATCCCCGCGCGCTACGTGGACCAGGCGCTGGAGGCGCTGGCCCGCCGCCGCGAGGAGCAGGCCCGCGAGGCCCAGGCCCGCGAGCGGCTGTCGCGTCAGCGCCGCGCGAGGCTCCGGCAGGGGGCGTGGGTGGGCGTGGCGCTCGCGGGCGTGCTGGCCGTGTCGGGGCTCGTCGTGCGCAACGGCCTCACGTCCACCCTGGCGGACGTGGCGCAGAAGCGGGCCCAGGTACGCAACGTGCTGGAGCGCCGCGAGTCCCTGCGCGCTCGAGCGGATCAGCTCACGCCCGGCCTGAACCGCGACGCGGAGCTGGTGGGCGCGGACAACCGCGTGGCGGTGGAGCGGCGCCGCTACGACGAACGCGCCGCTGCCTACAACGCCTCCGCGGCCTCCTTTCCCGCAAGCTGGGTGGTGCGCCTGAGCGGCCTGCCCCCGGTGCTTCCGCTGTCCCCGGAGGTCTCCTCATGGTGAAGACCGTCTTGCTGACGCTGCTGTTCCCCATGCTGGTGCTGGCCGCCGTTCCCACCATCACGCGGCCGGTGACGGATCCGCGGGGGATGTTGACGCCCCAGGAGACGGAAGTCGTCTCCCGGGCCCTGGTGGACCTGCGCGCCCGGAAGCAGGTGCAGATGGCGGTGCTGCTGGTGGAGACCACCGACGGCCAGCCCATCGAGGACTTCGCGGAGGAAGTGTTCCGCGAATGGAAGGGCGGGGAGGCGGGCCGGGACAACGGCCTGCTGCTCGTCATCGCGCGCGGAGACCGCCGCTCGCGGCTGGAGGTGGGCTACGGGCTGGAGTCGTCGCTGACGGACGGCGAGACCACCGACCTGCTGCACGCGCAGGGGCCGCTGCTGCGCCAGGGACGGTTCGAACCGGCGCTGCTCGCCATCATCGCGGGTGTGCGCGAGCAGGTGTCCCCGGACGCGCTGCCAGCGCCCGGCGCCACGCCGACGGCCTGGACGCAGTCCGAGTCGCGCATGTTCCTCATGGCCCTGTTCATGACGGCGTGGGTGGCGGCGCGGCTGCTGCTCCAGCTCCAGGTCGCGGGCCTCCGGGACCCGAAGAACTCCGTGCTGGCGGCGATGGTGGTGCTCTTGCCGGCCGCCATGTTCGTCGCCATCGGCTGGTCCGGCCCCCGGACCCCGGTGTTCACCTTCGTCGCGTATGGCGCGCTGGTGGGCCTGTTCTTCTGGGGGTGGTCCCTGGTCCGGCGGAAGCAGACCGTCTGGGGCCTGCTGCTGCTCCTCCTCCCCGTCTGGAGCGCGCTGGTCGGCCAGTTCTGGGCACATGAACCCCTGCTGGAGCTGTCGGACTTCTTCCGGTGGATCGTGCTGGGCTCGCTCTTGGCCATCCCCGCCTCCATCCCATTCCTGTTCGTGGGGCTGCTGATCTACGGGGCGGTCCGGAGCCAGAATGTCCTGGGGGATTGGGGCTCCTCTTCCTCCTCCGGTTCGAGCGAGAGCTCCTCGTGGGGCTGGAGCGTCGGCTCATCGTCGTCGGGCTCCGACTGGTCGTCGTCCTCCAGCAGTGACTCGTCCAGTTCGTCCTCCTCGGACTGGGGCGGGGGCGGCGGCTCCTCCGGCGGCGGTGGCGGCAGCGACTCCTGGTAGCCCCCTGGCGCCTGTCTGGCCGCCTGCCCTCCTCGCGGGCGGCGTTTCGCACCTGACATCCCGAAGCCTGCCTCCGGGAGCGAGTCGCTTGCCTGGGGAGCACTCCCTACCTTGGGGGCATGAAGGCTTCGCGCAAGGGGGTTCCGGTCTACGTGCCGCCCCGGACGGTGTGGTCGGTCGGGGCCCAGGTGGTGCTGCTCGTGCTGCTGGGCACGGCCCTCCAGCGGCTGGGTCCCGTGCTCACGCTGCTGGCGGTGGCGCTGCTGCTGGGGCTCGCGGCGGAGCCCGTCGTGCGGCGCATGCAGTCCTGGGGACTGCGCCGCGGGCTGGGCGTGGCGCTCATCGCGCTGACGCTGCTGGGCGTCACCGGCCTGCTCATCCTCACGCTGGTGCCGCTGCTGGTGGAGCAGCTCCAGCACCTGGTTCAGGCGGCGCCGGGCTTCCTGACGGAGCTGACGCAGGCGCCCTGGGTGCGGAAGCTGGATGAGCACTTCGGCGTGCTGTCGCACCCGCAGGACGCACTGGGCATGGAGCCCGGCACGCTGGCGAAGCCGCTCATCACCGTGCTGTCGTCCACGGTGGAGTTGATGGGCGCGGGCATCACCGTGCTGGCGCTGGCCGTGTTCGGCCTGCTGTTCGGGCAGGACCTCTACGCGAGCATCCTGGGCTGGGTGCGTCCCCGCAGCCGTCCTCGCGTGCGCCGCGTGGTGGGCCGGATGCGCGAGGCGGTGGGCAACTACCTCGTCGGCACGCTGCTCATCGTCAGCGTGGGCGGTGCGTTCACGGCCCTCATGTCCCTGGCGCTGGGCGTGCCGTACTTCCTGCCCCTGGGCCTGGTGGCGATGGTGCTGGGGCTCATCCCGTACATCGGCAGCGTCATCACCGCGCTGCTTGTGACCGTCACCACGCTGGCGTCGGTGGGCTCGAAGCGCGCGCTCATCGCGCTGGCCGTGTTCATGGTCTACCAGCAGATTGAATCCCACCTGCTGAGCCCGCTGGTGCAGCGGCGTGCCATCAAGATGAACCCGCTGCTCATCTCGCTGGTGGCGCTGGTGGGCGGCTCCGTCGCGGGGCTCCTGGGCGTCATCCTCGCGGTGCCGGCGGCGGCGGCGGGGCAGGTGCTGCTCACGGAGGTGCAGCGCGAGCGTCGCAAGGCGTGGAAGCGCGAGCGGCGCCTCGCGGCGGCCCTGCCTTCCGGCCTGGGGAACGTGGACGAGGCACTGTTGGCGGGTCCACTCGCCGCGTCAGGGAAGGAAGCGCGGCGTGCGCCCCCGCCCGACTCCGGGCATCCTGGGACGCCGCACTGAGCAGGCCCCCTCCCTCGAGCACCCCATGACCTCCGACGAGAGTGTTTCGGCTTCCTTCAAGCGCGCGGCGGCGGAGCGCGCGGTGGACTTCATCCAGCCGGGCATGGTGGTGGGGCTGGGCACGGGCAGCACGGCCGCGTACGCGGTGCGGCGGCTGGGCGCGCTCCTGTCCGCCGGGACGTTGAAGGACGTGGTGGGTGTCCCCACGTCGAAAGCGACCGAGGCCCTGGCCGCGTCGCTGGGCGTGCCGCTCACCACGCTGGACGTGCACCCGGTGGTGGACCTCACCATCGACGGCGCGGACGAGGTGGCGCCGGACCTGTCGCTCATCAAGGGCGGTGGCGGGGCGCTCCTGCGCGAGAAGGTGGTGGCGCAGGCGAGCCGCCGCGAAATCATCGTGGTGGACGCGCCCAAGCTGTCGCCGCGGCTGGGCACGAAGTGGCCGGTGCCGGTGGAGGTGCTGCCCTTCGGCTGGCGTTCGCAGGCGCTGTTCCTGGAGTCGCTGGGCGCGCGCGTGGTGGTGCGGCTCGCGCTGGACGGGGCGCCGTTCCACACGGATCAGGGCAACGTGGTGCTGGACTGTGACTTCGGTCCCATCAGCGACCCGGCGGCGCTGGCCGCGAAGCTGGAATCGCGGGCCGGGGTGATGGCGCACGGCCTGTTCCTGAACCTGACCACCGACCTGGTGGTGGCCGGGCCCGAAGGCATCACCCACCGCGTCCGGGGCGCGTGAGGCGCAGGGCGTCCTCGGCGGTGTCCACGTCGTCCTCGCCGCCGGGCAGCGGAACCTCCAAGACGCGCGAAGGGTCCCGGGCGATGAGCCCGCGCGCGCCGCCCGTGGGCGGGAGGGCCGCCAGCTCGGGGAAGAGGGCGCGGGAGAAGAGGGCAGGGACGCCCCGAGTGCCCGCGTAGGCGGAGGCGACGATGGGCGCGTGCGTGCGCTCGAACGTGGAGATGAGCGAGCGCAGGTGGGCCGCGTCCACGCGGAGCTGGTCGCAGAGCATCAGGACAACACCCGCCACATCTGGCGGAAGGGCCCGCAGGCCCGCGTGCAGGGAGGAGCCCTGACCCAGCGCCCAGTCCGGATTGTCCACGCACCGCACGCTGAGCCCTTCCAGCTCCGCGGCGACGTCGTCACGGCGAGCACCCAGCACGACGACGACGACCGGGCTCGCGGCCAGGGCCAGTTCCGCCGCGCGCCGGACCAGTGAAGTGCCCTCGTGACGAAGCAACTGCTTCGGCTGTCCCAGCCGCGACGAACCCCCCGCGGCGAGCACCACCATGGCGACGGTCACGCCGACCTGCGCTCCGGCGCCACGGCATCCGTGTGGATGGGGGCTTGCCGCTCGCGCAGCCGTCCTCCGTCGCGTCCGGCGAGCACTGCCTGCACCTCCGCGATGATGGAGAGCGCGATCTCATCCGCGCCCTCCGCGCCCAGGTCCAACCCCATGGGCGCGTGCAGCTTCTCCAGCTGCGCATCCGTGGGCGTGCGCGCCAGCTCCCGCAGGATGCGCTCCGTCCTCGCACGGGGCCCGAGCACTCCCAGGTAGCGCACCGGCAGCGGCACCAGCCGCTCCAGCAGTTCCCGGTCCTGCGGCAGGCTGTGCGTCATCACCAGCACCACGCTGCGCGCGGACAGCGGCACCTTCTCCAGCACCTCGCTGGCCCGGGACGCGACGTGCGCCTGGGCCCCCGGGAACCTGCGGCGCAGCAGCTCCACGGGCCGGTCCGCCACCACCGTGAGGTGCCAGCCCAATCCCTGCGCGCGCGCCACCACCGGCGCCACGTCGAAGCCGCTGCCGAACACCACCACCGGAGGCGCCGGCTCCACCACCTCCACCAGCACCTCCGCGCCCCCGCATGCGCCGCTCCACGGCACGCCGCGCACCAGCGCTTCCGTCGCCGCCTCGCGCACCGGCTCGAGCAGCGCGCCGGTGAGATTTCCCGCCGACACGCCGTCCTCGCGCAGCATCAGCCGCAGGCCCACCGCGTCCGCGGGCCCCCGGTACACGGTGGCCACCACCGCGCGCAGCGACTGCTTGCGCGCCTCGGCCGCGAAGCCGAGCGCGTCACCGGGGCCCGGCTCCCAGCGCTCCAGCAGGATGTCCACCACGCCGTTGCACCCGAGCGCAAACGACAGGCCGCCTTCGTCCTCCGCGTTGTCGCCGGTGGTGTCGTAGCGCAGCACGCGCGGCCCGCCCGACGTCCAGAAGAACGCCTTGCGCACGAGGTCGCCCTCCAGACACCCGCCGCTCACCCCGCCCGCGAGCCACCCGTCCGCGCCCATCAGCATGCGGGCGCCCGGGCGCCGGTAGGACGAACCGGACACGGCCACCACCGTCGCCAGCACCACCGGGCCGGAGGCGCGCCCGCAGGCCCGCATGAGGTCATCGAGTTCCTTCATCGCCCGCCATCTAACCACCCGCGTCTCGACACCGGGGCGATTCCACGCGGGACGGATGTGCACCGCCCGACGCGCCTTTCATGCCCGGCGCACGCAGGGCAGCCATCCAGCCGACCGCCCGTCCCCTGCATGACGCTGGCGGACGTGGCCTGTCGCCACGAACTTGAGCGGAGGACTTTTGACGGAGGCCCGGTGGAATCCACAGCGCGACGGCATGACGCCCGACATCGCTTCCCCTTTGCTCATCGCACCCCGAGGGCCTGGCGCCCCAGCAAGGGGAGGGCGGCATGAAGATGCCCGAAGTGCTGGAACACCTGCCCGCCGTGGGACACCTGCTCGGCCGCAAGCCGGGCGGGCAGGAGGACGTTTTGCCCAGACGTGACCCCACCCTCACCCTGCCGGACTTCCACGCCGTGCCGCTGCCCGCCAGCGAGCGCCGGCTGGGAGACGGCCGCACCTTCATCGTGCACCACCCCTCACCGCGCGCGCCCCGGGGACCGGGCCTCACGGTGATGAGCTACAACATCCTCATGGGCGGCGAGCGCCAGGAGGCGCTGCTGGAGTACTTCACCCAGCTGGAGGCCCAGGGCCGCATGCCGGACGTCATCGGCCTGCAGGAGGCGGGCGTCCCCATGTCGGTGCTGCTCGCGTCCCGCTTCGGCTTCCACCTGGCCTACCAGGGCAACGACGGCGATGACGGCACGCGGCTGGTGAACGGCAAGGCATGGCTCAGCCGCCATCCCATCGTGGACGCCGCGCACTTCACCTACGTCCTCAGCGACGCCGAGCGCAACGAAGCCATCTCCCGGCAGGGCTACGCGGGTGAGCTGGTGGAGGACCGCGGCGTGCTCTGGCTGAAGCTGGAGGTGGCCGGCAAGCCGCTCTACCTCTACAACCTGCACCACGCGCTGGGCGACTCGGCCATCAACGCCCTCAACCTGCGTCAGCTCAACGCGCTGCTGCGCCGGCGCGAGGGCGCCTCCGCCGTGGTGCTGGGCGACTTCAACGCCAACACCGCCATCAAGCGCGGCGGTTCCTGGCTGGTGGCGCACCTGCTGCACGCGAAGCAGGACGACGACACGGACACCATCGAGGAGTTCCGGCTCCGCTACGGCGACGACATGCACAACGTCACCGTGGGGGACCGGGGCGTGGGCAACATCTCGGATCCGCGCCTGCGCCACGAGCTGCACGTGCTGGAGCAGGAGCTGCCGGAGACGGTGTGCCACGCGGCGACGGTGCGCGTGCGGCTGGCGGACCACTCGCTGACGACGCCGCACCACGCGCGTCAGGAGCTGAGCTCCGGCCAGATTCCCAAGCACAGCCCCGCGTGGTGGCGCCTGCAGGACATCGCGGACTGCGCGACGCTCACCTCGCACCCGGACAGCCACGGCGTGGTGCACGCCACGGGCAAGCGCTTCGACAACTTCTACGCGACGCGCTCGCTGGTCCCCGTCCTCTTCGAGGTGGACCGCTCCACCGAGTCCTCGGACCACCAGCCGGTGGTGGCCCACTACCGCTTCTCCGACGGACAGACCCAGTACCCGTCGCACCACTGACGTCCCGTGCGGCCATCGCTACGCGGCGATGGCCGCGCAGCGGTGGCGCGCGAACAGGTCCTTCACGTAGCGGCCCAGCAGGGCCGCGTCGATGTCCGGGCACTGGAGGTCCGTGCCCGCCAGCGCGGCACGGGTGTGGTCCGTGCGCACGCGCGGCGTGCGGTGGTGCAGCTCCAGCACCGTGCGGGTGCCGTGGTAGACCTTCTCCCGCAGGAACGCGACCAGCGGGAAGAGGGCGTTGTCCGGCCCCACCCGGCCCAGCTCCCGCAGCCACACCGCCGGAGCCACCCGGCGCACCGGGTGCCCGTGCTCGCCCAGCATGTCGAAGAGGGCGTTGTGCGAAGGCTCCTGCTCGCGCTCCGGCGTCAGGTTGTACGTGCCGCCCGGCGCCTGGGTGAGCACCAGGTGCGCGGTGGCGCTGGCCACGTAGTCCACCGGCACCGGCAGCCAGTACTTGTCCGGCAGGTCCGGTGACATGCCCAACTGCGCGTTGCCCACCAGCAGCCGGCACAGCATGTCGTCCGCGTTGCCGATGCCCGTGCGGCTGTGGCCCTGGATGAAGCCCGGCCGGTAGATGCTGACGGGCAGGCCGCTGTCGCGCGCGTCCGCGGCGATGCGCTCCGCGACCCACTTGGCCCGCGTGTAGCCGTTCTCGTAGACCATCAGGTCCAGCGAGCGCTCCAGCGCGAAGTCCTCGGCCACCTCCTCCACGCCCAGCAGCGTGCCCACCGCGCCGTGGACGCTGAGCGAGGACACGTGGTGCAGCGGCTTCGCGCGGCCATACGCGCAGAAGGCCAGCACCTGCTGCGTGCCCGCGACGTTGGGCCGCCCGGCGTCCGCGTACGGCAGGATGTAGCTGATGCTCGCGGCCGAGTGCACCACCGCGTCGCACTGGAGCGCGAGCGCGTCATGCACGGACGCCTCCAGGCCCAGCCGCGTCCGGGTGATGTCGCCCGCCACCGCCTGGATGCGCCCGTCGCGCCAGGGCAGGTGCACGCCGTACTTGCGCGCGGTGGCGCGAAGCCGGGCGCCGGCCTCCGCGTCGTCGCGGGCCCGCACGAGGCAGTGGATGCGCTCCACGCGGGGCGCCAGCGCCGCCAGCAGGTGGATGCCCAGGAACCCCGTCGCCCCGGTGAGCAGCAGCGTGCGCGGCGGCTGCGTCACCCGCGCGGGCGTCGCGAGCTGGGGCAGGGCCGTGGAGCGCGCGTCGGTGAGCAGCGTGGCGCGCACGCTCTGGGGGCCGCCTTCCGCCGGGACAGCGCCGGCCTCGCAGAAGGGCAGGAGCAGCTGGGGCGTGGGGTGCGAGTACACGCGGCGCGACGGCAGCGACACGCCGAAGTCCTCCTCCACCCGCGCCAGCACGTGCGCCACGCCCAGCGAGTCGCCGCCCGCCTGGAAGAAGTGCGTGGAGGGCGTGACGGTTCCCGGCGCCGCGCGCAGGCCCCGCTCGAAGGCGCGGCACAGCTTGTCGATTGGCGTGGTGGGAGCCTCGGACGCCGCGGCGCGGGGCTCGGACGCGGTGGTGCCCACCCAGTCCATGGGGGGCGGCAGGGCCTGCCGGTCCACCTTGCCCAGGTGGGGCATGAGCGGCAGGCGCGGCAGCGCCACGAAGCGGTGCGGCAC
Organism: Corallococcus macrosporus; assembly: GCF_017302985.1. Taxonomy (NCBI): domain Bacteria; kingdom Pseudomonadati; phylum Myxococcota; class Myxococcia; order Myxococcales; family Myxococcaceae; genus Corallococcus; species Corallococcus macrosporus. The sequence continues at coordinate 615,641 of NZ_JAFIMU010000017.1, forward strand.
CATGTAGTCCGGCAGCACGACACCCAGGTGCGCGCGCAGCGCGTCCAGGTCCACCGTGTGGCCCTCCTGCACGCTGTGGTAGGCCACCAGCAGGCCCGTCGTCTGGCCCTGCGCGTCCGTGTGCTCGAAGACCGTCACCGCCGCCTGCGCGACGCCGGGATACGCGTACAGCGCCTGCTCGATGGCCTCCAGCTCGATGCGGAAGCCGCGCAGCTTCACCTGTTGATCCATCCGGCCCAGGAAGACGAGCGCCCCGTCCGCGCGGCGCAGGGCCTCGTCTCCGGTGCGGTACCACCGGGCGCCGTCCGCGTCCGTGGGGAAGCGCTCCCGCGTGCGCTCGGGCTGGTTGCGGTAGCCCTCCGCCACGCCCTCGCCGCCAATCCACACCTCGCCCGTCACGCCCTCCGCGGCGTCCTGGCCATCCGGCCCCACCACGCGCAGGCGCACGCCCGGCAGCGCCTGACCGATGGGCACGGGGGACTCGCCGCCCTTCACCCGGTACGCCGTCGCGCAGACCGTCCCCTCCGTGGGGCCGTAGGCGTTGAAGACGCGGCGGCCGGACGCATGCCACCGCTCCGCGAGCGGCGCCGGGCAGCGCTCGCCCGCCATCACCACGCACGCCACGTCCGGCAGCGTGTCCACGTGCGGGCCCAACTGGCCCAGCACCGACGGCGGCAGGCACAGGTGCGTCACGCGCTGCTGGCTCAGGTACTCCGCCATGCGCCGGCCGGGCAGCAGGTCCTCGCGCGAGCCCTGCACCACGGCGCCGCCCGCGAACAGCGTCGGGAACACCTCCCACACGGACGCGTCGAAGTTGATGCTGGCGAACTGGAGGTGCCGCGTGTCCGGCCCCAGGCCCAACAGCGGCGCCACGCCGTGCACCAGGTTCACCAGGCCCCGGAACGTGCACACCACGCCCTTGGGCTCACCGGTGCTGCCCGAGGTGTAGATGAGGTAGGCGGGCCGGTCCGGCGGCGCGTCGATGAAGTCCGGGACCTCTGCGTCCTCCTTGCCGTCCACCACCGCCGCGTCCGCCTCCAGGAAGGGCAGGGGAGAGCCCAGCCATGTCTCGAGCAGCCCCACGGAGACGCGGTGCATGCGCTGGGTGACGACGCCGCGCAGGCCCGCGTCGCGCAGGATGCGCAGGAGCCGCTCGTCGGGGAGGAACGGATCCAACGGCACGTAGGCCGCGCCCGCCATCCAGATGCCCAGGATGGCCGGGATGACCTCCGGCCCGGGCACCACCATCAGCCCCACGCGGTCCCCGGGCTGCACGTTCCACTCGGTGCGCAGCCGCCGAGCCACACGGGAGGCCCGGCGCAGCAGCTCTGGCTGCTTCAGCACCGTGGCTCCGAAGGCGACCTCCGCGGTCGGGGGCAGACGCAGCGTGGACGGACGGGCCATGGTGCATTCCTTGGGATGTAGTGACTCGCGCGACGGGGGGATTTCGCGCGTGAAAAGTCTAAAGACTGGCAGCGCGTGCGCAATACGTGGGAACCACGCGCTGATACATCTCAAGTCTTGATTGCGACACGCCGTTCGGGTCATCCGCGCCCCCGTCTCTCCCGGAGGACGTCCACGTCCGGCGTCTGTCATTCCTGCCTGGATATATCTTTGGAACGCCGCGGGCGCGCGTCGTCACGCCGTTGTGACGATGTCTGCCTTTTTCCCGTGGGGGTGTGCCGCGGGCGCGCGCGCGGTCCGGCCCGGGTGGGTGCAACCTGATCCGTCGGGGTGGGGACACACCCCCTGACGCGCTGGATGATTCAGGCGCGCTGGGCTGTAGTGGAGGACCGGATGCCTTCGCTACGACACGCCTTCCTGCTCAACGCCGTTCGCGAGCTTGGCCGCTCGGTGACGGACATCGCCCGGACGCGAGCCTCCTGGGACGCGTGCATGGAGCGGATCCGCGAGACGTGCACCACGACGCTGGGCATGGAGTACGACACGCTCGCCCGCTTCGACGCGCGCTCCGTCGTCAGCCTCTTCACCCACCCGGAGCAGGCGCGCATCCTCGCCCGGCTGGTGGATGAGCGGGCGCGGCTGTGCGAGGCCCATGGCCGGTACGCGGACGCGCTGGCGGACAGCGTCTACGCGGGCCAGCTCCTCATGTGCTCGCGGGCCCGCTTCGGCCTGCCCCGGGACGCCCGCGCCGCGGACGTCCTGGAGCGCGAGGCCGGGACGCCGTCACCCCTGCCTCCTTTATTAGAGGAGTGACGCGAGGCTTCAGCCGGCCTTCACCTTCAGGACGACCTTGCCCACGGCCTGGCGCGACTCCAGCTCGCGCAGCGCCTGCGCGCCCTCCTCGAAGGGGAAGACGCGGCCCACCACCGGGTTGACGATGCCGCGCGCCGCGAGCGCCTCCAGGTCCTTCGCGATGGCACCCGTCAGCTCCGGCGCCTGCATCAGGAAGGCGCCCCACGCCACGCCCACCACGGTGACGTTGCGCAGGAGCAGCCGGTTCACGGCCACGGACGGAATCTGACCGCTGGCGAAGCCCACCACCAGCAGCCGTCCCTCCGGCGCCAGCACCTTGAGGCTCTTGTCGAAGACGTCTCCGCCCACCGGGTCCAGCACCACGTCCGCGCCCCGGCCGTCCGTGGCCTCGCGCACGCCGGCCTGGAAGTCCTTCAAGAGAAGGACGCTGTCCGCGCCCGCGCGCTTCGCCACCTCCACCTTGCGCGCGTCGCTCACGACCGCCAGCACGCGCGCCCCGGCCCCCTTCGCCACCTGCACGGCCGCGGTGCCCACGCCTCCCGCGGCGCCGTGCACCAGCACCGTCTCGCCCTGGCGCACCTGCCCGCGCCGGTGCAGCGCGAAGTGCGCCGTGTGGTAGTTCATCACCACGCCCGCCGCCTGCTCGAAGCTCCACGCCTCCGGGATGGGGAAGGCCAGCTCCGGCGGCACCACGCAGACCTGCGCGAAGCCGCCCAGCGTGAAGGAGAAGCCCATCACCCGGTCTCCGGCCTTCACCCGCGCCCCCGCCGGCGCGCTGCGCACCACGCCCGCCACCTCCACCCCCGGCACGAAGGGCAGCTCCGGCTTCATCTGGTACTGGCCACGGGTCAGCAGCAGATCCGGGAAGCTCACCCCGGCCGCCACCACATCAATGAGCACCCCGTCCCCGGCCTCCGGCTCCGGGACGTCCACCATCACCAGTCCCTCGGGCCCCGCCAGCCGCTGAAGCTGCAACGCGCGCATGTGTGTCGCCTCCTGGAGGCCGGGACGCTAGCCCGCCCGCCCGGGCCGGAGGGGCCGCCCAGTGTCAGCGGTGACACGGGACCCGCCCGGGTCAGGAATAAATGAGACGGCAATTTCTCCCCGTCGTTCACTCATTGCACGCATCCGCCGACAGGTGCTTCAACCATGAAGTAACCGCCTTACCGGTTTGAAGCATCCACCCCGTTTCAGCCGGGCTGCGTGAGTCCCTCCGTCATTTCAAGCAGTTGCGAGATATTCTCGAAGTCTGAGAAGAGACGTAAAGCTGGAAATCTCGCCTGTACTTGAAAAACGCGCCTCTCTTGTGTCACAGTGTTTTCCTAATCTTTCCCCTTAGGAGGATTGCATGTACGAGAAGCGAGTATTCGGCGCCCTGGGTGCCGCGGCCCTGTCCCTGATGGTTGGCGCTTGCACCGACGGCGCTCCTGCTTCGAACACGGAGGACGCGAACGTCCAGAAGGCTTCCGCCAACCTGGCGGCGGGCCAGAAGGTCATCGCGGCGGACTCCGACGCGGTCCCCACCTTCCTCACCGGTTCCTTTGGTTCCGTCCCCGCGCCCTCGGCCATTCAGGGCATCGCGGCCCAGCAGCAGCTGGCGCCGGTGCTCGCGGGCGTGGCGCCGCTGTTCCGCCTGGACCCGAACGACCTGTTCCTGAAGAAGGCCTACGTCGGCTTCGACGGTGACACCCACTTCCGCTACGGCGTGACCAAGAACGGCATCCTGGTTCAGGGCGCCGAGCTCCGTCTGCACGCGCGCAACGGCTCCGTGTTCGCGGTGAACACGAACGCCCGCGGCGACCTGAAGGCGGATGCCAAGGCCTCCATCGCGGCCGAGGCGGCCCTCGCGGCGGCCATCGGCGACCGCAGCTCCCCGGAGCGCGCGTCCTCCAACGCGGAGCCCCAGCTGGTCTACCGCCGCTCGGGCAACGAGCTGGTCCTGGCCTACGAGGTTCGCGTCCAGGGCGAGCTGAAGGACACCACCCCGGTGGACGACTCCGTGTACGTGAACGCCAAGACGGGCGACGTCTTCGAGCGCGTTCCGCACATCCACTCGGCGAAGAACCGCCAGGTCAACGACATGCAGCACCGCACGAACGTCCCCACGGGCGGCGTGCGCGCCCGGTGGGAGGGTGATGCCGCCCACGCCGACCCGGTCGTGAACAACAACTACGACCACCTGGGCACGGTCTACGACTGCTACCAGAACCTGTTCGGCCGCGACTCCATCAACAACGCGGGCGCGACGCTGAAGAGCTTCGTCCACTACAGCAACAACTACGTCAACGCCTACTGGGACGGCACCCAGATGGTGTACGGCGATGGCGACGGCGTGAACGCCTCCAACCTGGCGAACTCGCTGGACGTGACGGCGCACGAGCTGACGCACGCCGTGACGGAGAACGAGTCCGACCTCATCTACTCCGGTGAGTCCGGCGGCCTGAACGAGTCGCTCTCCGACATCTTCGGCGCGGTCTGCGAGTGGTACAGCAAGGGCAAGGTCATCGACGCCAACACCTGGATCGTCGGTGACGACGTCTGGACCCCGAGCATCCCGGGCGACGGCCTGCGCTACATGGACAACCCCACGAAGGACGGGGACTCGCTCGACTACTACCCGGACTACTCCTCCGGCGTGGACGTGCACTACAGCTCGGGTATCTCCAACTACGCGTTCTACCTGATGTCCCAGGGTGGCACGCACGTGCGCGGCAAGACGACCCAGGTCGTCACCGGCATCGGCTTCGAGAAGGCCGCTCGCGTCTTCTACAAGATCAACGCCGACCTGCTGACCTCGTCCTCCAACTTCGAGGCGGCGAAGACCGCGTCGGAGCAGGCCGCGACGCAGCTGGGCTTCACCGCGGCGGAGATCGCCTCGGTGGGCAACGCCTGGAAGGCCGTGGGCGTGGGCGTGCCCGTGCCTCCTCCGGTGACCACGCCGATCGAGAAGGGCGTGCCCGTGACGGGCATCTCCGGCTCCTCCGGCAGCCGCGCGTACTACTCGGTGACCATCCCCGAGGGCGCCACGGACGTGACCTTCACCATGTCCGGTGGCACGGGTGACGCGGACCTCTACGTCCGCAAGAACAACGCCCCGACGGACTCCCTGTACGACTGCCGTCCGTACAAGTCCGGCAACAGCGAGGTCTGCACGTTCCCGACGTCCGGCGCCAAGGGCATCTGGTACGTGATGATCAAGGGCTTCACGTCCTACGCGAACACCAGCCTCTCCGTGACCTGGAAGGGCGGCTTCGTGGACATCGGCAACGAGACCCGCATCGAGAACCTCTCGGGCGTGCCGGGCTCCGTGCAGACGTTCATCATCGACGTGCCCGAGTTCAAGAAGGACTCCGGCATCAACACCCTGTCCGTCGCCCTGGGCGAGGGTGAGGGCAACGCGGACCTCTACGTCCGCGCCGCCGCCGCCCCGACGCAGTTCGAGTACAACTGCCGTGGTGTGAAGGAGAGCGCGACGGAGAGCTGCATCCTGCGCAACATCCCGGCGGGCAAGTACTACATCAGCGTGGTCGGCGTGCCGAGCCTGGTGGACACCACGGTCAACGGCTACATCAAGACCGTGATGGCGGCCTCCTACAAGGTCCCGTAGTCCCTGAAGGCGCAGGGCGCGGCGAAGCCGCCGCGCTCCGCTCCTGAAAGACCCCGGGCTCCCGCCTCCTCGCGGGACCCGGGGTTCTTTTTTTGCCTCAGTGCGCCGCGCCCGCCGGGCTCGCCGTGCCCTCGGGGGCCAGGCGCATGGACTGCGCGCGGCCGTAGGTGAGCGAGCGCCACAGCCACTCCACCGGGCCGAAGCGGAAGCGCGCCAGCCACCAGTGGCAGAAGGCGAGCTGCGCCGCGAAGAGGACCGCGCAGTAGAGCACCGTGCGCGACGGCGGCGTGTGGCCGATGAGCCCCAGTCCCCAGCCGTCATACAGGCACAGGCCCATCACGGACTGCATGAGGTAGCACGTCAGCGCCATGCGGCCCGCGGGCGTGAACACGCCCAGCACCTTGCGCCAGCGCTCCTTCTGGAAGAGCAGCGCGAAGGCCGCCGCGTAGCCCGTGCCCATGAAGAGGTAGCCCACGTCGCGCGGGGTGCGCAGCCACGCCAGCCAGCCCGGCGGACTGGCCACGCCCCGGTAGACGAGGTTGAGCACCATCACGAGCAGCCCGATGACGCTGCCCACCCCCAGCCCCCAGGCCGCCAGCCGCCGCAGCAGCGGACGGTGGCGCTCCACGTCCTGGATGAGCCCGCGGCGTCCGGCCCAAAGGCCCAGCAGGAAGCGGCCCAGGACGATGGACAGCAGCAGCGGGCGGCTGGGGTTGTTCATCCCCGCCCAGCCGAAGCGCACGTTGGCCCACTGGCTGGTCACCACCGAGTCGCTGGACAGGCCGGCGAGGAACTCCGCGCGGTGCGCCGCCTCCTCGTCCCGCGTGGCCTTCTGGGCGCGCTCCGCCTCCGCCGCGCCGTGGAGCACCGTGGGGAGCACCCGCTGTCCGACGGTGAAGGTGATGGGGAAGGCGAACAGCAGCACCGCCGCCCAGACGAGCACCGCCTTGTCGGAGCGCTTGCGGAACGGCAGCAGCATGAAGCCCACCACCGCGTACGTGGCGAGGATGTCCCCCACCCACACCCCGAACATGTGGACCAGGCCGATGCCGAACAGCACGGCCAGCCGGCGCCGGTACATCGGGACGATGGACGCCCCCTTCGCCTCCGCGCGCGTCATCTGCAGCGCGAAGCCCAGCCCGAAGAGGAAGGTGAAGAGGGTGACGAACTTCTGGTCGACGAGGAGGCCGAAGAGCGAGTTGACCGCGACGTCCAGCGGGGCGGACGCCAGCGCCAGGGCCTCCTCGCGCGGCAGGAGCATGCGGCCGTTGAAGGAGCTCAGGCTGTTGGAGATGAAGACGCCCACCAGCGCGAAGCCGCGCAAGGCGTCCAGGGCGTGGACGCGCTCGGAGCGCTCGGTGGGACCTGCGGAGGGTGTTTCAGACATGCCGGGGACTACACGCTGTCGTCCTCGGCAGCGTCAATCGAGCCCCCCTGCACGGCCAGCAGGCGCTCAGTGCGCGGCGCGCGCCTCGCCAGCGGAGGCCAGGCGCATGGGCTGCGCGCGGCCGTAGGTGAGCGAGCGCCACAGCCACTCCACCGGACCGAAGCGGAAGCGCGCCAGCCACCAGTGGCTCAAGGCGACCTGCGCCGCGAAGACGCCCAGGCACAGCAGCACCGTGCGCGACGGCGGCGTGTGCCCCACGAGCCCCAGCCCCCAGCCGTCATACAGCCAGATGCTCACCACGGACTGCATGAGGTAGAGCGTCAGCGCCATGCGGCCCACGGGCGTGAGCACCCCCAGCACCCTGCGCCAGCGCGCCTTCTGGAAGAGCAGCGCGAAGGCCGCCGCGTAGCCCGTGCCCATGAAGAGGAAGCCCACCTCCCGCAGGGTGCGCATGCCCACCATCCACACCGGCGGGTTGACCCCGCCCAGGGGCCCGCCGCCGGGGACGTTCCGGTACATCAGGTTGAGCACCAGCGACAGGGTGGCGACGGCGCCGCCCACCGCCAGCCCCCACGCCATCACCCGGACGAGCAGCTTGCGGTGGCGCTCCACCTCCTCCAGCACCCGGTGGCGTCCGGCCCACAGGCCCAGCAGGAAGCGGCCCAGGATGATGCACAGCCAGATGGGGCGGCCCGGGTTGGGCAGGTTCTGCCAGGCATAGACGGCGTTGGCCTGCTGCGACGCCACCACCGAGTGGCTGGACAGGCCGGTGAAGAACGCCGTGCGGTGCGCGGCCTCCTCCTCGCGCGTGGCCTTGGCGGAGGCCTCCGCGGCCTCCTTGCCGTGCAGCAGCTCCGGGCCGTAGCGCTGCGCGATGGACAGCGTGAGCGGCAGCACGACGAAGAGCACCGCCACCCAGGTGAGTACTGTCCGGTCCGAGCGCCTGCGGAACAGCAGCAGCGCGAAGCCCACCATCGCGTAGGTGCTGAGGATGTCCCCCACCCACACCCCGAACATGTGGACCGCGCCGATGCCGAACAGCACCAGCAGCCGGCGCCGGTACACCGGCACGATGGACGTGCCCCTTCCTTCCGCGCGCGTCATCTGCAGCGCGAAGCCCATGCCGAAGAGGAGGGAGAAGAGGGTGATGAACTTCTGGTCCACGAAGAAGCCGTAGAGCGAGTTGACCACCGTCTCCAGGGTGGACGCCGTCAGCGCCTTCGCCTGTTCGCGCGGCAGCAGGGAGCGGCCGCTGAACCAGCTCAGGCTGTTGGAGATGAAGACACCCAAGAGCGCGAAGCCGCGCAGGGCGTCCAGCAGGTGCACGCGCTCGGAGGCGTCGACGGGACCGGCGGAGGAGGGCTCGGACATGGGGCGCCACTACACGCCCGCGTGCGCCGCACCGTCAAACGCACGGGGTGTGACGCACGCCGCTTCGCCCGGTGACTCACGACGTCACAGCGGCGGGATGGATTTCTCCGGACCGGGCAGAACCTCGCGCAGGCAGCGCTCCAGTCCGCCGCGGTGGCGCCACTGCATGGGGTAGCCCAGCGACACCTCCTCGAAGCGCACGCCGTCGCGCCACAGCGTGGAGGGCATGTGCAGGTGCCCCGTCACCACCACCTCCGCGCGGTAGCGCGTGTGCCAGTCCTCCGTGAGGCGCGTGCCGCACCAGATGGAGAATCTCGGGATGCGCGGCAGCCGCACGTGCTCGTACCGCAGCGGGTAGTGGTTGATGAGGATGGTGGAGCACCCCGGCGGCAGCCGCTCCAGCCGCGCGCGGGTGCGCTCCACGCGCGCGTGGCACCAGGCCTGACGGGTGGGGTACGGCTCCGGGTGGAGCAGCACCTCGTCCGTGCACATCAGGTCGTCCTCCCAGGCCCACTCCAGCGCCTTGTCCGCGGGCACGGTGTCCGGGCGGAAGGTGTAGTCGTAGCCCAGGAACATGGGGACGACGACGCGGTGGGGCCCCTCGCCCGGCCAGCGCGGATACGGGTCCTCCGGCGTGAGCGCGCCGTAGCGGTGGCACAGGTCCACCATGCGCAGGTAGCGCGCCTCGCCCTTCAGCGGCGGCTGTTCCGAGGGCATGGTCCACAGCTCATGGTTGCCCGGCACCCAGACGACCTGGCGGAAGCGGGCGGTGAGCGTGCGCAGCATCAGCTCCATGTCCGCGAGCGTCTCGCCCACGTCTCCGCCGACGATGAGCCAGTCGTCCGGGCGCGGCTGCAATGCCGCCAGCGCCTCGTGGTTCTCCTTGTGCCGCAGGTGCAGGTCGCTGATGGCGTAGAGCTTCATGGTGTGCGCACGGGAAGCCCTACCTTAACGCGCACGGCCGCGCGCGCCATGGGAACGGCGGGCCGCCAACCCCGCCGTCAACCCAACGACGCCAGCAGCGCCAGCACCTGCTGCGGAGGCGCGGCGCGGTCCATCCAGGTGATGCCCTTCTCCCGCAGCCCGCGCGACGGCGGAAGCGAGGTATGCAGCGCGCAGGCGGCGCGCGGATGCCGGGCGCGCACGCACGTGAGCAGGCACAGGCCGTCACCATCCGGCAGGCCGTATCCGCTCACCACCACGGACGGCGGTGCTTCCCCCATCAGCCGCTCCGCTTCGCGCACGCCCTGGGCGAAGCGCTTGTCGCCGGGCAGGTGACGGGACAGCCGCCGCAGCGCCGCGAGCGCGCGTGGATCCGCGTCCACGAACAGGAAGCTGGGAGGGGGGCTGGAGGGCTCTCGCATGAAGGCAGTGGGTGGTGCGGACAGGCTTGACGCAAGAGGTTGTGTCGCGAAAAGCCTACCCCGGAAGTTCTTGGAAGCCAACCTCTCAAGTCATATCGACATGGGCGAACCCGGTAGGTTAACGACCCCATGGAAAAGACCCTCGCATCCCGGCTCGGAGGTGCGGCCCGCGTCGCCCGCACCCGCCTGAACCTGACCCAGGCGGACGTGGCGGAGCGCATCGGCATCGCGAGTGAAGTCTATGGGCGGCTGGAGCGCGGGCACATGCTGCCCAGCATCCAGACCTTCCGTCGGTTGTGCGTGGTGCTGTCCATCTCCGCGGACGAGGCGCTGGGTCTGAAGCCGTCGCAGGACGTGAAGTGGGCCGCGGAGCCTCCGTCCGACTATGGCGAGTCCGCGGAGCTGCGCCGGCTGTTGCGCCGCGCGAAGCAACTGGACCGGGGCTCCATCCGCATCCTCAGCGTGCTGGCCTCGCAGTTCAAACCGCGCAGCTGAAGACCCGCGGGGGCTCATCCGGCCTCCGCCGCGCCGTCCCAGCGCGACAGCCGCTCCCGCAGCTTCCGGACGGAGGGAAAGCCGTTGAAGAGCACCACCTGCGGGTGATCCTCCAGCACCTGCCGCTCCGCCGACTCCTTCGCCAGCGCGCGGTCCACGCCCAGGAGCAGCCCCGCGTCGGGGCGCGCGCGCAGCTCCGCCAGCCGGCGTGACAGCGGCGCCGCGTGCCACGGGTGGAACAGCTCCAGCGCGACCTCCTGGCCCGTCTTCCGGTGGCGGAAGGTGAGGTCGGGCACGCACAGGCCGGCGGCGCCGGTGTGGCGGGGCAGGGGCGTCAGGTCCAGCGCCCAGGCGTCATCCTCGAAGCCTTGCGCCAGCGCGGCCACCTCCGGCGGCACGTGCCCCAGCGCGGCGGGCAGCGGGGACACCAGCGGATCCTCGTGGGAGAGCTGGAGCGTGGAGCGCTTGCGCGCGTCCTCCAGCACCGCGGAGAGCTCCCAGCGCTCCAGGACGGGGACCACGGAGAGGAAGCTCGCGAGCTGCAGGCCGTACTTCTTCTGCAGGGACAGCATCGCGCCAGGGCCCTCCACCTCCAGGGACCAGTCCTCGCCGTCGCGCCGGACCTCCGCCACCAGCCGGCAGAACTTCAGCCACCGCAGGAGCTTGCGCACGCGCAAGAGCTCCGGCGACCGGGCGCGCAGCGTGAGGCGCCGGGCGTTGAGCAGCGGCCCCTGCGCGAGCGCCAGGTTGTAGCGGTCCAGGAGCCCCTGTGGCGTGAGCGCCTCGCCGTCCCAGCCCAGCAGCTTCCGGTTGCCGGGCAGGTCCGAGTACAGCGCCTCGCGGGTGTCGGGCAGTGGCGCGTCCAAGGCCTCGGTGAGGCGCGCTTCGTAGGCCTCCAGCGTCGTGTCTGGAGAGAGCGTCCGCAGCACCTTCGCGCCCACGAGCAGCGTGCGCCAGCGCGCCTCCGTGGCGCCTTCGCCGGCCTCGTCGAAGAGGAGCCGGTCCAGCAGCAGCTTCACCAGCCCGCGCGCGACCTTGGGGCGGCTGAACGCGCCGGCCTTGAGGCTGAAGGCCTCCTCCACGTCGTCGCGGCTCTGGCCCCGGAAGGCCTCCGCGTCCGCGAGCAGCTCCTTCGCGAGCGCCTGGAGGGACGGGTCGTGCGTCTTCACGAAGGACGGCCGCAGGATGCCTTCGCGCACGCGCGAGGCGAGCAGCTCACGCGTCAGCATCGGGCGGGCCCTCCGGTTCCTGGTAGGCGCGGTGCTGCCTGCGCCGCTCGCTGATGCCGCTCTCCGCCGTCTGCGCGGAGCACACCTCGTACAGCAGGGCGCGCTTGCCGGGGCGCTTTCGCAGGATGCGGCCCAGGCGCTGCACGTGTTCGCGCACGCTGCCGCTGCCGCTGAGCACCACGCCCACGCGCGCTTCCGGCACGTCCACGCCCTCGTTGAGCACGCGGGACGTGAGCAGCACCGGCAGCTCCGCGCTGGCGAACGCGGCCAGCAGCGCCTTGCGCTCCGGCAACGGCGTGTGGTGCGTGAGCGCTGGCAGGAGCAGCCTGCGCGCCAGCGTGTAGACGGTCTCGTTGTCGTCCGTGAAGACGATGACGCGGTCCTCGCGGTGCTCCAGCAATATCTTCCAGAGCGCGTCCAGCTTGCCGCTGGAGGTGAGCGCGATGCGGCGCTGCTCGCGGTAGCCGCGGTACGCCGCGCGCCCCTCGTCGCTGCGCTGGCTCTGGGCCAGGAAGCGCGCCCAGCCCTCCGGCGACGCGAGCGGCACGCCCAGCCTGCGCACGAACGTGAGGTAGCGGCCCCGCGCCTCGTCGTAGCGCGTCTTCTCGTCGGGCGTCAGCGGCACCTCGATGCGGCGGACTTCATAGGGCGCCAGGTACTGGCCCTGGAGCTCGTCGATGCCGGTGCGGTGCACCAGCGGGCCCAACAGTTCTTCACAGACGCGCTCGCCGCCGTCCGCGCGCTCCAGCGTCGCGGTGAGCCCCAGCCGGTAGGGCGCGAGCGTCCCCTCCGCGATGAAGCGGTAGCTGGGCGCGGGCAGGTGGTGGCACTCGTCGCAGATGAGCAGGCCGAAGCGGTTGCCCGTGAACTCCATCTGCATCGCCGCGGAGTCGTACGTCGTCACCGTGAGCGTCTGCCGGTCGTTGACGCCGCCGCCCACCATGCCCACCGGGCCGGAGAAGTGCTTCGCCAGCACGCCCTGCCACTGCGCCATCAAATCCAACGTGGGCACCACCACCAGCGTGGGCCGCTTCACCCACGCGATGGCCAGCACCGCCAGCAGCGTCTTGCCCGCGCCGGTGGGCAGCTCCACCAGCCCCCGGCCCCCCGCGCGCGTCCAGGCCTCCAGCGCGGCGCGCTGGTGCGGGAACGGCTCGATGGGGACGGTGAGGGGCAGCTCCACCGGTTCGAAGCGCTTCGCGCGGTCCTCGTAGGGCAGCCCGCATTCACGCAGGCGCAGGACGACGTCGCGGTAGTGCAGCGCGGGGGCGCGGAAGACGCCCGTGCGCCCGTCCTTCTGGAAGAGCGCATGCAGGCGCTCATCGTCGGGCAGCGTCGGCGCCACCAGCGTGCCGCTGTCGTAGTGCAGCTCGGTGAGGGGGGAGGGCAGGGGCTCGATGGCGGAGGCTCGGGACGCGAGGGGAACCGACGTGGGGGGAGATGCGCGCGGGAAGGGAAGTAGCGGGTTGGAGGGCGCTCCGCCACTGTGGCCCGCACGGCGGGAGGAAACCACGGGCGCGGGCGGCTGGCTGCCTGGAGGCACTGCGAGCCCTTCCGCACGCGGGACGGATTGCTTTGTGGGGGGCCAGGGCGTTACCTGCTTCCCCCATGGCCTGGACCCGCCCCGCCGCTGCTCGCCGTGTTCCGCCCGCCGGCTGGAGGCCCGTGTCCTTCCGGGCGTCGCGCTGATGCGGGTCCTCGTCGTCAGTCCGCATCCGGCGTCCCGCGCGCTGCTCAGCCGCTTCCTGGACGCGGAGCCCGACGTGGAGGTGTCCGCCACCGGCGAGCCCGATGACGCCTTCGCCTCCATCAAGGAGAACAAGCCCGCGCTGGTGGTGGTGGACCTGCGCCGCCCGGACGAGGACCACCCGCTGTTCCTGGGCCTCTTGCGAAAGCGTCACCCGTCGCTGCCGGTCATCTCGCTGGTGCCCGGACGGCTGCGCATCTTCGACGGCCGCTCGGAGCGCGTGCGCGAAGCCCACGGCGACACCGCGGAGGCGCTGCACCACCTGATGGGCTCCGTGCTCCAGGCCACGCGCGACCTCTTGGCCCAGCACCTCTTGCGGATGTTGCGCCCGCCGGTGGGCCGGGCCTGAGGGCCTGGGGCTTTCGCGCGACTACAGGCGCAGCCGGTAGCCCACGGCCGCGAGCACCGCGCCCGCGTTCACGTCGCCGGTGGTGAGGAAGTCCACCGGGGCGAAGTGGTACTTCGCCTCCAGGAAGGCGCCGCCCGGACCCAGCGGCAGCTCCGCGCCCGCGAGCGCCTGGAAGCCGAGCCCGCCGCCGCTCTCCGACGCGGTGCTGTCGAACGACTCCACCGTCGCACGGTGCAGGTACAGGCCCGGGCCCGCGCCCACGTAGGGCGTGAGCGGCCCGAACGCGCGCGGGAAGCGGAACACGGCGGACAGCTGGATGGCCACCTCGCGCTCGGCGAGCGTGTACGGGGACTCGATGGGCTGGCCCAGGTTGTCCAACTGGGGCCCGCGCAGCGTCCCCGTCGTGGAGGGCCGGTGGTAGTTCACCTCCAGCACCAGCGCGAGCCGCCGCTGGAGCAGGGGCGTGACGTAGCCCACCTCGGCGCCCAGGAAGAGGTCGCCGCCCAGGGACGTGACGGGCTTGATGAAGCCTGCCTTGGGCGCGATGAAGAAGGGGCCTCCGTTGTCCTTCTTGGAGGAGGGAGCGGCGGCCAGCGCCGCGACCGCGAGCAGTGCGAGCGCGTTCATGGGGAGACAGTGAAGCCGGAGGACGCGGGGATGGTTCCGAAGGCGCCGCTGGGGTCCGCGACGATGAGCCCGTAGGTGCCGGGCACGACGCCGCCGGGGCACGCGGGGTCGGTGACGGGCCGCGGGTCGAAGCCGGAGCACGTGGGCACGGTGGCCTTGAGCTGCGTCGCGGAGACGAACTGCACGTCGTACAGCGGGATGTTCACCGTCTGGCCCGGGTCCGTCTTCACGGGCGCGACGAGGTACACCTCGTGGGTGCCGGGTGACGTGAAGGGCGTCGAGCCGGGGGACGTGGGGTTGGTCAGGGTGAGGGTGGTGTCGCTGGTGGCGGATCCGCTGCGCGGTGCCACGCCGAGGGCGCCCAGTTGCGCGTAGTCGACGGTGAGCGCCTGCGGCCGGGTGGTGGCGCAGCCCTCGGGGTTGGTGAGGGTGAGCGCGTAGGTGCCTTCGGGCGTCGCGGGGGGCACCTCGGTTTCGATGCGCGTGTCGGAGACGACGGCGAGGGTGAAGAGGGGCTGGTCCTCCTGGCCTTCACGCTGGAGGACGATGAGCGGCAGCGCGTCCGAGCGGAAGCCGCTGCCTTCGAGGATGAGTGGGCTGCCGGCGCTGTAGTGGAAGCCCTGGGGCGCGGTGACGTTCGTGATGACCGGCGGCGGCACGACGCGCAGGGCGTCCTCGAGCTCGGAGGTGCCGCCCAGGGGGTTGGTCACGGAGACGGTATAGGCGCCGGGGGGCAGCACGTTGGACGGCGTGCTGTCGCGGGTGGGCAGGTCCATCCGCATGAGCTCGGTGCGCGCGAAGAAGAGGTGGTCGGCGGGGAGCGTGTAGTCGCTCGGGCCGCTCAGCGAGACCTGGGGCAGCTCCACGGAGGGCGTGTCGGTGAGCGCGTCGCGGGGCACGGGGGTGAAGCGGCTGCCGATGAGCTCCAGGCGCCATCCCGCCGCGCCGCCACCGGCGTTGCAGACGCGCGCGGGGGTGACCAGCCGCTGCAGCGGATTGATGAGGCCCTCGAGCTTCGGGGTGGTGCCTTCGGTCGATTCGGAGCAGGCGACCAGGCTGAGCAGCGCGGCGGCGACTGGAAGGCGCACGGGTTCCTCCATCATCCCGTCAACAAGGCTGTCACACGTTAGGCCGGGGCCCCGAAGGGTCAGGAGTTTTTTCCGGCTCCGCGCCCACAGCCTGGCCCGTTCTTCCAGGCTGGATGGTTCAAGTGCTTGATATCAAAGGGGAATATCTCGGAGAGAAGCGTCGGCACGGCGAATGCTAAGGCTCTCCGGCATCAGGAACGGGCAGCACGGCGGGGGGGACGGAGTCGGTGGGGGGGAAGCCGCACTGCTTCGGGGGGAACAGGGCGGGACGGGCAGCAAGGCAGGACGGGGCAGGGCGGGACGGGGTTGGGGGAGCAAAGCAGGACGGGGCAGGGCGGGACGGGGCAGCAAGGGTTGAACGGGGCAGGACGGGCGGGACGGGGCAGCACGCAGGACGGGGTAGGGCGGGTCGGGGCAGCAAGGGTTG
Organism: Corallococcus macrosporus; assembly: GCF_017302985.1. NCBI lineage: Bacteria > Pseudomonadati > Myxococcota > Myxococcia > Myxococcales > Myxococcaceae > Corallococcus > Corallococcus macrosporus. Next base: position 631,549 of record NZ_JAFIMU010000017.1, read on the forward strand.
AACGGGGCAGTACGGGCAGGACGGGGTAGGGCGGGTCGGGGCAGTACGGGCGGGACGGGGTCGGGGCAGCAAAGGCAACACGGGGCAGTACGGGCGGGACGGGGTAGGGCGGGTCGGGGCAGCAAGGGCAACACGGGGCAGCACGGGCGGGACGGGGTTGGGGAAGTACGGGCGGGACGGGGTTGGGGCAGCACGCAGCACGGGCAGTACGGGCGGGACGGGGTTGGGGCAGCACGGGGCAGGACGGGCGGGACGGAGGAGGGGGACGCAACAGCAGCACGCAGCACGGATCAGCAGGCAGTGCGGTCGAGCAAGGCAGCAGGCAGCACGCAGGACGGGGGCTGGGCGGCGGGACGGGGCAGTGCGCAGTTTGGGGGAGTCCGGCAAAGCGGTCGTGGTCGCCGGACGGGAGACGTGAAGGGCAGTGAATCAAGACGTGGCGGTGCGAGCGCTTCGCGATCCAGCCGACGGCGGTATCCGGCGACGCGACAGTCAGCACCGGACGTGTGGCGGTGGCGGGTGTGGAGTGGCGGGTCGGGGGGAGCAACACGCAGCCGGGTCTCGAGGAGGGAGCGCTCCCGGGATCCGGCGTACCTCGCAAATCTCATCGCGCAGGGGCGCGATGTCTGGAACGGGGAGAAGCCTCATGGGAGCGGTGTCCATCGTCACCGCGGCGGTAGCGGTCCTGGCTGCTCACGCGGCCATGGCTCAGACTGCACAGCGGGTGCAGTTGCCGCAGGCTCAAGTGCAACAGGGGGAAGCCCGTCGTCGCATGAATGATCCGGAGCGGCTGGCGCCCTTCGGTCTGATGCTCGACGCGGGCATGCCCGAAGGGGCGGGCCTCTCCGGCGTCATCCGCCCCTCGCCGCACCTGCGGCTGCACATCGGTGGCGCGCACAACGGGCTGCGAGGCGCCCTGCGCGCGGGCCTCACGCTGCTCCCGCTCAGGGGCAAGTTCTCGCCCTCGTTCTCATGGGAGTTCGGGCACGCGCAGGCCGCGAGCATGAAGACGCTGAACCAGCGGCTCGGGGATCGCACGCAGCTGCCCGCCTCCTCCATGGAGCGCGTGGGCTACACGTACTTCAGCACGCACCTGGGCCTGGAGTTCAACGCCACCCGGCGCCTGAGCTTCTTCGTGCGCGGCGGCATGAGCGTCATGGAGATGGACGTCCCCAGCCTCCAGAAGCTGGATGAGCCCTTCCGCGACTCGCTGTCTCCCGTGGAGACGCAGTCGTGGATGATGCGCAAGCTGGAGCCGTCCGGAAAGCTCGGCTTCATGTTCTTCTTCGGCTGATCAGCCGGCGAGCACCCGCTCGAAGAACGCGAGCGCCTGCGCCTCCGCCCAGAAGTACGGACGGAACACGCTGCCCGCGACGAAGCCCACGTGGCCGCCCTGTCCGGTCAGCACCACGCTGAGGAACGGGTTGTCCCGCGCCGAGGGCGGAATCACCGGCGCCTCCAGCATCGGATCATCCGCGGAGCTCAAGAGCAGCGTGGGCCGGCGGATGTCCGCGAGCCGCGGCCCGGCTGAAGCCTCCCGGTAGTAGTGCGTCGCGTCCCGGAAGCCATGCAGCGGCGCGGTGACCACGTCGTCATAGCCCCGGATGGTGCGCGCCGCCTCCATGCGGACCCCGTCGAACGCGCCGGGGAAGCGCTGCAGCTTCGCGCGGGCCTTGCTCTTGAGCGTGCGCAGGAATCGCTCGCGGTAGAGCCAATGGTAGCCGCTGCTGCCGCCATCCAGCTTCCGGCAGCAGGCGTCCAGATCGTACGGCGCGCTGATGGACGCGGCGGCCACCACGGGCGCCCCGTCTCCCGTCTCCTCCAGCAGCCGGCACAGCACGTTGGCACCCAGCGAGAAGCCCACCGCGAGCATCGGCCCGGTGATGCGCGCGCGCACGTCCGCCATCACCAGCAGCGTGTCCGCCGTGTCCCCGGAGTGGTATGCGCGCGGAAGGCGGTTCGGCTCGCCGCTGCACGAGCGGAAGTTGATCGCCGTGGCGCCCCAGCCGCGCTTCGCCGCGCCCCGCAGCACCTCCGTGACGTAGCCCGCCTGGGACGACCCCTCCAGGCCGTGCAGCACCACCACGTGCGGCGCGCCCGTCGGGCCGTCGAAGGTGTCCAGGTCGACGAAGTCCCCGTCCGGCAGATCGCGCCGCTCCCGTCGCAGGGGCGGCACGCGGGTGGGGCGCACGACGGACGCGTAGATGGTCTGCGCATGCGGGCCACGAAGGCCCGGCGCGGGGACGAACGGCTCGGTGGGCTGGAACGTCACTTCCGCTCCCGGAGGGCGCGCGCCATGCGCATGGAGGCGCAGCCGGACTCGCGCACCGCCTTCGCCTCCGCGGTGAGCTGGAACAGCGCCAGGTAGTTGTGCACGCGCTCCTCCAGCGTGGGGGCCTCGATGCGGCGGCACACCTCGTCCGCCGCGTAGTCCCGGCACACCTGGGGCCGCCGGTCATAGACGGTGCAGAGGTTGTCCGCGCCCAGGTGCGGGCAGCGCAACCCCAGCGGCTTGTCCAGCGCGGCGATGTCCGGCGCCACGCAGCAGGCGCCACAGCAGGTGCACTCCATGAAGCTCCTCGGGGATGCGGTCTTCAGCGGGGGACGGCCTGCTCCACCTTGCCCAGGTTCGTCACGGTGAGCGTGACGCCCTGGCCCTTCTTCCACGCGCGGAACTCCTCCTCGCGCGTGGGCGTCACCTCGTGCTGCTTCACGCCGTCGTCGTCGTAGCGCACGAGCACGGTGTAGTCCTCCTCGCGCCGCAGCCGCTCGTTCGTCCCGGCGGTGAGCTCCGGCCAGCGCGGCGGCTCCTCCGTGCCCTTGAGCTCGCGCGTGTCCACCGGCTTCCACGCGTACGAGTCGTAGGTGCACTGCTGCGCGTAGATGGGCTCGTCGCGGTAGCGCGTCTCCGTGTCGCAGTCCTCGTAGGACTCGTTGCAGTACTTCGTCACGTCGCGACAGACCTCCTCGGCGAAGCCGTTGCCCTTGTCGCGGCGGGTGCACTTCTCCTCGGTGCCGCAGGCCACCTTGCGCGTCTTCGTCCGGCACACGCGCCGGGTGCCGTCCGCCACCTGCCGGGTGCCCCGCTGCCGGGACACGCAGTCGCGGATGTTCGTCACGCCCAGCAGCTCGCCCGTGCCGTTCACCGGCATGCGCGGCTCGGTGGGGACCAGCTCGTTGCGCCAGCCCGTGCGCGTCACCGGCACGAAGCGCTCCAGCACCAGCGCGCGGCGCCAGTTCGTCGCCACCACCTCGCCCTTGAGCTCATGCTTCATGTTGCCCCAGAAGCCCACCGCGCAGGTGCCCAGGCAGCAGGAGCTGAGGATGCCCACCACGATGAGCGCCACCTTCCCGAAGCGGCGGGGCTTGGGCGCGGGCTTCGGTGGCGCCTGGGGGCCCAGGTCCGCGATGGGCGCGGCCTTCGCATCCGAGCCCCGCTCGGCGGAGCACTGCCGGCAGCGCGTGCCGTCACCCCGGTTGGCCGCGCCGCAGTAGGCGCAGAACCAGTCCTCGCCGGCGCCGGCCATGTCCAGCGCCTGTTCGTCGCTGACGCCTTCGCGGGTGGACTTGCCGGAGGCCGCGTCCACGTCACCGAAGTCGAACTCGGACTCCTTGCCACTGAGTTCCCGCGGGTTGTTGCAGGAGGGGCAGTTCTTGTGACGGGCGGGGATGTTCCTGGCGCCGCAGGACGTGCAGTTCCAGGACCCCTCGATGATGCGCCTTCGCTCGGCCATGGGCGCATCCTAGGGGACCTGTCGGCGCCTGACACATCCGGGTTAAGGTAGCCGTCCCCTCCGGGCCGGCGAGGGGGAATCAGAGGGGGTTTCCATGTCTCGTCGGACGTTGGATGTGATTCCGAAGCACCGGCTGTTGCGCCGCACCCTCTACGGGCTGTTGCTGGCCGCGCCCCTGCTGCCAGGGGGAATGGCCTGCGGAGTCAAGGAGTGCGAGCATGGCGCTCCCTTCCTGAGCGGAGGCCCCCTCGCCCGCTTGCCGGACGGCAGCCTTCCCGAGAATCCGTCATGCGAGACGTGTCCCGACCAGGACGCACCGCTGGCCTACTGCCTCGCCACGACCACGAGCACCGGGGACGCGGAGCTCCGCTGCACCTACTACACATGTTCGAACGATGGCCGCAGGCCCGAAGGTTTGCGCGAACCCAGAGGCGCCGGACCCGCTGATGCGCTGGGGGCGCTCTTCGCGCACGCGGCCTGGCTGGAGGCGGCGTCGGTGCCGGCCTTCCTGCGGCTCGCGGACGAGCTCAAGGCGCACAGCGCACCGGAGGTCCTGGTGAGGGCCGCGCGGCGCTCCGCGGGGGATGAGGTCCGTCACACGCGTGTGATGCAGGCGCTCGCACAGCGTCACGGCGCGACGATGCCGGAGGTGGACCTGCCGCCGTTCGAGCCCCGCTCGCTGGAGGAGATGCTGCGGGAGAACGCCGTGGAGGGCTGCGTGCGGGAGACCTTCGGCGCCTTCGTGGCGGGCTGGCAGGGCCGCACCGCGGAGGACCCGGAGGTGCGGAGCACGCTGCGCGCCATTGCGCGGGACGAGGTGCGGCACGCGGAGCTGGCGTGGGCCGTGGATGCCTGGGCGCACACGCGCTTGAGCGCGGCGCAGCGGGAGCATCTGCACCAGGCGCGCCTGGACGCGCTGCGGAGCCTGGGCGAAGAGGTGGAACGTCACCAGCCGCCGGAGCCGTGGATCCACGGCGCGGGTCTGCCCTCGCGCGAGCAGGCCCGGGCCCTGTTCCAGGGGCTCGCGGGGCTGACCGCGTAGCTCACACCCAGAGGGCGCGAGGGAAGGGGACCTCCGGCGCGGGAGGCAGTCCCGGACGCAGCGGGCGCAGCATGGGCAGCGACCCGTCCCGCTGCACGCGCACCGCGCCGGGCACCCCCGTGAGCAGGGGCGCCGTCGCGGCCTCCTCCCACCACACCACGCGCTTGAGCCCCGCGTGGTGCGCCACGCGGCGCGCCTCGGTGAGCAGCGCCTCCGCCGAGGACGCGTCTCGCGCGTCCAGCATCAACACCACCAGCTCGCCGTAGCGCGCGTTCATCACCCACAGCGCGGTGGAAGTGCCCACCACCGCGCCGCACGAGCGGGGCCGGGGCCGCGACAGCAGCTCCGCGTAGATGCGCTCCCGCTCCAGGTGCCAGTCCACCTGCGTGGCGCTGGGCCACAGGAAGAAGGGCACGTCCGGCTTGCGCATCCGCGCGAGCGCCGCCGCCACGTCCGTCTCCTGGAGCCCGCCGTCCACCGGCCGCCCGCCCGGCGCATCCACCGCGTCCAGCTGCCAGTCCCACGCGGGCACCTCCACGTAGCCGGACCGGCGGTACAGCGGCGCGCCCACGTCGGAGAAGAGCACCACCGAGTGCGGACGCGGCGCCACCTGCTCCAGCTCCGCGGCCACGGCGTCCATCATCCGCGTGGCGTGTCCCCGGCCGCGCAGGGGCTCCTCGGTGAAGACGCTGGCGATGGCGTAGCTGTCCCCCGGCGCGAGCTGTCCGTCCGGGCCCCGGAGGAAGCTGTCCGTGTGGAAGGTCTCGCACGAGGCCAGCACCCGGCCGTCGTCCGCCAGCCACAGCCAGGTGTTCATGCCCTCGCGGCTCCACGGGTGCGCGCGCAGCCGGGCTTCGCGCTCCTGGTACTGCGGCACGCTCAGGGGTGAACCCCACGCGGCATGGGTGACGGCGTCGCGCTGCGCCTTCTGCGCGTCGGTGGCGAGGACGAGGGACATGGTGCCGCGCACGCTAGCCACGCGCCCGGCCCGCGCGCGAGCGCTACAGCGTCGTGGTGTACGGGAACCGGAAATGCAGCTGCAGGTACGCCTGCCCCACGTGGAAGATGCCGTCCCCCAGCGAGTCCGGCAGCCCCAGCCCGCCCAGCTCCTGCGGCACGTAGAAGGTGGACTCCCAGCCCACGCTGACCAGGAAGCTCTTCGCCAGTTGGAACTCCAGGTCCGCGCCCAGGCTCGCCCCGGGCCGCAGGAAGTGCGTGTCCGGCAGCGTGTCGGAGAAGATGTACGCGTACGTCAACACCAGCCCCACGCCCAGCTTGAAGCGCACCGGGCTGGACGACAGCGGCAGCCCCAGGCCCAGCGGCTTGAATGTCACGCCGTACATCCCCGTGTCGCGGTACTTCGGCGAGATGATGAACGAGTCCGGGATGAAGATGGACGGCGAGATGCGAATCTCATCCATCTGCTTCGCCTGCTTGCGGTAGCGCGCGGGGATGGCGCGCTGGTTCTTGCGCAGCCACTCCCTGTCCAGCACCGCGTCCACCGACAGCTTCAGCCCCGTGTGCAGGAGCTGGTCGTCCGCGATGGGGCCGGAGAACACGAACACCGCCGGCCCCACGCCCACGTCCACCGGCACCGTGACCCTCTGGGCCGCCGGGACGACGGCGGGCCACAACGACAGCGCGAGCAGCAGCGGGAGCAGGGTGGGCCTCAAGGGCGGGTCCTCACGTACCGGGTCCGGAGAGGACCCACATGCCAAGCCTAGAAGGTCAGGACGCTCCCTGTCCCGCATGCGCTATGAAGTTCGCGCCGGAAAGGGAGCCGGCCCTTTCACGCTCCCTTGCAGGTCCGCTGCCGCACCTGCCTCACCCCAAGGAACTCAGATGGTCCCCGTTGCGCTGCTGCTCGCCTCGTCGCTGCAATCCCAGACGCCGGCGCCCGCCCCGCGTCCCGCCGCTCCTCCGCCTCCGGCCGCCGTGCGCGCGCCCGCGCCGCCCGCGCCGCCCGCCCTCCCCGCGGACGCCCCCGCCGCCGAGCGCGCCGCCGCCGCGGCTGAGCGCGCCGCCATCGCCGCGGAGCGCGCCGCCGAGGCCAGCGCCCGGCTCGCGGAGGCCATCGAGCGCCTGTCCGAAGTGACCACGCGCGGGCCCATTGCCCCGCCGCCGCCGCCCGCCGCGCCCGCCCCCGAGGCCGCGGCCGCCGCGGCAGCCCCCGAGAAGAAGCCCAGCGTCTGGGACGTCAGCGTGGGCCTGAGCCTCATCTCCCTCACCGGCAACGCGTCCACGCTGACCGTGAGCGGCCTGGCCAGCGCGCTGCGCAAGACGGACAAGTGGATCTACTCCGTGAAGGCCTTCGGCGCGTACGGCCGCAGCCGCCCGCCCCAGGTGGAAGGGGAGGTGGAGTCCCTGTCCCAGGTGGTGGCCCTCAACGCGGGCGTCGAGCTGCGCGGGGACCGCCGCTTCACGCAGGAGATCAGCGGCTACCTGCTGGCCGGCGTGGACACGGACCACATCAAGAGCGTGGAGGCGCGGCCCTACGGTGAAGCCGGTGCCAGCATCTTCTGGTTCGACACCAAGCGGGATGAGAAGGCCAGCGTGCGCGAGACCGTCCTGCGCACCGACTTCGCCTTCCGCTACGCCCGCGAGACGCGCTTCCAGTACTACCCGGAGCGCGTGGACCTGCCGGACGTGGACCTGGGCGGTCCGCGCTTCGGCGCCCTGTTCCGCTACGGCGTCTCCAAGGACATCACCTTCCAGGAAGAGGCGGAGATCCTGGTCAGCGTCATCAGCGACTCGCGCATCCTCTTCAGCAGCCAGACGCAGGTGATGGCCAACCTCACCGACGCGCTGGCCCTGGGCGTGGGCTTCCTCGTGAAGTCCGACAGCGCCCCGCCCCCGGGCAAGGTGTCCACCGACACGGCGCTCTCCTTCAACCTGACCGTCGCCCTGTAGTCCCCCGCGCGGCAAGCAGGTCCGCCAAAAGCGACGCGGCGCCAGGGAAGAATCCCGGGCGCCGCGTTCATGCTTCAGGAGACTGGGGAAGCGGGGCTACTCGTGCGTCTCGTGGCCCTGCTTCTCGATCTGCTGGTGGCCGCCGTGACGGCCTTCCGTCGGGTTCGCGCCGATGTCCACCGCCTGCAGGTCGCTGTACTGCGACCCCGGCGGGTTGGCCAGGCGGAAGCGGGTGCCCAGGTCCATCAGCGAGAATCCGATGAGCAGGACCACGAAGAGGATGGACACGCCGAACACCAGGCGGTTGGCGCCCTGGTGCTCCGACAGGTGCATGAAGTACAGCGCCACCAGCGTGCCCTTGACGCTGGCGATGACGAGCGCCAGCAGCAGGCCGAAGCTGGGCAGGTGCATGCGGCCGGTGAAGACCGTGACAAGCGTCAGCACCAGCAGGGCAATCCAGATGACCACGTAGCGCCCGGCGCCGTGGTGCTCCTGCATGTTGTGCTCTTCCTGACGCGATTCGTTGGCGATGGCCATGTCGTAACCCTCAGACCAGGTACAGCATCGGGAAGAGGAAGATCCACACCAGGTCGACGAGGTGCCAGTACATGGAGCCCAGCTCGACCTGCGTGTAGTTGTTCGCGCTGAAGTCCCCGACGCGGTACGCACGCACCGTGGCGAACGCGAGCACCGTCATACCGATGACGACGTGCAGCGCGTGCAGCGCGGTGGAGGCGAAGTACACCGTGAAGTACAGCGGCGCGCCCGGCAGTTGGATGCCTTCGTAGAAGTAGTAGCGGCCCGGCAGCGTCCCGATGTGGAACTTGTGCTTGTACTCGAAGAACTTGATGACGAGGAAGCCCATCGCCATCAGGAGGGTGAGCACGTTCATGTGCCCCACCATCTTGTTCTTCCCCTCCTTGGCGTAGTGCACCGCCATGGCGGCGGTGAACGAGGAGGTGATGAGCACCACCGTGTTGATGGTGCCCATCGTCAGGTCCAGGCTGCGGCTGGAGGCCGCCCACGCTTCCGGGAACAGGAAGCGGTAGGCCGCGTAGCACGCGAACAGACCCGCGAAGAGCAGGATTTCCGTGGCGAGGAACAGCCACATGCCCAGCCGCGCCGCGTGCTTCTGGACCTCCAGCGACGCGAAGTGGGCAGCCAGCTTGGGACCGGGCACCGAGCCCGGCGTCACGTGCGCGCTAGACATCCGACACCTCGCCCTGGGCCTTCTTCGGATCCACGTAGAAGTGCGGCTCCTCGGGATACGTCGGCTGGGGCCCGATGAAGTTGTGCGTGGGCGGAGGGGACATGGTCAGCCACTCGTAGCCCTTGCTGTTCCACGGGTTGTCCACGCGCTTGCCGTAGATGAGCGCGTAGGTCAGGTAGATGGCGATGATGATGAAGCCGAACGCCAGCAGCGACGCTCCGGCGGTGGACGCCACGTTCAGCGCCTGGAAGCGCTCCGGGTACTCGTAGTAGCGGCGCGGCATGCCCGCGTTGCCCACGAGGAACTGGGGGATGAACGTCGCGTTGAAGCCCAGGATGATGAGCGCCGCGGACACCAGGCCCCACCCCTCGTGGTACATCTTCCCGAACATCTTCGGGAACCAGTAGTGGAGCGCGGCCAGGAAGGCCATGATCGTCGCGCCCACCATGATGAAGTGGAAGTGCGCCACGACGAAGTAGGTGTCGTGCCACGGCACGTCCAGCGACACCGTCGCCACCGCGATTCCCGTCATGCCACCGAACACGGTGAAGAACAGGAAGCCGCAGAAGTAGGCGAACGGGGTGCTGAACTCCACCGCGCCCTTGTAGACCGTACCCACCCAGTTGAAGACCTTGATGGCCGTGAACACGCCCACCAGCATCGACAGCACGCCGAACACACCGGCGTTGAAGGTCGACTGGCCGGACACGAACATGTGGTGGCCCCAGGCGAAGAAGCCCACGAACGCGATGCCCACGCTGGAGTACGCCACCGCGCGGTAGCCGAAGATGTTCTTGCGGCTGAAGGCGGAGACGACCTCGCTCATCACGCCGAACGCCGGCAGCACCATGATGTACACGGCCGGGTGGCTGTAGAACCAGAACAGGTGCTGGAAGAGCACCGGGTCACCGCCACGGGCCACGTCGAACATGCCCAGGCTGAACAGGTTCTCCGCCGTCACCAGCAGGAGCAGCAGGCCAATCACCGGCGTCGCCAGCACCTGGATGCAGCTGGTGGCGTAGAGCGCCCACACCATCAGCGGCATCTTGAACCAGGTGATGCCCGGCGCGCGCATGGTGTGCGTGGTGACGATGAAGTTCATCCCCGTGAGGATGGAGCTGAACCCGATGATGAACGCGCCGAAGAGGACGGGCGCCACCGTGGTCGTCGTGTGCGCGCTGTACGGCGTGTAGAACGTCCAGCCGGTGTCCAGGCCGCCGTTGAGCATGCCCCAGAGCGCGAAGCCCGCGCCCGCCAGGTACACGTAGAGCGACAGCAGGTTCAGCCGCGGGAAGGCCACGTCCTTGGCGCCCAGCATCAGCGGCAGCATGAAGTTGCCGAAGATGCCCGGGATGGCGGGGATCATGAACAGGAAGATCATGACCACGCCATGCAGCGTGAAGACGCGGTTGTACGTCATCGCGTCCATGATGGTCGGGCCCGGCGTGAGCAGCTCGATCCGGATGAGCAGCGCGAAGATGCCGCCCACCAGGAAGAAGAGCAGGATCCACGCCATGTACATGATGCCGATGCGCTTGTGGTCCACCGTCAGCAGCCACGACTTCACCGTGGTGCCGTCCGTCAGGTAGCTCGGGTGGTGGCCGTGGTCGTCGTGCGCCTCATGGCCGGGGACGGCGGCCCCCGGCGCGGCGATGCTACTGGATGGGGTCATAGGCGGGGCCCTCGGAAGCGGTCTCGCGCACGTTCGCGGTGCGCAGCGTCTTGATGTACTCGACGATGGCGGCCGACTCGGGGCCCTGCAGCTTGCCCTGGTAGGTCGGCATCACGTTCTGGTAGCCGGCGACGATGTGCGCGCCCGGGTCCATCATCGACTGGGTGATGTAGGCTTCATCCACGCGGATGTTCTGGCCGTCCTCGAGCTTCTCGTTGCGCTCGTAGAGGCCCAGGAAGGTGGGGCCGATGTGCTTCGAGCCGTCCACCGAGTGGCACTTGAGGCAGCCCTGCGTGCCCACCAGCTTCTGGCCCTGCTCGGCCATGCGGGCGACGGGCGGCACGAGCGACGTGTCCGCCAGCGCGTCCTGCCGGTCCTGCAGGCGGCCACGCTGCTGCTCCTTCAGCCAGTTCTCGTAGTCCTCCGGCGAGAGCACGACGACCTCCGCCAGCATCTTCGAGTGCGACAGGCCGCAGTACTCGGTGCAGAGCACCTGGTACGTGCCGGGCTTCGTCGCCTCGAACCAGGCCTGCGTGTAGCGGCCCGGCAGCGCGTCCATCTTGATGCGGAAGGACGGGACGTAGAAGGAGTGGATGACGTCGCGGGACGTGATGAGCAGGCGCACCGGGCGGTTGGCCGGCACGTGCAGCACGTTCACGCCGTTGGGGCCCTCCGGGTAGGAGAACTTCCACATCCACTGCTTGCCCATGACGTAGACATCCATCGAGTCCTTGGGCGGAGTGGTGTACCAGGTGAAGTCCCGGAACCCGATGGCGAACCACGCCAGGAAGAACACCAGCGGGACGGACACGAAGAGGAACTCCGTCTTCAGGTCCGGCACCACGTATTCGGTGTGCTGGTGGGACTCCCGCCGGCGGTAGCGGAAGAACATGAAGAGCGCCGCGAGGCCGACGCCCGCGGACATCACCATCGTCGTGCCGACGACGAAGTAGTGCAGGAAGTCGACCCGTTCCGCGAACGTGGACGCGCGCTCCGGGAGGAACAGGAATTGGTTGGCCAGGTCGCTCATGTAGTCGCGCCTTTCTTCAGCTCGCGCCTCCAGAAATAGATCAGCATCGTGGCCAGGGCGCCGAAGACAGCCAGGGAGCCCAGGCGGATGAACCCGAAGATGTAGAAACCGTACCGCCGCGTGGCGGTGTCATACTTGAAACAGGACATGACGATGCGATCGACGCTCGTCCCGACCCGACCGCCCGCTGCTTCCAGCAGCGAAAGCTTCACGTCCTTGCGGTCGAACGACGTGCCGTAGAGGTAGCGGGAGATGCTCCCCTCCGGCGTGAGCACGGTGACCACCGCGGGGTGGGCGTACTGCTTCGTGCTCGGCTCATACGTGTACTTGAAGCCCACGGCATCGGCGAGCTTGTGGATGTTCTCGTCGGTGCCGGTGAGGAAGTGCCAGGGGGCCGTCTGCGGCAGGCCCATGGACTGGAGGTACTTGCGCCTGCGCTCGTGGCTCTGCGCCGGGGTGTCCTTGGGGTCGATGCTGACGGTGACCGCCTCGTAGTCCTTGCCCAGCTCCAGGCCCAGCTCGCGCATCACGCGGACCTGCTCGTTGATGACGAGGTTACAGAGCATGGGGCACTCGTAATAGACGAGCGTGAGCAGGGTGGGGCGCGTCTTCGACAGCAGCGTGCCCAGCCGCACTTCTTCCCCGGAGTCGTCCTGGAAGCGGGTCTCCAGGGGAAGCGGCTCCCCCAGGTGCTCCACCACGTCCACGCCCGTCACGGGCGGGGGCAGGTCGGAGTCCGCCTCCACGATGGCACGGGGCGTCTTGCCGCCACCCGGCAGGGCGAACGCGGGCGTGGTGCTGACGAGCACCAGCGCGAGCGCCGCGAGGAGCCCGGCGGCGCGGGCGGAGGAGGGCGGAAGAAGGGACGGCATGGCGGGGGACGGCTCGGGGGTAGGAGGAGCGGGTGGGAGCCTACTTCTTCGGGGCCGGGGCCGGGGGCGCCGTGTGGGGCGCGGGGGCCGGGGCCTGGGGCTGCACGGGGGCCGGGGCCGGCTCGCGGGCCTTCTGGGTCTCGGTCGTGATGACCTGGTCCATGGCCTGCTCCAGCGGCTTGTGGGCGGCGACGCCCGGCTGGTCGCCCCAGCCGTTCTTCAGCGCCTGGTGCTGCCCGCCAAGCTTCTCCGTCGCGCGCCAGTCCTGTTCGAACAGGCGCTGGTTCACGATGCCGACCTCGTACTGGCCCACCGCGGCCGGACGGGGCGGAGGACCGTTGGGCTGGGCCTCCTCCATGGTGACGACCTGGATGCGCCAGGCCCACACCGCGCCCACGAGGAAGAGGACCATGGCGCCCACACCGACGCCGATGATCTTCCCCATGACGAGGTGGTCTTCCTCGGCCGCCACGCCATGCGCGCCGACGATGACCCGCGATTCGACTTCGGACTGGGTCTTCTTCATGGCTGCACGTACCTCAGGGACTCCGCGATGTAGGGGTCCTTCACCGGGAAGGTGTACCGGCCGCGCGCCCGGAACAGGGCGTAGCCCACCGCGACTCCGCCCACGCCCACGAAGGCCGTGAGAATCGTCCAGTGGAAGGTCGGACCGGCCTCACCGGAGAACGCCGGCCAGATGAGCCAATACAGGTCCACGGCGTGCATGAGAAGCAGGTAGGTGGCGGCCACCGCCAGGGTTCCGGGCTTCTCCTTCAGCTTGCGTGACAGCAGCGTGAAGAACGGCAGCACGAAGTGGCCGAAGAAGATGACGTAGGAGACGCCGCGCCACGGGCCGTACATGCGCAGGCCGTACCAGGGGGCCTCTTCCGGGATGTTGGCGATCCACACCAGCAGGAACTGGGAGAAGCCGATGTAGGCCCAGAACGCCGTGAAGGCGAAGATGAGCTTGCCCAGGTTGTGGTAGTGCGGCGTCTTCACCAGGCTGCCGTACAGGTCCTTGCCCTGGGCGCGCACCGTGGCCAGCGCCAGGACGCAGAAGGCGGCCAGGAAGCTGCCGGCGAAGTAGTAGGCGCCGAAGATGGTGGACTGCCACAGCGGCGTGAGGCTCATCAGCCAGTCAAAGGCGGCGAAGGTGATGGTCAGCGCCAGGAAGGGCAGGGCGCCCGGGGAGAAGCGGCGCTGCTTGACGGTGAGCTCCAGCGCGCCGGACTCGTCCTGCTGGGTGCTCCAGGCGTACAGCCGGTGGGAGACGAAGATCCACACCGCGAAGTAGATGACCTGGCGGACGGCGAAGAAGGTGCCGTTCAGGTAGCCGTGCTTCTTGTGCGCCAGGTGCTCCACCTCGATGCCGTGGATGTGGGCGGCCAGCGGCGAGCCATCCACCCAGGGGTAGAGGTACTTCATCATCGGGATGAGGGCGAGGATGAGCACCGCGAAGACGGGGACCGCGATGGACATCGTCTCCATGGCGCGGCGCAGGACGATGGGCCACTTCGCCTTGGCCGTGTGGAAGATGGCCAGCATGATGAGGGCGGCCACGCTGATGCCGACCCAGTAGGTGAAGCCCAAGAGGAAGCTGAAGCTGGTCGCCTCGGGGTTCATGAAGAAGCCCACGGCGGTGAGCACGAGGCCCACCACGCCCAGGCCGAACGCGGGCACCATCAGCTTGGGCGTGCCGGTGTAGCGCTCCATGGCAATCATCGGTTCTCCTGCGGAACGGGCTGCGTCCCGGCGGTGCTCCGGGCGGCCTGCAGCGCGCGCACATAGGCGACGACGGCCCAGCGCTCACGCGTGTCGAGCTCACCCGAGAAGGACGGCATGATGCCGTAGCCTTCGTTGATGGCGGTGTAGAAGTGGCCGGCCGGCTTGTCCGCGAGCTCCAGCAGGGACGGCGGCAGGCGCAGCGCCATGTTCTCCGCGACGACGCTGTTGCCGTCGCCGAGCACGCCATGACACTGCGAGCAGACGATGTTGTACTTCTTCTGGCCCAGGGCCAGCAGCTGCTTGTCCACCGGCAGCGGGATGGCGTTCACGGCGACGCCGTTGGCGCGGCCCGTGGAGATGCCCGGGTTGCCCACCGGCCGCTCGCGCGGGACGGTGCCGACGGGGGGCACGCGCATGGCGCGGCCGTCCGGCCAGAACTCGGACGTCTCGTAGTACTCGTACTTGGCCTGGGTCTCCATGCGCTGGAGGAACTCGGAGCTGACGTTGCAGCCCGTGAGCGCTACGAGCCCGGCGGCGGGGATGAGCCACCTCATTCGTTCTCTCCCGAGACCATGGTCACGTGGGTCGCGCCCAGGGCCGTCAGCTGGTTCTTGACGTCCGCGGCGTCCGTTCCCGTGGGGTGCGGGATGCTCAGCCAGTAGCCGTGCGTGGACGCGCTGCGGAACTCTTCCGACTCGAAGGCCGGGTGGTAGGGCTGCGGCAGCTTGCTGAGGCCCAACAGGCCAAAGAAGATGCCGAACGCGGCGAACAGCACGCTCAATTCGAACGTGATGGGCACCCAGGCCGGGAGGCTCAGGAGCGGACGACCGCCGACGTTGAGCGGATAGTCGATGGTGTTCATCCACGTCTGCATCGTGAGGGCGGTCACCATGCCGGTGAGGCCGCCGCCCAGGGCGATGAAGGGCATGCGGGAGGGCGGCAGACCCAGCGCCTCCGACCCGCCGTGGAGCGGGTAGGGGGAGTAGGTGTCCATGCCCTGGAAGCCCTTCTCGCGCATCTGCTGCGTCGCGGAGACGAGGGCTTCCGGCGTGGCGAACTCGGCCAACACCCAGGAATCAAGGACCTTGGCTTCCATGATGCTAGTGCGCTCCGTGGGTGAGGGAACCCGCCCCGGCGGTGTCCGCGCCGTGGCCGTGGGCAGCGTGGGCGGCGTGCTTGAGCTCCAGCTGGAGCTCCTTCACCTCGCTCACCGCGACGGCGGGAACGAACTTGAGGAACAGGAGGAACAGGGTGCCGAACAGGCCCAGGGTGCCGATGTAGATGCACCAGTCCACCCAGGTCGGCGTGTAGATGTCCCACGACGAGGGGAGGAAGTCCTGGGAGAGCGACGTCACGATGATGATGAAGCGCTCGCACCACATGCCGATGTTCACCGCGATGGACGCCACCCACATGATGGGGATGCTGGTGCGCGCCTTCTTGAACCAGAAGATGTTCGGGGTGACCACGTTGCAGGTGATCATCAGCCAGTACACGCCGGCGTAGGGGCCCGTGGCGCGGTTCACGTAGAAGGTCCAGAACTCGTACTGGTTCATGGAGTACCAGGCGATGAAGTGCTCCATCAGGTAGCCGTAGGACACGAGCAGACCCGTCGCCAGGATGACCTTGTTCATGTTCTCCAGGTGGCGGTCGGTGATGACGTCCCGGAGGCCCAGGTACTTGCGGGCGGGCACGATGAGCGTGATCACCATCGCGAAGCCGCTGAACACGGCGCCGGCCACGAAGTAGGGCGGGAAGATGGTCGCGTGCCAGCCCGGAATCTGGGAGACGGCGAAGTCGAACGAAACGATGGTGTGCACGGACACCACCAGCGGCGTCGACAGACCGGCGAGCAGCAGGTAGCCGATCTTGTAGTTGTGCCAGTGACGGCCGGAGCCGCGCCAGCCCAGGGCGAACAGGCCGTAGATGGTGCGCTGCAGCTTGCCCTTGGAGGAGTCACGCAGGGCGGCCAGGTCCGGGATGAGGCCCACGTACCAAAAGAGCGCGGACACCGTGAGGTACGTGGAGATGGCGAACACGTCCCACACGAGCGGCGAGCGGAACTGCGCCCAGGCGCCCAGGGTGCTGGGGTAGGGGAACAGCCAGAAGGCGAACCAGGGACGGCCCGTGTGCAGCAGCGGGAACAGGCCGGCGCACATGACCGCGAACAGCGTCATGGCTTCCGCGAAGCGGTTGATGCTCGTGCGCCACTTCTGCTGGAAGAGCAGGAGGATGGCGGAGATGAGCGTACCGGCGTGGCCGATACCGACCCACCAGACGAAGTTGATGATGTCGAACGCCCAGCCGACGGGCTGGTTGTTGCCCCACACGCCGATGCCGCGCGCGAGGGTGTACGTGACGCCGACGACCAGGAGGCCCAGCGCCGCGGACGTGATGCCCAGCAGCATGAACCAGCCCTTGCCGGGCTTGCGCCAGACATGGTCCAGCAGCGTCTCATTGAGGGACTTGTCGTCGTGGTGCGGCGCGACGAGGTCCCGGGGCTCGAGGGGGTCGAGCGGGAGGTGTGCGGTCTCGGCCATGACGGTCAGTGACCTCCTTCGTGCGCCGGCGCTTCAGCAGGGGCAGCGGCCACGAGGGCGGGGTTGGGGTTGCGCAGGCGGATGAGGTGGGCGGTGCGGGGGCGGGTGCCCAGCTCGTGCAGGAGCCGGTAGGCACGCTCGTCCTCGTGGAGCTGGGTGACGCGCTGGGCGGGGTCCGCCAGGGAGCCGAAGGCGATGGCCTGCGTGGGGCAGGTCTGCTGGCACGCCGTCTGGAGCTCCGTCTCCTGGATGAGGCGCTTCTCGACGCGGGCGTTGATGCGGACCCGCTCGATGCGCTGCACGCAGTAGGTGCACTTCTCCATGACGCCGCGGTTGCGCACCGTGACGTCCGGGTTCATGAGCATCTTCTCGGTCGGCGTCTTGCCCTGCGTGTAGTGCAGGTAGTTGAAGCGGCGGACCTTGTACGGGCAGTTGTTGGAGCAGTACCGCGTGCCGATGCAGCGGTTGTACACCATGTCGTTGAGGCCCTCGTCCGAGTGCACGGTGGCGTTCACCGGGCAGACGTACTCGCAGGGGGCCTTCTCGCAGTGCACGCACGCGACAGGCTGCATGACCATGGTGGGGTCGTTCTCGTTGCCCTCGAAGTAGCGGTCGATGCGCAGCCAGTGCATCTCACGGCCGCGGCCCACCTGCTCCTTGCCGACGACGGGGATGTTGTTCTCCGCCTGGCACGCCACGACGCACGCGTTGCAGCCCGTGCAGCGCGACAGGTCGATGGACATGCCCCACTTGTAGCCCTCGTCCGGCTTGGTGGCGTACTGGAAGTCGGGCAGGTTGTTCTGCTTGCCCAGCTCGTACTTCGCCTGGACGCGCTCGAGCGTGTGCTCCGTCGCCTTCGACGGGTGCTTGAGCTCGCTGACGGCCATGTCGAGCGCCAGCGGGCGGCCCTCCATGCGCCAGTGGTACTGGGTGCGGGCGAACTTGTGGCTGCCGCGGACCTTGGTCAGCTTGGCGCCGCCGTCGAACCAGGGGGCGTTCACGCTGCGCAGCTGGTTGGCGTTGAAGCCCACGCCCTTGGCCACGACCTCGTGGAGGCCGGTGCGGCCGTAGCCCAGGGCCACGGTCACGGTGTCGTCCGCGTGGCCGGGGAGGACGGTGACGGGGACCTGCAGCTTGCGGCCGCCGTACTCCAGCTCCGCGACGTGGTTGTTCTCCAGGCCCAGCCGCTTGGCGGTGGCGGGGCTGAGGATGGCCGCGTTCTCCCAGACGATCTTCGTGATGGGGTCCGGCAGCTCCTGGAGCCACGCGTTGTTGGCGAAGCGACCGTCCAGGACCTTGTAGTCGTGGACGAAGTTGATCTCCAGCTCACCGGCGGCCGGCGGCTGGTACGCGGCCACCAGCGAGGAGGCGGCGTTCAGGTCCGGCGTGGCCGTCACCGCGGCGGAGATGCTGCCGGGGACGACGCCCTCGGAGACCCAGGTCTCCCAGCGGGTCTCGAAGTCGGCGCGGCCGGCCTCGCCACCCTGCGCGGTCCAGTAGTCGCGCAGCATCTGGTAGGCGGGGCGGAACGGCTCGTCGAGGAACAGCGCGAACAGCTCCGCTTCCGGCACGCCGTTGAAGAGCGGCTGGATGAGGGGCTGGGCGATGCTGACGGTGCCGTCCACCGCGCGGCCGTCGCTCCAGGTCTCCAGCTGGTGCGCTAGGGGCACGAACCAGTCAGCGAACTGGGAGGTCTCGTCCTCGTAGTGACCCGCGTACAGGACGGACAGCGACTTGCGGTTGGCGTTCTGCTTGGGGTCCAGCACCTCCGCCAGGCCCGCGTCCACCGGCAGGGCGTAGACGGGGTTGGTGGCGGTGATGACCAGCGTGTCCACGCGGCCGGCCTTGATGTCCTCCACCAGGGCGCGCACTTCCGCGAGGCCGGTGGCCTCCGGCGCGGCGGCCGGGACGACCTGCACGGTCGCGCCCACGTTGCCCAGCGCGACGTTGATGGCCTGGGCCAGCGCGTGCACGGCGGCGGGCTGACGCTCACCGGCGATGACCACGCTGCGGCCGGTCTTGGAGCGCAGGTCCTGGGCCACGGCCTGCACCCACGAGGAGACCTCCGGGCGCACCGTGCCGGCCTTGCCGGACGCGGCGGAGCCCAGGCTGGCGGCGGGGCCACCCACGGCCTGCGCCAGCGCGGCGGCGATGCCGAAGACCTCGGCGGACTTCACGCGCAGGCGGTGGTCCGCCATGCCGCCCGTGATGGACATGCGGGCTTCCGCCACGTACAGGCGGTTGAGCTCGCCGTTCTTCGGGTCGCGGCGGTCCGCGAACTGGCGGTTGAGGGCCAGGTTCTCCGGGCGGCTCTCCAGGAAGTCCGCGTCCAGGGAGACGATGATGTCCGCGCGGGTCAGGTCGTAGACGGCCTGCACGGGCTGGCCGAAGAGGGCGCGGTGGGCCTGCGCCGCGGACTCGTGGGCCGTGGACGCGAACGTGTGGAAGCGCGCGTTGGGCAGCTTCTTCTGGATGCGGGCGTTCACGTCGCGCAGCAGCGGGGAGCTGATGGGCTCGGTGAGGAAGCGCAGGCGGCTGCCGCCGTCGGCCGCGGCCTTCTGGCTGACGAGGGTGGAGACCTCCTCGGCCAGCACGCGCAGCGAGCGGGGGTTGTTGCCCTTGCGCAGCACGCGGGCGCGCTGCGGGTCATAGAGGGAGAGCAGGAACGCCTGCTCGAACACACCCGCGGCGCCCTTGTTGATGGGGTGCTGGGGGTTGCCCTCGACCTTGACCGGGCGGCCTTCACGCGCGGTGATGAGCAGGCCGGAGGTGTGGCCCGCCAGCGTCATGCCGGACGCGTAGTGCAGCGGGTTGCCCGGAGTGACTTCCGGCGGCGTCTTCGTGTACGCGACCAGCCGCTCGTCCTGGGGACGGGTGCTGCACGCGGTGGCGCCGGCCAGGGCGAGCGACGCGCCCAGCAGCTGCATGAACTCGCGGCGGGCGAAGCCGGTGGGGGGCAGGTCCGCGCCGACGGGGAACTCCGGGCGGGTCTCCTCCAGGAACTCCGGCGTGGCGAGCTTCTCCTCCAGGCCGAGCCAGTACGTCTTGCCGTACGCGCCTTCCGCGGCGACGGCGCGGGTGGAGGCGTGCTCGAGCGCTTCGGTCACGACGTCGTCGTGGGCGTGCGCGTGGGGGGCGGCCTCGTTGCGGCCCGAGACGACCGGGAGCGCGAACGACGAGGGGGTGTCCTGCGCGGGCGCGCTGTCAGGCTTGGTGTTCATCGGTGGCATGTGGAGCAGCTCGTGCGCGAGTGAACGTCGTATTCCTTGGAGAGCTTCTCAGCGAGGGCCGAGGCCTCCGCCTTCTCCGTCGGGGGCGCCCAGGTCATGCTGGTGATGAACTCCTGGGGGCGGAGGTTGGGGCCGGGGTTGCGGTGGCAGTCCAGGCACCAGCTCATCGTCAGCGGGGCGGCCTGCTCGATGGCGCCCATCTGGTCCACGCGGCCGTGGCAGGTGGCGCAGCCGACGCCCTTGCCCACGTGGATGGAGTGGTTGAAGTAGACGAAGTCCGGCAGGTTGTGGACGCGGACCCAGGGGATGGGCTGGTCAGCGAAGAACGCCTTGCGGACCTCGGTGAGGTACGGGCTCTTGTTCCACACCTGCGCGTGGCAGGACATGCACACGGTGGTGGAGGGGATGCCCGCCGACGGGGACTTCTCCACCGTCCAGTGGCAGTAGCGACAGTCAATCTGTTCGTCGCCGGCGTGGTGCCGGTGGTCGAACTCGATGGGCTGTTCCACCGGGCGGGCCTGATTGGTCACGAGCGGCGAGCGCACGTAGGCCAGGAGGCCGCCGATGGCGATGGCGGGCACGGCGAGGAGCATCGCGGCCGACAGGCGCGACACCGTATTCGTCCAGCGTGGGAAGAGAGGGCCGCTCATACCAGGACCAGGGGCAAGGGGACTGAAGGCGACATGAAAGCAGGGGTGGACGCGGGGAAACCGTTCGGCGCGGAAGTCAGCGGGGCCGTCCCGGTCCCGGTGGACCGGGCGGGCGGTGGCTCCTGGCGCTCAGACGGCAAGGCAGTCACGTCCAACGAACCTCTAGGATGGTGCCGTGGGCGCGGGTCCCTCATGAACTTCCCGACCCAATGCGGCGCGGGACCATCATTCATGAGCACGGCAGTGTCAACCATTCTGTGGGGAGTGGGAATAAGGAGCGCTTAGCATCTTCCGGGGCGGTTGCGACAAGTTGCCCGCGCGGGGGGATGAATCCCGCTTCTGGCGATCGGAAGGGAGCTTTGCGCGAGGGGTCTCCTCCCTCTGGGATCAATCCCTTTCAGGCGGCGCGCTACAGGGTGCGACGGTGCGCGCCACGTCTGAAGCGGGGCTACTCGGAGTCCGGGTCGCCAGGGTCGCGCCAGCGATCGCGGCGCTTCTGGAGCAGGCGGTCCACCAGCTCGCGCACGCGGGCGTCGCGGTGGAAGTGGGCGTCGTGGCGGCTGCCCTTGCCCTGGTTGCAGCGGGCGCAGGCCAGGCCCAGGTTCTCCAGCGCGTCGGTGCCGCCGGCGCTCCGGGGCACGATGTGCTCGATGGTGGCGCGGCTGATGGGCTCGCCGTCCAGGCCGACGGTGAGGTGGGCGTTGCAGTGCAGGCACTTGCCCATCCACACCTCGGCGCCCCGGTGGGGGACGCGCTCGAAGGTGGCGTCGGTGGCGATGATGCCCAGGACGCGGCGGCGCTTGGCCTGGCTCATGGCGCGCTAGACCTCCACCACCGCGGTGCCGGCGACGGCGTAGACGCGGTCCTTCTTGCCCCGCCGCACGTCCAGGCCCCCGGTGAAGGCGCTGAACGCGGGCAGGACGCCCACCCCGGGGCGCAGGTGGAAGCACGGCAGCCGCAGCCGGTCCGCCCCGCCCGTCAGGCGCACCATGGGGTGGAGGTGCCCGGCCCACACGTAGCGGCCTGTAGCGGGCTCCGGGTGGTGGGCGAAGCGGAACGGGCCTTCATCCCATGCGTCCTCGCGATCCTCCATCCGCCAGGTGGGAGGGAGGGCCCGGACGTGGCGGTCGTGATTGCCGCGTATCAGCACGACTTCTAATGATGCATGGTTTTCGCGCCAGGCATTCACGCGACGGATGACGTCGGCGGTGAGCCCCTGTTTCGAATGGACTAGGTCTCCCACCAGGAGCAAACGCCGGGCACCGGTGGCGGTGAGGGCGGAGGACAGACGGGCCAGGTCGTCCTCCAGGACGCCCAGGGGCAGGGGGATGCCGTGCTGCTGGAAGGACTCGGTCTTGCCCCAGTGCAGGTCGGCCACGGCGAGCACGCCGGCTTCAGGCCAGTGCAGAGCCCGTTCCGGGAGCAGCTCCACGTCCGCGTCCGCTACGCGGGTCTGGCATCGGCCTGGGACCATCGCTCCTTGAGGCGCTCCACGCGGTCCAGCAGGGATTCGTTGGACACGCTCGCGCTGATGCGCTCGACGACGAGCGGGAAGGCCAGCGGCGAGGGCCGGTGGACGTGGACGACCTCGACGGGGCGTGCCTCCAGGCGCTCCAGGGTGCGCGCGAGCCGGCCCTGTTCGAACTGCTGCTCCAGGACCTCGCGGCGTGCCTGGCGCAGCAGGAGGTTGTCCGGGTCGTACTTCACGAAGACGTCATAGAGGAGCGCGGAGCTGGCCTGCACCTGGCGGGTGGACTTGCGCGCTCCGGGCAGGCCCGGCATCACCAGTCCGGCCACGCGGGCGATGTCGCGGAACTGCCGGCGCGCGAGCTCGCTCAGGTTCACGCTCTCCAGGATGTCCTCCACCAGCCGCTCGCGGGTGAAGAGGGCCGGGCGCAGGGCTTCATCGAAGGGGAAGGGCGTGGGGGTGAGCAGCTCCAGGCCGTAGTCGTTCACCGACAGGCTGAAGGTGGCCTTCCGCAGGCGCGTCAGGCGCAGGGCGAGGAGCGCGGCCAGGCCCTCGTGCACGAGCCTTCCTTCGAAGGGATAGAGGAAGAGGTGGTGGCCGTCGCGCGTGCGGCAGACTTCCGCCAGACAGCGGCCGTCGCCGGGGATGCGCGACAGACGGGCCTGCGCGTCGAGGATGGGCCACGCGGCGGCGATCTCATCCCGTGTGACGTCGCCCTGACGCGCGGCCTCCAGCGTGCGGCGCATCGCGGACGCGAGCGAGGTGGAGAGGGGCAGGCGGCTGCCGCCCCAGCGCGGCGTCTGCGTGGCCTTGGCCTTCGCGGGCTTCACGTACGCCGTCATGTCCTTGAAGCGGCTGAACTCCAGACGGCGGCCCGCGAAGAGGAAGGTGTCCCCGGGCTTCAGGCGGCTGACGTAGGACTCCTCCACCGTGCCCAGGTTGCCGCCGCTCCAGTAGCGCAGCTGCACGGACGCGTCCGAGGTGATGGTGCCGATGTTGAGCTTGTGCAGCCGGGCGAGCCGCACGTCGGGCACGCGGAAGCGGCCGTCCACCTCCACCACGCGTCGGAACTCCGGGTAGGCGCGCAGCGTGGGGCCGCCTTCGCGCACCAGGGTGAGGGCCCAGTCGAACTCCTCGTCCGTGAGGGACGCGTAGCTCGTGGCGGTGCGGACCTCGTCGCGCAGGGCCTCGCGGGTGAAGCCTCCGCCCAGCGCGCACGTCACCAGGTGCTGGGCCAACACGTCGAGCGGCTTGGACAGCGGCGTGCGCGGCTCCACCTCGCGGCTCGCGATGGCGTCCCGCGCGGCGGCCATCTCCACCAGCTCCAGCGCGTGCGTGGGGACGAAGAGGATGCGGCAGGTGGCGCCGGGGCGGTGCGCGCTGCGGCCCGCGCGCTGGAGGGTGCGGCCGATGCCCTTGGGACTGCCAATCTGGATGACGCGCTCCACCGGGCCGAAGTCCACGCCCAGGTCCAGCGAGGACGTGCACACGACGAGGCGCAGGCTGCCGTCCTTGAGGCCTCCCTCCACGCGCTCGCGCTCCTCGCGGTCGATGGATCCGTGATGCAGCGCGAGCAGGTGCTCCCACTCCGGGCGCAGGAAGCGCAGCCCTTCGAACCAGCGCTCTGCTTGCGAGCGCGTGTTGGTGAAGAGCAGCGTGGACTGCGTGGGGTCCAGCCACTCCGCCACGCGCGGGAGCATGGTGAAGCCCAGGTGGCCAGACCAGGGGAAGGTGTCCACCTCCTCCGGCAGCAGCGTCTCCACGTCCACCGGGCGTTGCAGATCCGCGCTCACCAGCGTGGGCTTGCGGTCCGTGCCGACGACGGTGCGCGCGGCCTCCTCCAGGTTGGCGAGCGTGGCGGACAGCGCCCAGATGCGCAGGCCCGGGGCGAAGTGGCGCAGGCGCGCCAGGGCCAGCTCCACCTGCGTGCCTCGCTTGGAGGCGAGCAGCTCGTGCCATTCGTCCACGATGACCGCGCGCAGGGACGCGAAGTTCTCCGCCGCCTGCTCCTGGGTCAGCAGCAGGGAGAGGGATTCCGGCGTGGTGATGAGGACCTGGGGCAGGCGCTCGCGCTGACGCTGGCGCACGGAGGAGGACGTGTCTCCCGTGCGGCTCTCCACCTCCAGGTCCGCGTCCAGCGCGTTCAACGGTTCGCGCAGGGCCTGCTCCACGTCGCGCGACACCGCGCGCAGCGGCGTGAGGTAGAGGATTTGAAGGCCCTTCTCGTTGCGCTCGGCCACGTCCGCCAGCGGACCGATGTAGGCCGCGTAGGTCTTCCCCGCGCCGGTGGGCACGTGGATGAGGCCGCTGTCTCCTCGCGCGTAGGCGGCCCAGGCCTCCTCCTGGAAGGCGTACGGCGTCCAGCCCTTGGCGGCGAACCACTGACGGAGCTGATCCATCGGCGCGCCCTGGTAGGGAGAAGGGCTTCGGGGGACAGGGCGCTTCGCTCGGGTGCGCTTCGGTGCTTCGGTTTGATTCTCCGGCGCGTGCTTGCCGCGCATGCGATTGCGGCGGCGCGGCTTAGTGGGCTGCATGGAGCAGCCCCTTCAGCGAGTCGAGCGTGTCCGCGTCTCGCGCCGTCTTGTCCGCGCGCCAGCGGGCGATGCGGGGGAAGCGCAGGGCGATGCCCGACTTGTGTCGCGGGGACGGGGCGATGGCTTCGAAGTGCAGCTCGAACACCTGCTCTGGATCCACCGAGCGCACCGGACCGAACTTCTCCCGCGTGTGGGCGCGGATCCACCGGTCCAGCCGGCTGATCTCCTCGTCGGTGAGGCCCGAGTAGGCCTTCGTCACCGGCAGCAGGTCCTCGCCGTTCCACACCGCGAACGTGTAGTCCGTGTAGAGCGCCGCGCGCCGGCCGTGGCCCGGGTGCGCGTAGAGCAGCACCGCGTCCACCGTGTACGGGTCGATCTTCCACTTCCACCAGTCACCGCGCTTGCGCCCCGTCTGGTAGACGGAGTCCAGGCGCTTGATCATCAGGCCCTCGACGTTGCGCGTGCGCGACTCCTTGCGCAGCTCCGCCAGGGCCTCCCACGACGGCGCCGTCACCGAAGGGGAGATGGGGAAGCGCGGGTGGTCCTTGAGCAGGGCCTCCAGCCTCGCGCGGCGCTCACGCAGGGGCAGCTCGCGCAGGTCCTTGCCGTCCTGCTCCAGCAGGTCGTAGACGACGAACGCGGCGGGGGCCTCCGCCAGCACCTTGGGCGTGAGCTTCTGTCTGCCAATGCGGCGCTGGAGCCGGGCGAAGGGCAGGGGCGTGCCGTCCTCGTAGGCCATCACCTCGCCGTCCAGCACCGTGCCTTCGGGCAGGGCGCGGGCGGCCTCGGTGATTTCAGGGAAGCGTTCGGTGATCAGCTCCTCACCCCGGCTCCAGAGGAACACGTCGCCCTGGCGGCGGATGAGCTGGCCCCGGATGCCGTCCCACTTCCATTCGACGAGCCAGTCACTCAGCTCGCCCAGAGACTCCGGCGGCTGCTCCAGCGGGGACGCGAGGTAGTACGGATACGGGCGCGACACGTGCCCGTCCGACACGTCCGGCGCGACGAGCTGTTCGAAGAACGCCTTCGTGGGCGACCACGTGCCCATCAGCCGGTGCGCCACGCTGGGCGCTGGCAACCCCGTGACCTGCGCGATGGCGCGGACCACCAGCGTGTTGGACACGCCCACGCGCAACTCACCCGTGAGCATCTTGTTGAGCAGGAACAGCTCGCGGCGGGGCATGGACCTCCACCAGCCCACCACGCGCTCTCGCTGCTCCGATGCTTCCAGTCCGCGCAGCGGCAACAGGCGCTCTTCCAGCCAGCGTGAGAGGGGAAGCTCCTCGGCGTGCTCGGGCGGGAGGTTCGCGCCGTCGAGCAGCAGGGCAATCACCTCCGCCAGGTCTCCCACCGACGCGTAGACCTCGTCGAAGAGCCAGTCCGGGATGCCCGTCAGCTCCTGCGTCCAGCCCACCAGCAGCTTCGACGTGAGCAGCCGCTTGAGCTTCTGGCCCGTGAAGAAGAACAGTCCCCAGGCGGCGTCCTCCGGCGGCGTCTTCCGGAAGTACTGCGCCATCGCCTCCACCTTCGCGTTGGTGGAGGTCGTCTGGTCGAGCGTGTCGTACAGGTCGGCCAGTGCTCGCACGGGTCAGTCCTCCGCTTCGCCCTCGAAGGGCGTGGCGAGCGGCGAGGCATCCACGCCCCGCTCCCGCAGATAGTGCGACAAAGGGTCGGTGTAGCCGTGCGTGACGAGCACCTTCTCCGCCTGCGTGTCCGCCACCGTGCGCAGGAGGTCCGGCCAGTCCGCGTGGTCCGACAGCACGAAGCCGCGGTCGTAGCCACGGCGGCGCCGGTTGCCGCGCACGCGCATCCACCCCGACGCGAAGCCCGTCTCCGCTTCACCGAAGCGGCGCATCCACGTGGAGCCGGCCGCGCTTGGCGGCGCCAGCACCAGCGCTCCCGCGAAGGACGTGCCCTTCTCCGTCTCCGACACCAGTTGCGTGGGCATCATGGGGATGCCCGCCTCGCGGTACGCCGTGACGAGCCCGTTCACCGCGCCGTGCACGTAGGCCGGCCGGTCCGTCAGCTTGCCCAGCTCCGCCAGGAGCCGCTGCGCCTTGCCCAGCGCGTAGCAGAACAGCACCGCCGAGCGCCCCGCCTCGCGGTTCGCGTCCCACCAGCGCAGGATCTCCTGGGCCACGAGGCCCGTGTCCTCCCAGCGGAAGATGGGCAGGCCGAACGTGGCCTCGGTGATGAAGGTGTGGCAGCGCACCACTTCGAACGGCGCGCACGTGGGGTCCGGCGTGCGCTTGTAGTCGCCGGAGATGATCCACACCTCGCCCCGGTGCTCGATGCGGATCTGCGCGCTGCCCAGCACGTGGCCCGCGGGGTGGAAGCTCACGCTGGTGTCGCCGACGGTGAGCTTCTCGCCGTACTCCAGCGTGTCGATGACCGCGTCCGCGCCCAGCCGGCGCTGCAACAGCCCCAAGCCGGCGCGCGCGCCCAGGTATCTCTTGCTGCCGCTGCGCGCGTGGTCGCCGTGCGCGTGCGTGACGAGCGCCCGCTCCACCGGACGCCAGGGGTCGATGTAGAAGTTCCCCGCCTGGCAGTAGAGCCCCTGCGGCGTCACGGAAACCAGCGGCGTTCGTTCCTGGTGGGTCGCGGTGGCCACGGTCCTCTAGAGGTAACGAGGCCTTGGACCGGGGGCTACCTACAGCCCGGCTGTCCTCCGCGCTCCGCTGACAAGGGGGCGGGCGTCCTTCCAGGCGCTGCTTGCGATCCAAACGACGAAGCCAGGGACCGGAGGGCCCCTTGGATGGTGGGCGTGGACGGGGGATAAACCCGGGAACCTCCCACTTCCGGACCCTTTCGTGATGCTGACGCCCGCGCTCCTCCTGTCCCTCACCCTGGCGCAGTCCACTCCTGCTTCGGACGCGGTGCTCGAATACAGCTCGCCGCTGACGGAGGACAGCGCGCCGGATCCGGAGGGCTTCTCGTTCACCGCCTTCACGGCGGGACAGACGGTCTACCTGGGCGTGGACGAGGCGAACCTGCGCGCGAGCGCGGCGGCGGACGCGGGCGTGGTGAAGACGCTGATGCTGGGCACTCCCGTGCGCGTGCTGAAGGTGGGGACACGCGCGAAGGTCGGCGAGTACATCAACACCTGGTACCAGGTGGCGGTCGTGGACGCGAAGGCGGCTCCGGGCACGGCGCCGGTGTCCGGTTGGGTCTTCGGCAACACGCTCACGCCGTTCCGCTTCGAGGCCGACCTGGACGGGGACGGCGAGCTGGAAGTGGCCACGGTGGTGATGAGCAACGAGTTCAAGGCGCGCGTGCGCGTGCTGGAGCCGAACGTGAAGCCGCCTCGCCGCGTCAGCAGCGTGGACGTGGCGGTGGCGTCCACGGACTACGGAGGAGGGCGGGGCGGCCCGGTGAAGGTGACGCTCGTCCCCGCGAAGCAGGCGGGCGTGACGCTGCTGCAACTGGACTCCACGCCGGAGCGCTGCGGCGACTACGTCACGTCCTACGTGAGCTACACCGGCTCGAATGGGAAGGCGGGGGTGCTGGGCAAGGCGAAGCTGGCGCTGGAGCTGGGCGGGCTGATGGACCCGCCGAATGAGAGCTCCTTCAAGGTCTCCTTCCAGCCGGCCGCGAAGCGCGCGGTGGTGGTGCGCACGAGCGTGGAAGAAGAGGAAGAAGGAAAGCCCCAGAAGGTTACGGAGCGCGAGGTCTATCAGTGGCAGGACGGCGTGTTCGCTCAGGCGAAGCCCGTCGCGAAGCCGTAGTCGCAGGGCCCGGAAGGCCGGGCACCCGGGCGCCCCTCCGGGAAGTGGCAGAGGGGTCAGGGCAATGACCATGGATGCGCAGGAGCGGAAGGCAGCCTACCGGCAGCGCGCGGAAGCAGGCCAGGCGGTGCCGGTGTCGGTGGAGTTGCCGGCGGACCTGGATACGCCGCTGTCGGCATACCTGAAGCTGGGCGGTGGAAGCCGCGGCTTCATCCTCGAGTCGTGCTACGGCGGCGAGCGCTTCGGGCGCTACAGCCACGTGGGCGTGAACCCGGCGGGCCGCGTGCGGCTGGACCGGGACGGGCTCACGTTGTGGCGTGGCTCGCACGAGGAGCGCCGCGAGGGCCGCCCCCTGGACGTGCTGCGCACACTGTGGCGTGAGCTCTCCGTGGCGACGCTGCCGGGCGAGGCGCCCTTCCTGGGCGGGCTCGTGGGCTACCTGGGCTACAACGCCACGTCCTGGTTCGAGCCCAGCGTGCCGGACCGCCACCCGCGCGACACCGGCTTCCCCGACTCCGAGTGGCTGGTGGCCGAGGACTTCGTCACCCACGACACGCGCACCCAGACGCTCAAGGCCATCGCCATCGCCCGGCCCGCGCTGCACGGCAGCGTGGCGCAGGCGCTGAAGGACGCGGAAGCGCGCGCGGAGGCCATGGCGGAGCGGCTGCGCCGGCCGCTGCCACCCGAGGCCTACGCGCCCGCGCCCACGCAGAAGAACGCGCCGGCCCCGGTCGCGTGCTGGGACCGCGAGGGCTACGCGCGGGCGGTGGAGAAGGTGCAGGAGTACGTGCGCGCGGGGGACTGCTTCCAGGCGGTGCTCGCGCGCAGGTTCGAGGCGCAGGGCGCCATCCCGCCGCTGTCGCTCTACCGGGCGCTGCGGCGGGTGAACCCGTCGCCGTACCTGTTCCTCGTGGACCTGGGCGAGGCGCGGGCGCTGGTGGGCGCGTCGCCGGAGTTGCTGGTGCAGGTGCGCGATGGGGACGTGGTGGTGCGGCCCATCGCGGGCACGCGCCGCCGGGGCGGCTCCGAGGCGGAGGACCAGCGGCTGGAGAAGGAGTTGCTCGCGGACGAGAAGGAGCGCGCCGAGCACATCATGCTGGTGGACCTGGGGCGCAACGACGTGGGCCGCGTGGCCGCGCCGGGCACGGTGCGCATCGAGGACCTGATGATCATCGAGCGCTACAGCCACGTCATGCACATCGTGTCCCAGGTGCGCGGCAAGCTGGACACCACGCGCTTCGACGCGCTGGACGCGCTGGCGAGCACCTTCCCCGCGGGCACCGTGTCGGGCGCGCCGAAGATTCGCGCGATGCAGATCATCGACGAGCTGGAGCCCATGCGGCGCGGTCCCTATGCCGGCGCGGTGGGCTACCTGTCCTTCTGCGGCACGCTGGACGTGGCCATCGCGCTGCGCACCTTCTTCGTGGATGGCGACCGCACGATGTGGACCGCTGGCGCGGGGCTGGTGGCGGACTCGGACCCCATGAAGGAAGCGGACGAGACGGAGGCGAAGGCGGGTGCCATGGCCGCCGCGCTCCGCCTGGCGCGCGAAGGAGGTGGGCGGTGATCCTCGTCATCGACAACTACGACTCGTTCACCTTCAACCTGGTGCAGTTGCTCTACACGCTGGGCGCGGAGGTGAAGGTCGTGCGCAACGACGCGCTGGACGTCGCGGGCATCGCGGCGTCGGGCGCGTCGCACCTGGTGGTTTCTCCGGGACCGTGCACGCCGCACGAGGCCGGGGTGAGCGTGGCGGCCATCTCCCAGTCGCGCGTGCCGGTGCTGGGCGTGTGCCTGGGGCACCAGTCCATTGGCGCGGCGTTCGGCGGGCAGGTGGTGCGCGCGCCGGAGCCCGTGCACGGCAAGGCGGCGCTCATCCGGCACGAAGGCACCGGCGTCTTCACGGGCGTGCGGCAGGGCTTCCAGGCGGCGCGCTACCACTCGCTGGTGGTGGCCGCGGACTCCATGCCCGCGGAGCTGGAGGCCACGGCGTGGAGCCAGGACGGCCTGGTGATGGCGCTGCGTCACCGCACGCGGCCGGTGGTGGGCCTGCAGTTCCATCCGGAGAGCGTGCTGACTCCGGAGGGCCCGTCGCTGGTGCGCAACTTCCTGGAGGGGAAGCTGTAGCGCTTCAGCCCTTCAGGTGCGTGGTGTCGTTCCAGCTCACGAGGACCGGCTGCTTGCCGCCGGCCTCGGAGCCCAGCACGCTGATGGACGCCGTGCCCAGGTGGAAGAGCCTGCCTCCGTCCGGGGGCAGGCCCAGCCAGCGCGCGGCGAGGATGCGCAAGAGGTGCCCGTGGGAGAAGAGGAGCACGTCGTCGTCGAGGGCGCGTGCCTCCTCGATGACGCGGTCCACGCGGGCGCCCACCTCCTCCAGCGTCTCCCCGTTGGGCACGCCGTCCTTCCACAGCGTCCAGTCCGGGCGCGTGGTGCGGATGTCCGCGCCGGTGCGGCCCTCGTAGTCGCCGTAGTTGAACTCCAGCAGGTCGTTCTTCTTCTGGGCCGCGTCGCCGTAGCCCGCGAGCACGCACGTCTCCAGGGCGCGCGTCAGCGGGCTGGTCCATACGGCGGCGAAGCGCCACGCGCTCAGGGGCGCGCGGAGCTGCTCCGCCATCTGGCGGCCCTCCTCCAGGAGGGGCAGGTCGGTGCGGCCGGTGTGCTGGCTGCTGCGGCTCCACTCCGTCTCACCGTGACGGACGAGGACCACCTGGGGCGCGCGGGATTTCATGGCGCCAATCTGTACTACCGCTTGCGTGTCCGCCACTCCTCGCGACTCTGCCCCCAGATTTCGACCTCGTGGTCGTTGTAGGGCGCCGGCAGCATGCCCATGCGCAGGAAGCGCGAGCCCAGCCGGCGGGCCACCTGCTTCGACGGCTCGTTGGGCGGGGAGATGGAGTGGATGACCTCCGTCCACCCGGCGTGGTCGAAGGCCCAGTCGATGGCGGCCGTGGCTCCCTCGGTCGCGTAGCCCTTGCCCCACGCGTCGCGTGACAGGCCCCAGCCGACCTCCGTGCCCGGCCAGTCCGCGGGCATCCAGGGCCCCAGCCGGCCCACCCACTTCCCGGTGGACTTCTCGATGAGGGAGAACATGGAGAAGCCCTGGAGCACCCAGGAGCCGGCCATGGCGCAGACGGCGCGCCACACGTTGGAGCGCGGCTGGACGCCGCCGATGTACCGCGCGGTCTCCTCGTCCGCCATCATCGCCACGAAGCCATCCAGGTCCTGGAGCGTGGGCGGGCGCAGGATGAGGCGCGGCGTTTCGAGGGTGGGTCCCAGGCTTGGGAGGCTTTGCATGTCCGGTCTCCGGGTGTCAGGCTTTGACTCGCATGGTGAACGTACTCCTGTCGTTGTGGCTGGTGGCCGTGAATCCGCCGGACGCGGGCACGGCGTCCGCGCCTGCCCGGCCCGTGGCGCTGGCGGACTTCTTCCAGAAGCCGGACCGGGTGGAGACCTTCGAGGCCGACGTGGACGGGTCCCTCTCCCCGCCGTCGAAGAAGGACCGCCGGCCGCGTGTGGGGATGTTCCTCTTCAGCAAGCAGGGGAAGGACCTGAAGCCGGAGGACATCCAGGCGCTGGGGGCGAGCTGGACGTCGCCGGCCGCGACGCCGCCGCAGCCCCGGCTGCTCTGTGCCTTCAACCCAGACCTGGCCCTGCGCTTCTGGCGGGGCCAGGAGTGGGCCGCGGTCGTCATCTGCTTCACCTGCCAGCAGATGATCTTCTACGACGCCAGGAACCAGCAACTGGACGGCGGGCGGTTCAACGACTTCGCGCTGACGCGGCGCCTGTACCAGGAGGCCGTGTCTCCCAAGCCGCCGGTGCCGTACTGAGGACGGCGGCCTTCAGCGCTTCAGGCCGCGCTTGATGTCCGCGCAGAGCTGCTTCGCCGCGGCCGGGCCGTCCGAGTGGGCGGCCTTCACCAGCGCGCTGCCCACCACGACACCGTCCGCGTGGGCCACCAGCGGCCGGGCCGTCTCCGCGTTGGAGATGCCGAAGCCCGCCACCACCGGCACGGACGCGGCGCGCTTCACCAGGTCCAGCCGCTGCGACAGGTCCGGAGGCAGCTCCGCGCGCATGCCCGTCACGCCCGCCACGGACACGCAGTAGACGAAGCCCCGTGCATCCCTCGCGATGGCCTCCGCGCGCGCGGGCGGCGTCGTGGGCGCGCACAGCGGCACCAGGTCCACGCCCTCCTTGTCGAACGCGGCGCGGATGCCCGCGCTCTCCTCGGGCGGCAGGTCCGGGAGGATGGTGCCCGCGATGCCGCGCTCGCGCGCGAGCTTCGCGTAGCGCTCCTCGCCCATGGCCATCACCACGTTGACGTACGTCATGATGACCAGCGGCGTCTCCGGGCAGCGGCGGCGCACCTCCGGCACCACTTCGTCCAGCACCCGGCGCAGCGTGGCCCCGGCCTTCAGCGCGCGCTCCGACGCGGCCTGGATGACGGGGCCGTCCGCGATGGGGTCGCTGAACGCCACGCCAATCTCCAGCACGTCCGCGCCGCCCTCCACCATCGCGGCGAACACGTCCACGGACCGGGGCAGGTCCGGGTCGCCCGCCATCGCGTACGCCACCAGCGCGCCCTCTCCCCGGGCCTTCGCCTTCGCGAACGCCTTGCCCAGTTCCGCGCTCATGACTTCACCCCCGTGGCGGGCGGCACGCCGCGCGCCGAGATGGTCGCCACGTCCTTGTCGCCCCGGCCCGAGCAGTTGATGACCAGCTGCTTGCCCTTGCCCAGGTCG
The DNA here is from genome assembly GCF_017302985.1 of Corallococcus macrosporus. NCBI lineage: Bacteria > Pseudomonadati > Myxococcota > Myxococcia > Myxococcales > Myxococcaceae > Corallococcus > Corallococcus macrosporus. The sequence goes on from NZ_JAFIMU010000017.1 coordinate 664,630, forward strand.
CGAGCCAGCGCGCGCGCCGCCGCGAACGCGTGCGACGTCTCCAGCGCGGGGAGGATGCCCTCCGTGCGCGCCACCTCGTAGAAGGCCGCGAGCGCTTCATCGTCCGTCGCGGTGCGCACCTCCATGCGGCCCGTCTTCGCCAGGTGCGCCAGCTCCGGCCCCACGCCCGGGTAGTCCAGGCCCGCGGAGATGCTGTGCGCCTCTTGAATCTGACCGTGCTCGTCCTGGAGCACCAGCGAGCGCGAGCCGTGCAGCACGCCCTCCGTGCCCAGCGTCAGCGACGCGCCGTGCTGGCCGGAGTCCAGGCCGTGGCCCGCCGCCTCCACGCCCACCAGCCGCACCGACGTGTCTCCGATGAAGGGGTGCAGCGCGCCGATGGCGTTCGAGCCGCCGCCCACGCACGCGATGATGGCGTCCGGCAGCCGGCCGATGGCGGCCTGCGTCTGCGTGCGGATCTCCCGGCCGATGACGGATTGGAAGTCGCGCACGATGGTGGGGTAGGGGTGCGGGCCCGCCGCGCTGCCGATGACGTAGTAGGTGTCCTGCACCTGCGACACCCAGACGCGCATGGCTTCGTTCATCGCGTCCTTGAGCGTGCGCGAGCCGGACTCCACCGGCCGCACCACCGCGCCCAGCGCGCGCATGCGGAAGACGTTGAGCGCCTGGCGCTCCACGTCCAGCGCGCCCATGAACACCTCACAGGGCAGGCCGAAGAGGGCGCACGCGGTGGCGGTGGCCACGCCGTGCTGGCCCGCGCCCGTCTCCGCGATGATGCGCTTCTTGCCCATGCGCCGGGCGAGCAGCACCTGGCCCACGGTGTTGTTGATTTTGTGCGCGCCCGTGTGCGCCAGGTCCTCGCGCTTGAGCCACACGTTCGCACCACCCCAGGACTCGGTGAGGCGGTGAGCGGGCGTCAGCGTGGTGGGGCGGCCCACGAACTCGCGCAGGACGCGGGTGACCTCTTCATTGAAGGACGCGTCCGCCTGCGCCTTCGCGTAGGCCTCTTCCAATTCCAGCAGCGCCGGGACCAGGGTCTCCGGCACATAGCGTCCGCCGTAACGGCCGAAGCGGCCCACGGCAGTGTCCGTCGTCATGGCACGACTCCTCAGGGGTTGAGGGACCGGACGGTGCGCACGAAGGCGCGCACCGCGTCCAGGTCCTTGATGCCGGGGGCCGACTCCACCCCGCTGGCCACGTCCACACCGTAGGGCCGGGTGGCCCTCACGGCCTCGGCTACGTTCGAAGGCTTGAGGCCGCCCGCCACCAGCACCGGCAGGCCGCAGTCCGCCAGCTCTTTCACCAGCGACCAGTCGAAGGTGACGCCGCCGCCGCCGTAGCCCGGGGCCGCGCCGTCCAGGAGCAGCCCCGCCACGTCGCCCACGCCCACGTAGGTGCGCGCCTTCGCCACGTCGTCCGGACCGCGCACGCGCAGCGCCTTGATGACGGGCACGCCGTAGCCGGAGCAGGCCTCGGGGGGCTCGTCGCCGTGGAGCTGCACGGCGGTGAGGCCGCACTCGCGCACGCGCACGCGGATGTCCTCCGGCGTCGCGTTGACGAACACGCCCACCATGGCGGCCAGCGGGGGCCGCGTGCGCCCGAGCGTCGCCGCCGTGGCCAGGTCCACGAAGCGGGGCGAGGCCGGATGGAAGTTGAGGCCCATCGCGTCCGCGCCCGCGGCCCACACGCCCTTCGCGTCCTCGACGCGCGTCACGCCGCAGACCTTCACGAGGACGTTCATGTCCCGCCGCCTTCCAGCCCGAGCAGCCGGCGCAGGGCCCGGCCCGGGTCGGCGTCGCGCAGGAGGGATTCACCGACGAGGACCGCGTCGGCGCCGGCGTCGCGCGCGGCGGTGAGGTCCGCCAGGTGCTTGAGGCCGCTCTCCGCGACCAGCGCCGTCGACCGGGAGCGCAGCGCGGGCATCACCCGGAGCGCCGTGCCGGTGTCCGTCTTCAGCGTGGCGAGGTTGCGGTTGTTGAGGCCGACGATGCTCGCGCCCGCGGCGAGCGCGCGTTCGGCGTGCGCCTCCGTGTGGGCTTCCACGAGGGCGGCCACGCGCACCTGCTTCGCTGCGGCGACCATCTCCCGGAGCTCCGCGTCCGTCAGCGCGTCCGCGATGAGCAGCACCGCGTCCGCGCCCCAGGCCGCGCTCTCCTCCACTTCGCTGGCGGCGACGAGGAAGTCCTTGCGAAGGACGGGGATGGAGACGGCGGCGCGGACCGCGACGAGGTCCTCCAGGCTGCCGCCGAAGTCCGGCCCGTCGGTGAGCACGCTGATGGCGCAGGCGCCGGCGGCTTCATAGGAACGGGCCACCGCGACGACGTCCGCGTGAGGGAAGGCGCCGCCCGAGGGGCTTTTGCGCTTCACCTCCGCGATGACGTTGACCGGATGTCCGGGCACGCGGCGCACCAGCGCCTGCGCGAAGTCCCGCGTGGGGGGATGCGCGCCGTGCGTGGGAGGAGGACGGGTCCCCAGCTCCCGGCGCTTGCGCGCCATGATGACGTCCAGCGTGCCGGGCGCTTCCGCGGTCTTCGCGGCGGATGACGAGGTCGTCATGTCGGGACGCCTCGCGTGCTGGCGTTCGCCGCCAGGGCAATGCCCACCGTGACGACACCTCGCGTGCCGCCAGTCGGCATGCGCGTCGAGGCGGGAGCACCGCTCGCCATGGCGATGTCTTGCGTGCTGGCGACAGCCATGAACGTCGCGGCAGGAGTGCCGCTCGTCATGACGACGCCTCGCGTGCGGAGGCCTGCCGCCCGCTTCGTGTTCGAAGTGCGCGCCGTCATGCCGCGGCCTTCTGGATGAGCGCGGCGAGCTTGCGTTCGGCGGCCCCGGAGTCGATGGCGTGCTCGGCCCGCTTCACGCCCTCCTTCAGGGTGTCCACCAGCCCGACGATGAGCAGCGCGGCGGCCGCGTTGAGCAGCACCGCCGTGCGCACTCCGTCACGCTCCCCCGCGAGCAGCCCGCGCAGGCGCTTCGCGTTCTCCTCCGCGTCGCCTCCCGCGATGGACTCGCGCGGCACCATGGACAGGCCCGCGTCCTCCGGCGTCACCGTGAAGCGGCGCACGGTGCCGTCCGCGCACAGCTCCGCGACCTCCGTGGGCGCGCACGGCGAAATCTCATCCAGCCCGTCGTGCCCGTGCACCACCCAGGCGCGCCGGCTTCCCAGCCGCCCCAGCACCCGCGCGGTCTGCTCCACGCGCTGCCGGTCGAACGTGCCCAGGAGCTGGTAGCGCGCTCCCGCCGGGTTCGTCAGCGGCCCCAGCAGGTTGAACACGCTGTGGAAGCCCAGATCCCGGCGCGCCTGCGCCACGTGCCTCAGGGCACTGTGGTGCGAGGGCGCGAAGAGGAAGCCCACCCCGTGCTCGTCGATGTCGCGCGCCACCTGCGCGTGCGCCCGCTCCATGGACACGCCCAGCGCCGCCAGCACGTCCGCGCTGCCGCAGCGGCTGGAGACCGCGCGGTTGCCGTGCTTGGCCACCGTCGCCCCCGCCCCGGCGGCCACGAAGGCCACCGCGGTGGAGATGTTGAAGGTGTGCGCCCCATCACCCCCCGTACCGCAGGTGTCGAGCACCACCTCCGCCTGGGGAGCAATCCTCGCCGCGCAGGCCCGCATGGCCTCCGCCGCGCCGAGGATTTCGTCCTCGGTCTCCCCCTTCATGCGCAGCGCGGCCGCCAGCGCGCCAACCTGCGCGGCGGATGCCTCGCCCGCGAGCATCTGGCCCATGACAGAGGCCATCTCCTCGCGGGAGAGGTCGCGCCGGCCCACCACCTTGCCCAGCGCTTCCTTGAGCGTCATGGCCTATCCCAGCCGGACCGTTTCGCGGCCCATCGCGGCGGCGATGGCCCGCACCTCGCCCATGGCCTTCTCGAACTCGGAGAAGTCCAGCGACTGGAAGCCGTCCGACTTCGCGCGCGGCGGATCCGGATGCACTTCCACGATGAGGCCGTCCGCGCCCGCGGCGACCGCGGCCCGCATCATCGCGGGGACGGCCTTGCGCACGCCGATGCCGTGCGACGGGTCCACGAACACGGGCAGGTGCGTCAGCGCCTTGAGCATGGGCACCGCGTTCAGGTCCAGCGTGTTGCGCGTCATGTTCTCGAACGTGCGGATGCCGCGCTCGCAGAGGATGACCTGGGTGTTGCCGCGCGCGACGATGTACTCGGCCGCCATCAGGAGTTCCTTGATGGTGGCGCTGATGCCGCGCTTGAGCAGCACGGGCTTGCGCGTCTCGCCCACGGCCTCCAGCAGGCTGAAGTTCTGCATGTTGCGCGCGCCCACCTGGAGGATGTCGGTGTGCTGGGCGACGGCGTCCAGCGTCGCCGTGTCCTTCACCTCCGTCGTCACCAGCAGGCCCGTCTCCTTGCGAGCCTCCGCCAGCAGCGCCAGGCCGTCACCCTTGAGGCCCTGGAACTCATAGGGGCTGGTGCGCGGCTTGAACGCGCCGCCGCGCAGCATGGTGGCGCCGGCCTTCTTCACCGCCTGGGCGGTGGAGATGATCTGCTCGCGCGACTCCACGGAGCAGGGGCCCGCGATGACGTGGATGGCGGCGCCGCCGAGCGTGAGGTCGCCCACGCGCACCTGGCTGTCCTCCGCCTTCACCTCGCGGCTGACCAGCTTGAACGGCTGGGAGATGGGGATGGCGTCCGCGACACCCGGGAGCACGCGGAAGGGCTCCGGCTCCACCGCGCCGGGGTTGCCCGTGATGCCGATGGCGGTGCGTGAGCCCCCTGGGATCGCATGCGGATGCCAGCCACGGCGGCGGATCTCATCGTTCACTCGCTCGATGTCCTGGGCCGTCGCGTCTGGGCGCATCACGATCAACATGGGGGACTCCTGCTCTTTCTCTCCAAAGGGCACGCCGGCGGATGCCGACGTGGGTGTGCCTGGAGCATCCGGCACACGGCAAACGTTTGCCGTAACTGTCGGATGCCCGCAACCGAACCAGAGTCTTGCTTGCACGTTGTCGCGTTATCAAGCCAGGGTCCGCACGCTCGCTGGACGGGAGGCGGACCATGGCGAAGCGGCCCGGGGTCATCGTCGTGGGAGGAGGGCTCGCGGGCCTGGCGTGCGCGACGGCGCTGCTGGAGGCGCGCGTGGACGCACACGTGCTGGAAGCAGGGGACGCACCGGGCGGAAGGGTGCGCACCGACTCGTACGAGGGGTTCCTGCTGGACCGGGGCTTCCAGGTGTACCTCACGGCCTACCCCGAGGGCCGGCGGGTGCTGGACCTCGACGCCCTGTCGCTCCAGCGCTTCATCCCAGGCGCGAAGGTGTGGCGGGGTGGGCGGCTGCACACGCTGGCGGACCCAGCGCGGCGGCCCGTCACGGCGGTGTCACACCTGTTCGACGCGCCCGGGGGCCTGGCGGACAAGCTGCGCGTGCTGGAGCTGCGGCAACTGGCCACGTCCGGTGAGCTGGGGGACCTGTGGCAGCGGCCCCAGCAGGAGTCGCGGCACCTGCTGCGCGACCTGGGCTTCTCCGAGGAGATGCTGGAGGCGTTCTTCACGCCCTTCTTCGGCGGCATCTTCCTGGAGCGCGAGCTGAACACGTCCAGCCGGATGCTGGAGTTCGTGTTCCGGATGTTCTCCAGGGGCCACGCGGCCGTGCCGGCGAACGGCATGCGCGCCATCCCCGAGCAACTGTCGGCGAAGCTGCCGTCGGCCGCGCTGCGGATGCGCGTGCGCGTGGAGGAGGTGTGGGGCCACCGCGTGCGCCTGCCGGGCGGGGAGGTGCTGCACGCGGACGCGGTCGTGGTGGCGACGGATCCGGGCACCGCGGCGTCGCTGCTCGTGGGCATGCCGGCGCCCCGGATGAACCGCGTGTCGTGCCTGTACTTCGCCGCGCCGGAGCCGCCGGTGGAGGGGCCCTGGCTCGTTCTCAACGGCGAGGGGCGCGGGCCGGTGAACAACGTGGCGGTGATGAGCGAGGTGTCCGCCGCGTACGCGCCCCAGGGGCAGGCGCTGGTGTCCGTGTCGGTGGTGGGCGACGCGGGCGGCGCGGACTCGCTGGAGGCGCGGGTGCGCGCGCAGCTCACGGAGTGGTTCGGCGCGGCGGTGTCCGCGTGGCGGCACCTGCGCACGTACGACCTCCCGGAGGCGCTGCCCGCGCAGCCTCCGGCCGCGCTGGTGGAGCCGCACAAGCCCGTGCGGCTGGCGGCGGGGCTCTACGTGTGCGGCGACCACCGCGAGAACGCGTCCATCGACGGGGCGCTCGCGTCGGGGCGCCGCGCGGCGGAAGCGGTGCTGCTGGACCTGGGACGTTGAGGCGTGCGCGTCCGGGGAATATTGCCGTTCATGAAGGGCAGCCAGACAGGCGATTGGCGGCTGGACGCGTTGCCCGCAGCGGACCTAGGGTCGGAAGCGCACTCGCTCTTCCAAGGAATCCGTTCATGCTCCGCCGCCTTGCCCTCCTGGGGTTGCTCGGTCTCGTGGCCTGTCCCGGTGACAACAGCACCGACGATGACGACGACACCACGTCCACCAAGGGGACCGTCACCGGCACCCTGCAGCCGTTCCAGTCCGGCTCCGCCGCCGCGAACGCCGGGTCGTCGCTGGATGCGTTCTTCTCCCTGCCGGGCGCGAAGGACCTGTCCAAGAAGGTCTCCACCGCGCTGGCGGCGCGGGGCGTGTGGCGCACGGGCATCCCGTCCAAGCCGCTGACGCATGAGGCGTCGCTGCTGCCCGGGGAGCTCATCGTCCACTTCGACACGCCGAACCTGTCCGCGGAAGAGGCCGTCGCGCAGGCGCGCATCGCGGGCTACCACGTCGTGCACCAGGCCTTCCTGAGCGAGACGCAGCACCTCTTGCGCTACGAGGTCAGCCAGCCGCAGGCGATGTCCGGCGGAACGCCCGCCGTGCGCGCCCTCACCCAGGCGGAGCACGTGCGCGTGCTCTCCCAGGTGCAGGCCGTGCCGGGCGTCCAGAACGCGGAGAGCAACCTGCGCGTGCATGCGCTGGCGGTGCCCAATGACCCGCTCTACTCGCGGCAGTGGCACTACAAGAACATGAACCTGCCGGCGGCCTGGGACCTGGGCACGGGCAAGGAGTCCATCGTCGTGGCGGTGCTGGACACCGGCATCACGAACCACCCGGACCTGAACTCGCGCGTGCTGCAGGGCGTGGACCTCATCTCCAGCACCGCCAACGCGGGCGACGGTGACGGCGTGGACGCCGACCCGACGGACAACGGCAAGGACCTGCCCAACGGCGGCTCATCGTACCACGGCACGCACGTTGCGGGGACCATCGGCGCGGCGTCCAACAACGGCGTGGGCGTGGCGGGCGTCACCTGGTCCGGGCGCAACATCCTGCCGGTGCGCGTGCTGGGCACGCAGGGCGGCTCGCTGGCGGACATCATCGCGGGCATCACCTGGGCCAGCGGCGGCAGCGTGCCGGGCGTGCGGGTGAACACCACGCCCGCGAAGGTCATCAACATGAGCCTGGGTGGCAACGGCTCCGCGTCGGCGGAGATGCAGGCCGCCATCAACGCGGCCTCCAACCGCGGCGCCATCCTGGTGGTGGCGGCGGGCAACGAGAACGCGAACACCTCCTCCAGCTTCCCGTGCAACCAGCAGAACGTCATCTGCGTGGGCGCGGTGCGCTTCAACGGCAAGCGCGCCAGCTACTCCAACTTCGGCACGCAGGTGGACATCATGGCCACCGGCGGCCAGACGAGCGAGGACCGCAACGGCGACGGCTTCCCGGACGGCGTGCTGTCCACGCTGCCCAACAGCAGCAACCAGCCCTCGTATGACTGGTACCAGGGCACCAGCATGGCCACCCCGCACGTGGCGGGCATCGTGGCGCTGATGCTGGCGCAGAACCCCGACCTCAAGGTGGCGGACGTGGAGGGCATCCTGCGCGACACCTCGGATACGACCAGCCAGTGCTCCGAGGGCTGCGGCGCGGGCCTGGTGGACGCGTACGCCGCGGTGCTGCGCGCCAAGGGCGGTGGGGACCCGTCGCTGCCGCCGAAGCTGGCCATCAGCACCACGCAGCTGTCCTTCACCGGCACGGCGTCGCAGACGCTGACGGTGCGCAACAACGGCGGTGGCACGCTGCAGGTGGGCGTGGCCGTCACCGGCGCCAACGCCTCCTCGGTGTCCGTCTCCAACACGTCGCTGTCCATCCCCGCGTACAAGTCCGGGTCGCTGAACGTGAGCGTCACGCCGGGCTCGCTGCCGGCGGGCAGCTACGTGGCGCAGATCGACCTGACGGGTGCGTCCGGCGCGGGTAACGCGCAGGTGCTGGTGAAGTTCCGCGTGGGCGCCTCGGATGAGAAGGACGCGTACATCGCGTTCGCGTACCTGGACGCCGCGGGCGAGGTGCAGATCGACGACGACGGCATCGCCCCGGTGTCCGCGTCCGGCGGGTACGACTACAGCCTGAAGCTGACGCCTCGCGACTACCTGGTGCTGGCGTCCATCGACGACACGGGCGAGGGCGACTACTTCGATGACGGCGACCGCGTGGGCTTCTGGCGTGACACCACCCAGGTGGAGACGGTGTCGGTCACGAAGGGCAAGACGACCAGCGGCATCAGCTTCACGCTGGTGCCCTACCAGTCGGAAGAAGACCCCGCTCCCAGCTCGAACATCGGCAAGCCCTGCACCAGCAGCAGCGAGTGCGGCAGCGGCGGCCTGTGCGCCACGGGCGAGTACTTCCCGGGGGGCTACTGCACCCAGGACTGCCTGTCGGCGAAGTGCCCGTCGGGTTCGGCCTGCTACGCCAACTCGACCGGCACCAGCGCCTTCTGCTTCGCGTCCTGCACGCCGGGCGCTCCGGGGGCGTGCCGCTCCGGCTACGTGTGCGGCGACGACGGCTCGGGCAACGGCGTGTGCCTCACCCCGTGAGGTGACGTCCGGGCTGGCGGTGCGCGGATGAACGTGCCCGCCAGCCTTCGTCGCGCCGGGGTACGCTGCCGGGCGCGATGACCGCTTCTCCCGTGGAACCGCCGCTGGCGCGTGACGCGGCCCTGCCTCTGTGGAGGGCCGCGGCCGTGGGCGGCGTGCTGGCCTGGACGGCGCTGGTGCACGTGCATCCGCCGCGCTTCTTCGCCGTCGCCTCCGCCTTCTGCGCCCTCTGGCTCGCGGTGACGTGGCGGGCGATGGGCCCCTGGCGGAGGACGCCTCCCTCCCTGTCCCTTCCGGATGCCGCGTGGGCGGGAGCCCAGGCGGTGGTGCTGTACGCGGGCGCGAGGGCCTTCTTGTGGGCCTTCTGCGGCGGCTTCACCGACGCGCTCTGCGGGCCGCTGCAATCCATCTACGCGACGTTCGGCACGGGGGCGCTGGGGACGGCGCTGGCGCTGGTGCTGCTGCTCACTCCCGCGGAGGAGCTGTTCTGGCGCGGGTGGGTGCAGGGCGCGCTGCGTCCCCGGATGGGGCGGTGGGGCGCGGTCGCCGGGTCGGCGCTGCTGTCGAGCATCGTCCTGCTGGCCTTCGGAGAGCCGTTGCTGGCATTGGCCGCGCTGCCCACGTCGCTCGCCTGGGGCGCGCTGGCCGAGTGGCGCCGGACGCCCGTGGCCTCCTGGGTGAGCCATGCGCTGTGGGACGTGCTCATCGTCGTCGTGTGGCCCGCGACGTGAGCGTGCGTGCCACAATGCGCGCCCATGGCTTCGTCTCCTGAAATCTGTGTCTTCGGCGCGGGCAGCATCGGCTGTTACGTGGGTGGGCGGCTCGCCGCGACGGGCACGGCGGTGCGCTTCATTGGCCGCGAGCGGGTGGTGTCGGAGGTTCGCGCGCATGGCCTGCACCTGACGGACTGGCAGGACGCGGACCTGAAGGTGCCCGCATCGGACGCGCGCATCGACACGGAGCCGGAGGCGCTGGCCACGGCGGACCTGGTGCTCGTGACGGTGAAGTCCGCGGCGACGGAGGAGGCGGGGCGGACGCTCGCGTCGCGGCTCAAGCCGGGGGCCATCGTCATCAGCTTCCAGAACGGGCTGCACAACGCGCAGGTGCTGCGAGGACTGCTGCCCGGCCGCACGGTGCTCACGGGGATGGTGCCCTTCAACGTCGCGGCGCAGGGGCAGGGGCACTTCCACGCGGGTTCGGAGGGGACGCTGGAGGTGGAGCAGCACGCGGTGCTCGCGCCGTTCGTGGAGGCCTTCAACCGCGCGGGGCTGCCGCTGAAGCAGCACACGGACATCGTCGCGGTGCAGTGGGCGAAGCTGCTGTTCAACCTGAACAACTCGCTCAATGCGCTGGCGGACCTGCCGCTGAAGCAGGAACTGTCGCAGCGCGCGTGGAGGCGGTGCCTGGCGCTCGCGCAGCAGGAGGCGCTGGCGGTGCTGGGGCGTGCCGGGGTGAAGCCCGCGAAGCTGACGCCGCTGCCGCCGGGATGGATTCCGTTGTTGCTGGGGGCACCGGACGCGGTGTTCGGAGTGCTGGCGAAGAAGATGCTGGCGATTGATCCGAAGGCCCGCTCGTCCATGTGGGACGACCTGCACGCGGGGCGCAAGACGGAGGTGGACTACCTCAACGGCGAGGTCGTCCGCCTGGGCCAGCAGCACGGCGTGTCCACGCCGGTGAACTCACGGCTCGTGGCGCTCATCCGTGAGGCGGAGGAGGGCAAGCGCCGCCAGTGGACCGGAGAGGCACTGCTGGCGGAACTGACGAAGGCCTAGATGACGTACAGCGTGGCGGGTTCGTTGCTCCCGCCACGCCGCGCACCCCTGATCAGCTGGTCTGAGTCTGCGTCGCCGTCGCGGCAGGCTGCGGCACCTGGGCGGCCGGGATGCTGCTCCCCATGGCCACCTGCGTGAGCAGCGCCGTCATGCGGCGGGCGAAGCGGTTCGGGTCGCTCAGCGGGCTTCCTTCGGTGAGCAGGGCCTGGTCGTGGAGCAGTTCAATCCACTCCCCCACCTGCGGCGCGGAGGGGTTGCTCGCGATGAGGCCGCGCAGGTGCTCGATGACCGGGTGCTTGGGGTTGACCTCCAGGATGCGCTTGATGCGCGGCATCCCCTTTCCGCGCTCCTTCAGCAGGCGCTCCAGGTACGCGGGCGTGCCGCCCTCCGACACGACGAGGCACACCGGCGAATCCGTGAGGCGGTCGGACACGCGCACCTCGCGCACGTCCTCCTTCAGCACGTCCTTCATCTTCTCCGTCAGGCCCTTGAGCCCCTCGGACACCTGCTCCTTCGCCTTCTTCTCCTCCTCCGTGGACTGGAGCTTCAGGTCCGCGTTGAGCGCGGAGACCAGCGGCTTGCCCTGGAACTCGCGCAGGCCCTGCGCGGCCCACTCGTCCACCGGGTCCGTCATGAAGAGCACCTCGTAGCCGCGCTGCTTCAGCGCCTCCAGGTGCGGGCTGTCCGCCACCGCCTTCCGGCTCTCGCCGTAGACGTAATAGATGGCCTCCTGGCCCTCCTTCATCCGGCCCACGTAGTCCGCCAGCGACGTCAGGCCCTCCTCGCGCGAGGACTCGTAGCGCACCAGCGCGCCCAGCTTCTCGCGGTACTCCGTCTCCAGCGTCAGGCCTTCCTTCACCACCGTGCCGAAGGACTCCCAGAACGTGCGGTAGTCGTCCGGCTTGTCCTTGGCCAGCTTCTCCAGCAGGTCCAGCGACTTCTTCACCACGTGCTTGCGGATGGCGCGCACCACCGCCGAGTCCTGCAACATCTCACGTGACACGTTGAGCGGCAGGTCGTCCGAGTCGATGACGCCGCGCACGAAGCGCAGCCACTGCGGCACCAGGTCCTCGCAGCGGTCCATGATGAACACGCGCTTGACGAACAGCCGCACGCCGCGCTGCTGCTGCGAGTTCAGGTCGAACGGCGGGTGCTTGGGCACGAAGAGCAGGCCGGTGAACTGCTGGGTGCCGTCCGCCTTGAAGTGCGTCCACGCCAGCGGCTTGTCGAAGTCGTGCGTCAGGTGCTTGTAGAACTCCTGGTACTGCTCGTCCGTGATTTCGCTCTTCGCGCGCTGCCAGAGGGCGCTCGCCTTGTTCACCACCTCCAGCGCGGTCTCCGTGGCCTGCGTGTCCCCGCTGCCCACGTGCTTCGTCACCTGGAGCTTGATGGGGTGACCCACGTAGTCCGAGTACTGGGTGATGAGCTGCTTCAGCTTCCACTCGTCCAGGAACTCCTTCTGGTCCTCCTTCAGGTGCAGCGTGATGGCGGTGCCGCGCGAGGAGCGCTCCGCCGGCTCCACCGTGAACGTGCCGTGCGCCTCCGACGACCACTTCCACGCGGCCGTCTCACCCGCGGCGCGGCTCACCACCTCCACCCGGTCCGCCACGAGGTACGCGCTGTAGAAGCCCACGCCGAACTGGCCGATGAGCTGCACGTCGGTCTTGCCCTTCTGCGCCAGCGCCTGGATGAACTCGCGCGAGCCCGAGTGCGCGATGGTGCCCAGGTTCTTCACCAGCTCGTCGTGCGTCATGCCGATGCCGGTGTCCTCGATGGTGAGGGTGCCCTTGTCGGCGTCGGGGACGATGCGAAGCTCCAGCGCGGGCTCGTCCTTGAGCAGCTCCGGCTCCGTGATGGAGCGGAAGCGCAGCTTGTCCAGCGCGTCGGAGGCGTTGGACACCAGCTCACGCAGGAAGATCTCCTTGTGGCTGTAGAGCGAGTTGATGACCAGGCTCAGGAGCTGCTGGATCTCCGCCTGGAATGAATGGGTTTCCCGCTGGGGGTGGGTCTCTGCGGACATGAAGGCCTCCGGGCGCCGAGGGACACGCGCCAATGCCCTTCCCCATAACCATGCCCGCCGACTTGTCGAGAAGAGAGAATCCGCCCCCACCGGTTGCTGGGAGACGGGGGCGGGTTGGGGTAGGGAAGGGGGCATGCCCAAGTCCACGACGTTCCTGCCCCTGCTCGGGGCGCTGCTCCTGTCGGGCGCCGCGCCCGCCCAGGAGGCCCCCGCCCGCCTGCCTGACGCCCCGACGCTGAAGCGGATGACCGCGCGCTTCGCCCCCGTGGACGTCAAGGTGGACGTCTCCCAGTTGCCGGACGCGGAGAAGCGCGCCCTGGCCAAGGTGCTCCAGGCCGCGAAGATCATGGACCCCCTGTTCCTGCGCCAGGCGTGGGCGGGCAACGAGACGCTGCTCCTGGACCTGGTGGAGGACACCTCGCCCCTGGGCAAGGAGCGGCTGCACGCGTTCCTGCTCAACAAGGGCCCCTGGTCCCGCCTGGACGAGGCGAAGCCGTTCATCCCCGGCGTGCCGGCCAAGCCGGACGAGGGCAACTTCTATCCCGCCGGCGCCACCAAGGCGGAGGTGGAGACGTGGGTGAAGGGCCTGCCGGAGGCGCAGCAGCACGCGGCCACGGGCTTCTTCACCACGCTGCGCAAAGGGCCGGACGGCAAGTTCGTGAGCGTGCCCTACAGCGTGGAGTACCAGGGCGAGCTGGGCCAGGCCGCGCAGCTCTTGCGTGAGGCGGCGGCGCTCACCCAGCAGCCCACGCTGAAGCGCTTCCTGGAGACGCGCGCGGCGGCGTTCCTGTCCAACGACTACTACGCCAGCGAGGTCGCGTGGATGGAGCTGGACGCGAGCGTGGAGCCCACCATCGGGCCCTACGAGGTCTACGAGGACGGCTGGTTCAACTACAAGGCAGCCTTCGAGGCCTTCATCGGCGTGCGCGACGACGCGGAGACGCAGAAGCTGGCGAAGTTCAGCGCGGAGCTCCAGGAGCTGGAGAACAACCTCCCCATCGACGCGGGCCTCCGCAACCCGAAGCTGGGCGCGCTGGCCCCCATCCGCGTCATCAACAGCCTGTACTCCTCCGGTGACGGCAACCGCGGCGTGCAGACGGCGGCCTTCAACCTGCCCAACGACGAGCGCGTGGCGGCGGAGAAGGGCACCAAGCGCGTGATGCTGAAGAACATCCAGGAGGCGAAGTTCCAGCGCGTGCTGCTGCCCATCGCGAAGGTGGCGCTGCCCGCGAAGGACCGCAAGGACGTGTCCTTCGACGCCTTCTTCACGCACATCCTCATGCACGAGCTGATGCACGGCCTGGGGCCCCACAACGTCACCGTGGCCGGGAAGCAGACGACGGTGCGTCAGGCGCTGCAGGCGTCCTCCAGCGCCATCGAAGAGGCCAAGGCGGACATCTCCGGCCTGTGGGCGCTCCAGCGCCTGGTGGACAAGGGCACGCTGGACAAGGGGCTGCAGCGGACCATGTACACGACGTTCCTCGCGTCCGCGTTCCGCTCCATCCGCTTCGGCATCGACGAGGCGCACGGCAAGGGCATCGCGCTGCAGCTCAACCACTTCCTGGACACCGGCGCGGTGAAGGTGAACGCGGACGGCACGTTCGAGGTGGTCCCGGACAAGATGCAGGCGTCCGTCGCGTCGCTGACGAGCCAGCTCATGTCCCTCCAGGCCAAGGGCGACCGCGCCGCCGCGGAGGCGCTGCTCGCGAAGCAGGGCGTGGTGCGTCCCCCCGTGCAGAAGGTGCTGGAGCGCCTGAAGAACGTGCCGGTGGACATCGAGCCGCGCTACGTCACCGCCGACTCGCTGGTGAAGGACTTCGGCGCTCCGGCCGGGTCCAAGTAGCGTCCCGGCCACACCCCGTCCCACCCGCGTGCTTTTCCCATGCGCGGGGGACGGGGCATGGCCAGTAAGGGAGCCATGGCGTCCGAGTCCCCAGCCCGTCCCGTTCCCCCCGACCCGTGGGGCGTCGTGCTCGCGCTCGCGGTGGTGGGCGCGTGGGGCGGGCACCTGGCGTGGCTCCTGGCCGGTCCGGACCTGCCGTGGGCTTCACCGCTCCCCTGGCTGCACGTCGCCCTGCAGATGTGGCTGTCCACCGGCCTCTTCATCACCGGCCATGACGCCATGCACGGCACCGTGTCCCTGCACCGCCGGGTGAACGCGGCGGTGGGCACGCTGGCCTGCTTCCTCTTCGCGGGGCTGTCCTACCGCCGGCTGGTGGTGAACCACCGCGCGCACCACGCGGACCCCACCGGTGAACACGACCCGGACTTCGCGGCGCACGGCCGGTCCTTCTGGCCGTGGTTCGGCGCCTTCATGGTCCGCTACACCACGTGGCCGCAGATCGCGGTGATGGCCCTGAAGTTCAACCTGCTGCTGCTCCTGGGCGTGTCCCAGGCGCGCATCCTGGCCTTCTGGGTGCTGCCGTCGGTGCTGGCCACCGTGCAGTTGTTCTACTTCGGCACGTACCTGCCGCACCGGCGTCCGGACACGGAAGCCATGGCGCCGCACCACGCGCGCACCCTGCCGCGCAACCACCTGTGGGCCCTGCTGTCGTGCTTCTTCTTCGGCTACCACTGGGAGCACCATCAGTCCCCCGGGACGCCCTGGTGGCGGCTGTGGCGGGTGAAGGACGCCCGGCGGTAACCGGAAAAGGCCCTGGAGCGTTATAGAGGGAGCCATGCGCGACAAGCTCCCTCCCGAGCCCCCCGGCTCCGAAGTGACGCCCGAGAAGCTCTACCTGCGCCGCCGCGAGTTCATCAAGAACGCGGGCCTGTTCGCGGGCACCGCCGCCGTGGTGGGCGGCGGCCTGTACCTGCTGGGCATGAAGCGCACCCGGCCCATGGACGGCTTCGTGCCGGACGCGGGCGTGGTGGAGCAGCCGGTGGCCCCCGCCCAGGGCGTCTTCGTCACGGACGAGCCGCGCACGCCCTACGAGGACATCACCACCTACAACAACTTCTACGAGTTCGGCCTGGACAAGAACGACCCGGCCCGCCGCGCCCACACCCTGAAGACGCGGCCGTGGACCGTCGTCATCGACGGCGAGGTGCACAAGCCGTGGACGGTGGACGTGGATCAGCTCATCTCCGCCTTCCCGCTGGAGGAGCGCGTCTACCGGATGCGCTGCGTGGAGGCCTGGTCCATGGTGATTCCGTGGCTGGGCCTGCCCCTGGGCAAGCTGCTGGACCGCGTGCAGCCCACGTCCTTCGCGAAGTACGTGGCCTTCACCACGCTGGAGGACCCGGAGCAGATGCCCGGCCAGAAGAGCCCGGTGCTGGACTGGCCCTACGTGGAGGGGCTGCGGCTGGATGAAGCCCAGCACCCGCTGACGCTGCTGGCCACGGGCCTGTACGGCAAGCAGCTGCCGCCGCAGAACGGCGCGCCGCTGCGGCTGGTGGTGCCGTGGAAGTACGGCTTCAAGGGCATCAAGTCCATTGTCCGCATCACGCTCACGCGCGAGCAGCCGCCCACGACGTGGAACCTCGCCAACAAGCGCGAGTACGGCTTCTACGCCAACGTGAACCCGGCGGTGGACCACCCGCGCTGGAGCCAGGCCTCGGAGCGCCGCATCGGCGAGGGCTCACGCCGGCCCACGCTGCCCTTCAACGGCTACGCGGACGCGGTGGCCGGCCTCTACCGCGGCATGGACCTGAAGCGGGACTTCTAAAACCATGGCCTCCTCCAAGCTCCCCTGGCTGAACCCCGCCATCGCCGTCGGAGGCCTGGCGCCGCTCGTGCAGCTCGCGGTGCTGGGGGCCCGGGGTGAGCTGGGGGCCAACGGCATCGAGTTCGCCCTCAACCAGACGGGCCTCTTCGCGCTGGCGGTGCTCATCGCGTCGCTGGCGTGCACGCCCGTGCGGCTGGTGACGGGCTGGACGTGGCCCGCGCGCATCCGCCGCACGCTGGGCCTCCTGGCCTTCACCTACGCGGCGGCGCACTTCCTCACGTACTCCGTGCTGGATCACCGCCTGGACGTGCGCGCCATGGCGGAGGACGTCTTCACCCGGCCCTTCATCACCGTGGGCTTCACCGCGCTGATGCTGCTGGTGCCGCTGGCCGTCACGTCCACCAACAAGTGGGTGCGCAGGCTGGGCTTCCCCACGTGGCAGCGCCTGCACCGGCTGGCCTACGTGGCCGCGGTGCTGGGCGTGGTGCACTTCGTGTGGCGGGTGAAGAAGGACGTCACGGAGCCGGTGCTCTACGGGGCCGTCCTGGCGCTGCTGTTCGCCGTGCGCGTGGGAGAGGCCGTGCGCAAGCGGCGGGCGCTGGCTCAGCAGCGCCCGGCCTGAAGCGGGGCGCTACTTCGCGGCGGCGCGGGGCAGCGGGAGGATGGTGTCCACCAGCGTCATGAGCTGCGCGCAGCTCACCGGCTTGCGCACGAAGGCGCTGATGCCGGCCTTCTGGCCCAGGGCGCGGACCTCCGCCACGTTCGGGTCGCCCGTCATCATCAGGATGGGGACCTTGGACAGCCTGGCGTTGGTGCTGGCGCGGATCTGCCCGGCGAAGTCCGCGCCGTTCATCCCGTCCATGTGGAAGTCGGTGAGGATGAGGTCCACGTGCTCCGCCTCGGCGACCTTGAGGCCCTCCTCGGCGGACTCGGCCTCCAGGAACTCGAAGCTGCGGGCCATGAGGTAGATCTTCAGCAGCGTCCGGATGGAGCGGCTGTCGTCCACCAGCAGCACGCGCTGCGGGCCAGTGCTCCCGGCCGGGCGGACCGTGGGCGTGCTTCCCGTGGGACGGGAGGGCGCGGATTCGGGGGCGGAGAGGGGGCCGGCCTTCATCGGAATCAAAAACCTCACGGAGGGGGGAACGCCTCCAGCAGCTCCACCCCATGGTCGCGGATGGGCCCTGCGAAGTCAAAGCAACCCAGGGCTCCACGCCGCGATTTCAGGAGGGGCGAAACGACCTCAGCGGACCTCCAGCACGAAGGCCTGGGACGGCACGCCTGGCAGCCCCACGGCCTCGGCGAGCGCCGGGTCCAGCTCGTTGGGCAGCCGCCACGTCTGCCCCGTGGACTGCAGCAGGATGACGCTGTAGCGGCCCGGGGGCACGGCCGTCAGCGGCACGGGCGCGGCGGGGTCGTGTGCGTCCAGGGCCTGCGCGCGGATGGCCACGGTCAGCTGCGGCACGAAGACGGGCTGCGGGCGGGGCTTGCCCTCCGCGTCCAGCAGCGCGGCGAGCGGGCCGTCGGGCACCAGGCCGGCCGCCAGCACCACGGTGTCCGCCTTGCCGTCGCGGTCGTAGTCCGTGTCGTCCACGTGGCCCGTCACGCCGTCCGCCAGCTTGCGCACGACGACGCGTGGCCAGACGACGTCCGGCTTGCCGTCGGCGTTGGCGTCGTCCGGGACGCCGTCCTTGTTGGCGTCCCCCAACTGGACCCAGAAGCCCGGGGGCCGCTGGTCCACCGCGCCGGTGAGGGGCTGCGGCGTGAGCGTCACCAGCTTCGTGGCCGTGCCGGCGGTGTTGAACTCGCGCGCGTCCGCGGTCTGGAAGGCCGGCCGGTCGAAGGGCACGGTGGCCGAGTCCGCGAAGGACACGGAGACGCCGGTGAGGGGCTGGGGCCAGCCGTCCGCGTCCGTCGTCACCTCCAGGATGCGCGTGGCGCCGGTGGCCGGGTCCACGGCGCCGCCGCCCACGTCGCCCGCGTTGGGCTCGGAGGTGACGCCGTACCAGGGGTTGAAGTCGGACACGTGGCAGGGCTGCGGCACGTTGCGGCAGGTGTCCGCGTCAATGAAGCCGCGCAGGAGGTAGCGGCCCGGGTCCACGAGGCTCAGCGAGAACGGCGCGGTGAACGGCCCCGGGGTGTTGTCCCCCAGGGACGCGCCGAACAGCTCCGCGGCGGTGACGACGGTGAAGGCCAGCGGCCGGCCGGAGCCCGCGGGCGGCGGCGGGTTGGCCGCGTCGTAGAGGAACACGATGGCGTTGCCGCGCGCGCGCGACTGCACCACGAGGCTGCCCTCGATGCGGGCCGAGCGCGTGTTCTGGCGGCCGTCCGCCGTGGGCACCACGTCCGGGGAGTCACAGCCGCCCGACAGCAGCGACGCGAGCGCGAAGGCGAGGAGGGAAAGGGGGCGCTTCATGGGGTCACCGTGAGGTTGGCGAACACGCGCCGCTCGATGCGGTTGCCGAAGGGGTGCTCCGAGTGGTTGCCGCCGAGCTGGCTGCCCTGCAGCGCCACGGAGACGAAGTCCTTCACCACGGTGTAGCCCACGCGGGCGTTGACGACGGTGTACGCGGGGAGGTTGTTGGCGGTCAGGTCCACGCGCGTCGGGTCGGACGCGGAGGGCTCGCGCTCCACCCAGGTGGTGGAGGACGTGAACGCCGCTTCGATGCCGAACTCCAGGTCCGTGCGCGTGCGGTAGGTGACGCCGCCGAAGAGCCGGAACGCCGGCGTCTGGCTGCACGTGCCGCACTGGCCCTCGTCCCGCAGGTCGGAGCTGATGTGCTGGTACGCGGCGCTCGCCTTCACGCCCAGGCCGTCGATGGGGGACACGTTGATGCCCGCCTCGACGCCGCGCGCGGTGTAGATGGCGGCCTCGTTGGTGAACAGCGAGCGGCCCAGGAGGTAGCTGCCGCTGCCGCTGTCGTAGGACTCGCCGGCGGGCAGGGGCTGCACGGGCGATAGCGCGATGAGGTCCTTCACCGTGTTCTGGTAGAGGGCCACGTCCCAGTCCAGACCCAGGCGCGGGGACTCACCGCGCCAGCCCAGCTCCAGCGCGTTGAGGCGCTCCGGGCGCAGCGTCCGGTTGCCGGTGGTCAAGAGGCTCACGCCGTTGACGCCCGGCACGGGCACGGGCAGCCGGGTGTAGCTCTCCAGGAACGTGGGCTCGCGGAAGGCGGTGGCCACGGACGCGCGGAAGGCGTGCCCTTCAATGGGCTGGAACACCGCGGACAGGCGCGGCGACTGCGCGATGCCCGGGTTGCCCTTGTCGAGCAGCGGGTGGCGGTCCACGCGGTAGCTGACGATGAGGCGCAGGGGCTGCACGATGCGCCACTCGTCCTGGACGAAGGCCGCCGCGTGGAACTCCTCGCGCAGGCCGTCCAGGTACGTGAAGGCCACGCGCTTCAGGCGCCCCTCCACGCCGATGTTCACCTGGTGCTCACCGGCCAGCTCGAAGCTGCGCGCGTACAGCGCCTCGCCGTTGAACACGTTGGACGCGACCTGGATGCCCAGCGAGCGCTGCCCGATGGCCTCGTACTGCGGGCCCGCGTCACCGGACAGGTGGTTCCAGAACGCCTTGAGCTTCACCGCGCCCAGCTCCACGTCGGCCTTGGCGTACGCGCCCAGGCCGTCGATGTAGTAGTTGCGCAAGAGGCCCAGCGGGTAGATCTCCGTGAGGTAGCGGTGCACGCCACCGGAGAGGCCGATCTCGCGGCCCTCCTCGAACGAGTACACGGTGGACAGGTTGGCGCGAGCGCCGCGCTGGCCCAGGTCCGGATCCGCGGGCCCCTCCAGCGCGAAGTCCGGGCGGCCGGACGCATAATCGCGGCTCCACTTGTCCTCCTGCCGGTAGGCGGCGGACGCGCGGTAGCGCAGGGCGCCGTTCTGGCCGTGGCTGACGAAGGAGCCCTGCACGGTGTTGCCACCGCCCGCCATGGCGCCGAAGCGCGCGCGCCGGCCGGTGCCGGGGGCCTGGGTGATGATGTTGATGACGCCCAGCATCGCGTTGGCGCCGTACAGCGCGCTGCCCGGACCGCGGATGACCTCGATGCGGTCGATTTCCTCCAGGCCGATGGGCAGCCCCGCCCACACCGTGAGGCCGAGGAAGTCCTGGTACTCGGTGCGGCCGTCCACCAGCACCAGCACCTTGTTGGCCAGTCGCTGGTTGAAGCCGCGCAGGCTGACGTTGGCGCTGCCCACGCCCATGGCCATCACGTCCGCGCCGGGCACGCGGCGCAGCAGCTCCGGCAGCGTGGTGGCGCCGGACAGGCGGATGTCCTCCGCCGTGATGACGGTGGTGGCGTTGGGGGCTTCCAGCGAGGACTGGGCGCGGCGGCTCGCCGTCACCACGCGCTCCTCGTAGGGCACCAGGCCCTCGTCGCCGGAGGTGTCACCCGAGCCGGCGTTGTCGCTGGAGGCGCTGGTGGGGCCCGGCGTGGCCGCGGGCCGCTGCGGGGCCTGGGGCTGGGCGGTGAGCGACTCCGCGCGGTTGACGGCCTTCTCCAGCCGCTCCATGAGCGAGGCCAGCTGCTGCTGGGCCTGGATGCTCGTGGGGGGCGGCGGGGGCATGGGCAGCCCGGTGGTGCCCGTGCCCGACGTGCCGGGTTCGGCGCCGGGGGCGGGGGCCTCCGCCTGCGCGGCCTGGCGCGTGGCCTCCAGGCGCGTCACCTGGGCCTGCACGTTGGCGGCGTCCGGCGGGTTGGTGGCCAGGTAGCGCTTGTACCGGTCCAACGCTTCGTCGAACCGGCCCGCGTCCTGGTACGCCCGGGCGATGTTGTAGAGGACGCTGGGGTGCGGCTTGATGTTGTAGGCCTCTTCCAGTTCGGCGATGCCCTCATCGAACTGCTTCTGCTCGATGAGGTTCATGCCGTTGCGGAAGTGGCGGCGCGCTTCGAGGCGCGCGTCCGCCAGGGCCTCGGTCGCGCAAAGACACAGCGCGAGGAGCGCTCCACGTCGGAAGGCTGTCGGGGGATTCACTGGTACGGATCGTCCTTGTACTGGGAGCTCGGGGCCTTGGGGGGCTTGGGTCCCGGCTGCTTCTTGATGCGACTCAGCTTGATGGTCGCGGGGACGGTGTGCCCCGGCTCACCCGCGAAGGTCTTGCTCTGGGACTGGTAGCCGTCCAGCGCGAACGTCACCTGCAGCTCCGCGAGGCCCGGTCCGTCCGGAGTGCGGGTGATGGTCATGGGCGTGGTGCCGCGCACCTTGCCGTCGACCAGCACCTCCGCGCCCTGCGGCTCGCTGTCCACGTCGAAGCGGACGGGCCGGAGGGGCGTGGCCGCGGGCTGCGCCGCCGGGGCCTTCTCGACGGCGGCGGGCGGCGGCGCCGCGACGGGCGCGCGCGCCACGGGAGCGGTGACGGCCGGCTCCACGGGGGGATTCTGGGCGCCTCGCAGCACGATGAGGCCCGCGGCGACCAGGCCCAGCAGCAGGGACACCCCGAACAGGGCGATGCCCAGCCCCTTGTTGGACTTCTTCTGCGGGAGGCCGCCGGCCTCGTCCACGGAGATGTCCAGCGCCATGGTGTTGGGCGCGGGCGTGGGGCCGGAGCCCAGCGCGGAGTGGGCCCCGCTGTGGATGCCGCTGTGCGGACCGCTGTGGGGGCCGGAGCCCACCGCGTTGAGGCCGGTGCGCGTGGCGAACACGCCGCTGACGCCGGACGCGGAGGCCGCGGTGCGCATGCCCTGGAGCACGGCGTCCATGGACGCGTAGCGGTCCACGGGGCGCTTGGCCAGGCACTTCATCACCAGCGACTCCACCTCCGCGGGCACGTTGTGGTCCGGCCAGACGGTGTGGAAGGGCGGCGGCGGGTCGTTGATGTGCTTGACGATGACGTCGATGCTCTGCGCCGCCTGGAAGGGCGGCCGGCCCATCAGCGTCTGGTAGAGCACCACGCCCAGGCTGTACACGTCGCTGCGCGGATCCGCGATGTTGCGCGCCTGCTCCGGCGCCATGTACTGCGGCGAGCCCAGGATGACGCCCGCCTGCGTGAGGGTGGTGTCCTCCTTCATGGCGGCGTCGCCGGTGAACGACTTCACCAGGCCGAAGTCCAGGACCTTGACCACGTCGTGGTCCGCCTCCTGGTTGAGGATCATCACGTTGGCGGGCTTGAGGTCGCGGTGGATGAGACCGACCTTGTGCGCCTCGCGCAGCGAGCGGGCCACCTGCTGGCCGATGGCGAGCGCGCGCTCCCATGGCAGCGGGCCTTCCTGGGTGAGCAGCTGCGACAGCGTCAGCCCCTCCAGGTACTCCATGGCGATGTAGTAGATGCCGTCTTCCGTCTTGCCGTAGTCGATGACGGTGACGGTGTTCGGGTGCCGCAGCTTCGCGGTGACGCTGGCCTCCAGGAAGAAGCGCTTCTGGAAGCCCGGGTCCTTGCCCTCGCCGCTGTACTGCGGGTTGAGGACCTTGAGCGCCACCAGCCGGTCCAGCGGCGCCTGCATGGCCTTGTAGACGCGGCCCATGCCTCCGGCGCCAAGCGTCTCCAGGATGCGGAAGCGCTCGTTGAGGATCCGCCCGAGCAGGGGATCCGGCACGTCGGCGGGCGCGCCCTTGCTGCGGGGGGCATCGCTTTCGATCATGTGTTCCCCCAAGGCGTAGAGAAGGACCGCATACGTCGTTTCGGACCCGGCGGAGCCTAGCACCGCCTTGGAAAACCGCCCAAGAGACGTGCCGCTATCATCGCCACGCCCGGGCCCCGAGTTTCCGGCCCGCGCCGCGCGCTCGCACTCCCGCACTTCCCGTGCTGCCCGTGCCCCGGGGGCTTCGAAATTCGTGGAAATCAGCGTCCGTTGCCGCACAGTCCCCGGGCGCTGGTGCGTCGCGTCATCCGGGGTGCCGGAGGCCTTGGCGGGTTAGGGTTTCCCGCATGAATGCCCAGCTGTCCGCGCTGTTGTCGTCAGCGCCGCGCCATCCGCGGCGGGTGGTGTGCCTGACGGAGGAGACGACGGAGGTGCTCTACCGCATCGGCGCGGGGGACCTGGTCGTCGGGGTGTCGGGGTTCACGGTGCGTCCGCCGGAGGCGCGCAAGAAGCCCCGGGTCAGCTCGTTCCTGGACGCGAACTTCGAGCGCATCCTGGAGCTCAAGCCGGACCTGGTGCTGGGCTTCAGCGACCTGCAGGCGGACATCGGCCGGGAGCTCTGCAAGCGCGGGGTGCCGGTGTACCTGTTCAACCAGCGCTCGCTCGCGGAGATATTGCAGGCGGTGCGGCTCACCGGGGCGCTGGTGGGCCGGGCGGAACCCGCGGAGGCGCTCGCGCTGGAGCTGGAGAAGAACCTGGAGCGTCACTCGGACGCGGCGCAGTCGCTGCCGAAGCGGCCGCGCATCTTCTTCGAGGAGTGGCACGAGCCGCTCATCTCCGGCATCCGCTGGTGCTCGGAGCTGGTGGAGGTGGTGGGTGGGGTGGACGTGTGCCAGGAGTCGCGCGCGTCACAGGGAGCGAAGGGCCGCATCTTCGAGCCGGAGGAGGTGGCGAGGCGCGACCCGGAGGGCGTCATCGCCAGTTGGTGCGGGCGCAAGGCGAAGCGCGAGAAGATCGCCTCGCGGCCGGGCTGGGCGGGCGTGCGCGCGGTGCTGGATGATCAGCTCTACGAAGTGAGGAGCTCCTACATCCTCCAGCCGGGGCCGGCGGCGCTGTCGGACGGCGTGGAGCAGCTGGCCCGCATCGTGGCGGCGGTCGCGAAGGGGGAGAAGCTGCCCATGGCCCGGCCGGGGGACCTGCGCACCGCGCTCACGTGAGCGGAGGCTGGCGGCAGGCGCGGCGCATGACAGGATGCGCGCGTGCCGCTCTCACTGCCCGTCCTGCTGCTCACCGTGCTCGCCGCGGCGGGCGGACAGACCGCGTCTGAAAATCCGGGCAAGCCCCAGGACGTCGCGCCGCCGGATGCGCCCGTGCGCTCGCCGGACGTCGAGCCGTCGGGCGTGTCGAACACGGAGGTCGCCGCGCCGCCGCCCGCGCTCTCCAAGGACGACGCGAGCACGAAGAACTACGAGGAGGCGCTCATCGCCTGGGGCCTGGGCGAGGTCGAGCGCCAGGTGGAGCCCGCGCCCGAGGGCAAGGTGCTGGAGGAGGTGCTCGTCACCGCCGAGGAAGTCGTCGCGCCGATGGATCCGTATCCATCGCTGCTCAACATCTTCCACGTCCGCACCCGCGACGACATCGTCCGCCAGGAGGTGCTCATCGCTCCGGGGCAGCCGTACTCGGAGGCGCTCGTCGCCGAGTCGGTGCGCAACCTGCGCAAGCTGGGGCTGTTCTCCGTCGTGCGCGCGGTGCCGGTGAAGGGCAGTGCTCCGGACAAGGTCGCGCTGCTGCTGGTGACGAAGGACCTGTGGTCGCTGCGGCTCAACAACGAGTTCTCCGCCGTGGGCTCGCTGCTGCTCTACCTGCGCTTGCAGGGCACGGAGCAGAACTTCCTGGGGCGCGGCAAGAAGGTGGCGCTGGACTTCATCATGCGCCTGGACACGTTCAGCTTCGGCCAGAGCTACACGGACCGGCGCGTGCTCGGCAGCCGGTGGTCGCTGACGGAGTCCGCGGCGGTGTTGATCAACCGCGACACGGGCCGCGCGGAGGGCTCGCGCGGAAGCCTCGTCGTCAGCCGGCCGCTGTACTCGCTGGCCACGCCGTGGAGCCTGAGCACGTCCGTGGCGTGGAACGTGGAAACCGCGCGCCAGTTCCGGGGCGCGGACATCTGGCAGCTCCCATTCCCGGACGGCGATCCCGTGCCGTACGTCTACAACACGCGCGAGGTGGCCGCGGGCGCCACGTACACGCGCTCCTACGGCCAGCGCTACAAGTGGAACGTGGGCATGGGCGCGGGGGCCTATCACTACGCCTACGCCGCGCCGCTGGCCTCGCGGTTGAGCGATGCGCAGGCGGACTGGTTCCGGCGCAACTACCTGCCGCGCGCGGAGGACGCGGGCTACGCGAACTTCTCCCTGAGCGCCTTCGAGGCCCGCTACGACGTGCTCCGCAACGTGGACTCGTACACGCTGTCGGAGGACTTCCAGTTGGGGCACTCGGTGCTGGCCACGCTGCGCTACGCGCCGCCGGTGTTCCCGTCCGCGGCGCACTTCGCGGAAGGGGGCCTGTCCCTGCGCTACCGCGTGCACTGGGGGGACGCGCTCACCACCGCGTCCGCGGCCGCGTCCATCCGCCAGCAGTTCAGCGCGCAGACGCCCGGCGCGAAGGAGGGCTGGACGAACCGCCGCTGGGCCGCGGAGCTGGTGCAGGTGTCGCCGCGCGTGCTCGGGGGGCGCTTCGTGGCGCGCGGCCTGCTGGACGTGAACATCGACGACCTGTCGGACCGCGTGAGCCTGCTGGGTGGCAGCAACGGCCTGCGCGGCGCGGCGGTGGATGCGTACTCCGGCAAGCGGCTGTTGCTGGTGAACCTGGAGTACCGCACCGCGCCGCTCGTCGTGCGCACGGTGCACCTGGGCGGGGTGTTCTTCCTCGACTCCGGCAGCGCCTTCAACAAGCGGCCGGAGATGGTGACCACCGTGGGCGTGGGCCTGCGGCTGCTGTTCCCCCAGTTCAACGTGTTCCCGTTCCGCATCGACTTCGGCTACGTGCTCAACGGCGACCGTCCTCCGGTGGGCAGCCGCCTGTCGCTCAGCAGCGGGCAGGTGACGGACTACCGGCCCTCGTTCCTCGACTCACCCTGAGGCTCCTGAGCTTCAGGGCGGCTCGACGCGCAGCAGCTCGCGGAATCAGCGGAGAGGGGACACGTCCTTGAACTGCACCCCCGTGGCTTCGATGGCTTCCAGCGCAAGCTTGATGTCCTCGGAGACAATGAGCGCGATGAGCCAGCCCCAGGTGCGGAAGACCTTCGCGTCCCCGGCCCTGGCTGGGTCGATGCGCAGCCGATGAACTGCTTGATAGGTGCCGACCCGCTCGGGCCTCCCATCCTCCGGCATCCAGTAACGAACCTCGCCTGATGCTGTGTCGTCGATGCACTTCATGACGCGCACGACGTTGACGAGGAAGTACGGGGCCGGGGTGTCATCCATCGTCACGGGAAACAGCTCCACGTCTCCGGGGGCCAGTCGAGACAGCACTTCCGCGACCCGCTGGGAAACGACAGGAACCGCGCCCGCATCCGCGAGCGAGAAGTCGAGCGCCCTTCCCCGCGCGTAGGACGGAACGTGTAGAGCCCCCTCCACACGCGCGGGAGTGCCTTGCATGAAAAGCCAGGAGCCGTGGGCCTGCCCCAGGGCATCGACGGGGGTCCCCAGCTCCCATCGGCCGGGAAGTGTCACATCGTCCGTGAGCTTGAAGTACCGAGGCGTCACATGGGCATCCTGACTCATCCACCACCCCGGGTGACCAGCTTGTTGAGCCAGGAGTTCTCCGTGGTGAGTTCCTTCGCGAGGATCCTCAGCGCCTCCGTCAGGTCGACCCGGCACTGCTGAATCGTCCGGCATGTGCTGGTCGCGAGCCTCAACCGTTCAAAGACCTCCTCGTGGTACTCCTGCGGATGAGGCCCCTTGTGCCCCGGAACGTGAACCTGGTTCTCAGGGGCATTCAGGGACATGCCCGCCTTGTCGAAGAGTTGTTGGTAGCGCGGTGTCCACGGGCCTCCGTTCGCGGTGGACGTGCTGAACTTGTCGGACGCGATGTGATGCTTCGGCCCAGGCACGTCCACGGGCCCACCGGTCGCCACCGCGCCCGGGGCCAGCGTGAGGAGGATGTCCCCCGTCGCGGACACGGCCACGGACTCCACCTGTGCGGCCGCGCCCAGTCGGAAGCCTCCTTGGGCCACGCCCACGAGTGAGGCCTGTGCGGAACCGGGCAGTGTGGGCACTTTCGCGGCCAGCGTCTCCGCGGTGCTGCCCAGGGCAGCCGTGGCCAGCATGACGAAGGCCCGCGCGGCGTTCTCTCCCAGCACCCTTCCGTACTGCTCACCCGCGTCTCGGAGTGCCTCGAAGGTCGTGGCTTCCGCCACCGCTTCCGCGAGCCGCATCCATCCGTGGATGAGACTCCACACCGTGTCGACCCCCAGGTAGGCGATGAGCACTGCTGTCATCGTCGCCGCGATGCCCTTGGACACCGGCTCCGGTAACAGCCACAGGCCCAGGTACATGGCGCTGGTCGTGACGATCATCGAGAGCACCGCCTCGCGATCCGTCATGCCTCGCAGCGCGTCCCCCGTCTCGTCCCACACCAAGTCCAGTGCGATGGAGAAGGCCAGCGTGCGCTTGCCGTCCTCGTCGAGCGAGGGCCCGTGCTCCAGCAGGTGAAGGCAATCGCCGGAGAGCGCCTTGCGCTTGCACCAACGGCCATACGCCGCTGTCAGTTCCTCGGCGGGAGCCTCGGTGAGCTGGAGGTGTCCGCGTCCTGGCTCCTGCACTGAGACGAGCCCAAGGTGTCCACGCACCTGGGCGTAAGGACGCGAAGGGGGCGTCGCCGCCAGCAACCGCCGAGCCGTTTCCAGCGGATGCGTGGAAACAGGAGCGGTTCGTGCAAGGTCCGCGACCGTGGCCACGAAGGCGTCTTCCTCCAGCGCCGGGGGCCGGACGTCCCGCCGCGGCGTGTGGACACGGGTTGCGCCGCGGTCCGTGCTGAGCAGCACGCTCCGGGATGCCGCACAGCCTGTTCCCACGAGCAGCATCCACGCGATGACGGCTGCGTGCGCCATTCGGACAATGACAGCCGATCCGCGAGGGGGGGGAGGTCTACCCGGGACGTGGGGCTGGGACATGGGGGGTGGAACTCTAGCCTCCGGGCAATGTCAGGGCGGCTCGACGCGCAGCAGCTCGCGGAAGAGGACCTCCGCCACGTCGCGGAACAGCTCACCGGACGCGAGCAGCCCGCCGCAGTGGTGCGGCTCCCGCGCCAGCGTGAGCGCCACGGCCTTGCCCAGCACCGCGTCCCAGAAGGGCTCCGAGTCGGGGGGCAGGAGGAACTCGCGGATGACGGCCTTCGGCCACGGCAGCACGGTGGTGGGGTCCGCGTCGCTCAGGCTGGTGAAGCAGTCCAGGTCCACGTCCAGCAGCACGGCGGACGCGGCCTCCAGCACGTCGCGCACCGCGTCCGTGGGGCCGGGGTGCAGGTACGCCTCCGCCGCGCGGTCCACGGTCGTCACCGACACGATGCGGTGCGAGCGGCCCCGCGTGTCCACGTACGTGTCCCCTGCGAAGGAGCCCCGGGGCCGGGTGCGCGCGATGATCAGCGCGTCGCCCACGAGGTTCGCCTCCATCGCCGCGACGATGTGGTCGTAGTTGCGCACGTCCAGGCGCCACCGCGCGTGCTCGTCCAGCGCGCGCAGGCCGGCGGAGCGGTCCGGCATGTCGCCGGGGCGCTCAGGCACGACGATGTCCAGGTGCCGGTCCAGCGTGACGAGCAGGGCAGGGAGCCCCGCGTCGCCCAGGGCACAGGCCCACGCGGGCAGCGCGAGCCGGTGCGGGTCGAACACGTAGGCATCCGTCGGGCCCCGGCCACCACCCAGCCCCAGCCGCACCACGCCCGCGAGGCGCAGGTGGCGCAGGGCGTCGTCATCTTTCGAATTCATGCGGGAGGAAATCCCCTCCAGGCTCCGTCGTTGGAGACGTGTCCCATCTTGCCGCGAAAGGAGCCCCGTCCCTCGGGGTTCAATCACGCATGCGTCCACTCGTCACCGTCGCGCTGCTCCTCCTGGGGATGCCGGTCCTGGCCCAGGAGCCTTCGTCCTTCCTCCGCCAGTACGCCGAGACAGGCCGCTTCATGAACGGGCGCCCGGTCGGCGCACGCATCACGCCGGACGAGAAGTCCGTCCTCTTCCTGCGCACGTCCCCCACGTCCAACGTGCGGATGCTCTACGCGTTCGACGTGGCCAGCGGTCAGACGCGCGAGCTGCTCACGCCGGAGGCCCTCCTCAAGGGCGGGGAGGAGACGCTGTCTCCGGAAGAGAAGGCCCGCCGTGAGCGCATGCGCATGAGCGCCCGGGGCTTCACGTCCTACAGCCTGTCCGAGGACGGCAAGCGCCTCCTGGTGCCGCTCTCCGGCCGCCTCTACGTGGTGGACCTCGCGACGGGAAAATCCACGGAGGTGAAGACGGGCTCCGGCGTCATCGACCCGCGCCTCTCCCCGGACGGCAAGCAGGTCGCGTACGTGCGTGAGCATGACGTGTACCGGGTGGACCTGGCCGCCAACCAGGAGAAGCGCGTCACGCAGGGCGGCACGGCGGACAAGACACACGGCCTGGCGGAGTTCGTCGCGCAGGAGGAGATGGGCCGCTTCTCCGGCTACTGGTGGAGCCCGGACGCGAAGTTCATTGCCTACGCGGAGTCCGACACCTCCGGCGTGGAGAAGCTCACCGTCGTGGACGTGATGCACCCGGAGCAGCCCGGTGCGTCCTTCCCCTATCCGCGCGCGGGCAAGGCGAACGCGAAGGTGCGCCTGGGCATCACGCCCGTCACCGGAGGCAAGACCGTGTGGGCGCAGTGGGACGCGCGGAAGTATCCGTATCTGGCCACGGTGAAGTGGGACAAGGGCGGGCCGCTGACGTTGCTCGTGCAGAACCGGCACCAGACGGAGGAGCAGTTGCTCGCGGTGGATCCGGCGACGGGCAGGACGCGCGTGCTCCTCACGGAGCGGGACGCGGCGTGGATCGACCTGCACCAGGAGTTCCCACTGTGGCTGGAGGATGGCTCCGGCTTCCTCTGGTACACCGACCGCAACGGCGCCTCGGAGGTGGAGCTGCGCAAGGCGAACGGCGAGCTGGACCGCTCCGTGGTGAAGCCGGGCGCCGGCTTCCGGGCCCTCTCGCGCTACGTGGAGAAGGACCAGACGCTGTACTTCACCGGCGACCCGAACCCCACGGAGAGCCACCTGTGGCGCGTGAAGCTCGGTGGTACGCCGGAGAAGGTGGCCACCAGCACCCCCGGCCCCTCCGTGGAGGGTGGCAGCGTTTCCAAGAGCGGTGGCCTCGTCGTCCTCAACACGCAGGGTCCCAAGAGCATGCTGCGCACCGTCGTGCTCAAGAGCGACGGCACGAAGCTGGGCGAGCTGCCGGAAGTGGCGCAGGAGCCGTCCTTCACGCCGAACTTCGAGGTCCGCCAGGTGGGCGCGCGGAAGTTCTGGACCTCGCTCGTGAAGCCGCGTGACTTCAAGCCGGGCCAGAAGCTGCCCGTCATCGTGGACATCTACGGCGGCCCCATCACCACGGTGGTGCACCAGTCCATGTCCATGCACCTGCTCGACCAGTGGATGGCGGACCAGGGCTTCCTGGTGGTGAAGGTGGACGGCCGCGGTACGCCGCTGCGCACCGCGGAGTGGAACCGCGCGGTGAAGTACGACTTCGCCACCATCACGCTGGATGATCAGATTGAAGCCGTGCAGGCGCTGGCGAAGGAAGTGCCGGAGCTGGACCTGGGCCGCGTGGGCATCACCGGCTGGAGCTTCGGCGGTTACATGGCCGCCTTGGCCGTGATGAAGCGCCCGGACTTCTTCAAGGCCGGGGTCGCGGGAGCGCTGGTGACGGACTGGCGCGACTACGACACGCACGCGACCGAGCGGTGCCTGGGGCTGCCGGAAGAAAACCCCCAGGCCTACGACGTCAGCAACCTGCTGACGTACGCGAAGAAGGAGGGGCCCATCGGGGCGCTGCTGGTCATCCACGGCACCGCGGACGACAACGTCTACTTCTTCCACGCGCTGAAGCTGTCGGATGCCCTCTTCCGCGCGGGCAAGCCGCACCAGCTGCTGCCCCTGGCCGGCTTCACGCACATGGTGGCGGACCCCATCGTCACACAGCGTCAGTACGAGCGCGTCATCGCCCACTTCCAGCAGAACCTGAAGTAGCGGGAGGCCCCGGGGGCTGCGGGGGCTTCGTCCGCTTCCGGTGGGAATCCGATGGACGGCTGGACGTTGAGGGGGCCGCGCGGCGGCCGGAGTGTAGGCTTGCCCGCACCTTCCCGCGAAAGGAGCCCCGCCCCGCGCGGGGATTCAGCTACGCATGCGTCAGGTCCTTACCGCCGCCGCGCTTCTCCTCATGAGCAGCGCCCCCTCCATCGCCCAGGAGCGCAAACCCTCCGCCATGGCCCCTTCGCAAAAGCAGCCGGACACCTTCCTGCGTCAGTACGCCGAGACGCGCCGCTTCCAGAGCGGCCGCCCGGTGGGCACGCGCATCACCCCGGACGAGAAGTCCGTCCTCTTCCTGCGCACGTCCCCCACCTCCAACGTGCAGATGCTCTACGCGTTCGACGTGGCCAACGGCCAGTCGCGTGAGCTGCTCACCCCTGAATCCCTGCTCAAGGGTGGGGAGGAGACGCTGTCTCCGGAAGAGAAGGCCCGCCGCGAGCGCATGCGCGTGAGCGCCCGGGGCTTCACGTCCTACAACCTCTCCGAGGACGGCAACCAGCTGCTGGTGCCGCTCTCCGGCCGCCTCTACGTGGTGGACCGCGCCACGGGGAAGTCCACGGAGCTGAAGACGGGCGCTGGCGTCATCGACCCGCGCCTGTCTCCGGACGGCAAGCAGGTCGCGTACGTGCGTGAGCACGACGTGTACCGGGTGGACCTGGCCGCCAACCAGGAGAAGCGCGTCACGCAGGGCGGCACCGCGCAGAAGACGCACGGCCTGGCGGAGTTCGTGGCGCAGGAGGAGATGAGCCGCTTCTCCGGCTACTGGTGGAGCCCGGACTCGAAGTCCATCGCCTACACGGAGTCCGACACGTCCGACGTGGAGAAGCTCACCATCGTGGACGTGATGCACCCGGAGAAGGGCGGGGAGATCTTCCCGTACCCGCGTCCCGGCAAGGCGAACGCGAAGGTGCGCCTGGGCATCACGCCCGTCACCGGCGGCAAGACGGTGTGGGCGCAGTGGGACGCGCAGAAGTACCCGTACCTGGCCACGGTGAAGTGGGACAAGGGCGGGCCGCTGACCCTCGTGGTGCAGAACCGGCTCCAGACGGAGGAGCAGGTGCTCGCGGTGGACCCGGCCTCGGGCAAGACGCGCGTCCTGCTCACGGAGAAGGACGACGCCTGGGTGGAGCTGGCGCAGGACTACCCGCTGTGGCTGGAGGATGGCTCCGGCTTCCTCTGGTACACCGAGCGCAACGGCGGCCCGGAAGTGGAGCTGCGCAAGGCCAACGGCGAGCTGGACCGCTCCGTCGTGAAGCCGGACGCGGGCTACCGCAACCTCGCGCGCTTCGTGCAGGCGGACAAGACGCTGTTCTTCACCGGCGACCCGAACCCCACGGAGAGCCACCTGTGGCGCGTGAAGGCCGGCGGCGCTCCGGAGAAGGTGGCCACCGGCACCAGCGGCCCGGCCGTGGAGGGCGGGCTCGTCTCCAAGAACGGCGGCCTCATCGTCCTCAACACGCAGGGCCCCAAGGCCATGCCGCGCACGGTGGTCCTCAAGGGCGACGGCACGAAGCTGGGCGAGCTGCCGGAGGTGGCGCAGGAGCCGTCCTTCACGCCGAACTTCGAGGTCCGCCAGGTGGGCCCGAAGAAGTTCTGGACCTCGCTGGTGAAGCCGCGCGACTTCAAGCCCGGCCAGAAGCTGCCCGTCATCGTGGAGGTCTACGCGGGCCCCACCGTCACCGTGGTGCACCAGTCCATGGCCGCGCACCTGCTCAGCCAGTGGTTCGCGGACCACGGCTTCCTCGTGGTGAAGGTGGACGGCCGCGGCACGCCGCTGCGCACCGCCGAGTGGAACCGCGCGGTGAAGCACGACTTCGCCACCGTCACGCTGGATGACCAGATTGAAGCGGTGCAGGCGCTGGCCAAGGAAGTGCCGGAGATGGACCTGAGCCGCGTGGGCATCACCGGCTGGAGCTTCGGTGGCTACATGGCCGCGCTGGCCGCGCTGAAGCGCCCGGACTTCTTCAAGGCCGCGGTGTCCGGCGCCCCGGTGGTGGACTGGCGCGACTACGACACGCACTACACCGAGCGTTACCTGGGCCTGCCCGAGGAGTCGCCCAAGGCCTACGAGGTCAGCAGCCTGCTGACGTACGCGAAGAAGGACAGCCCCATCGGCGCGCTGCTGCTCATCCACGGCACCGCGGACGACAACGTCTACTTCTTCCACACGCTGAAGCTGTCGGACGCGCTCTTCCGCGCGGGCAAGCCGCACCAGCTCTTGCCCCTGTCCGGCCTCACGCACATGGTGCCGGACCCGGTCGTCACCGAGCGCCAGTACGAGCGCGTCATCGCCCACTTCGAGCAGACCCTGAAGAAGTAGGGCGGCACCCCAGCCCCTGAAAAGGCAGAGGCCCGGTTCCCTTTCGGGGCCGGGCCTCTGTTGCTTCAACCAGTCCGTGAGGAATGGCTGAGACGCGTCACTTCACGCCGCGCGGACGTTCTGCGCCTGCAGGCCCTTCGGGCCCTTGGTGACTTCGAACTCCACCTTCTGGCCCTCGGCCAGCGTGCGGAACCCATCCATGTTGATGGCGGTGTGGTGGCAGAACACGTCCTCGCCGCCGCCGTCCTGGGTGATGAAGCCGAAGCCCTTCGCGTCGTTGAACCACTTCACGGTACCAGTTGCCATTGCGCTTCCTTGCGTTTGCAGGGCTGCCGTGGGGAAGGCCGCCCGTTCTGCCCGACGACCGGGGAGACAGACCTATTTGTAGTGAAAGGGCCGACTGGAAGTCCAGCCGGCCCACCGGGAATGCCCGTCTTCCACCCCCGCACCGCCATGTGCGGGGGAGTAAGTCAGATGTCGAGCAGCAGGCGCTCGGGGTCCTCGATGCACTCCTTCACGCGCACGAGGAACTGCACCGCCTCGCGACCGTCCACAAGGCGATGATCGTACGTGAGGGCGATGTACATGATGGGCCGGATGACCACCTGGCCGTCGCGGGCCACGGGGCGCTCCACGATGTTGTGCATGCCCAGGATGCCCGTCTGCGGCGGGTTCAGGATGGGCGTGGACAGCATGGAGCCGAAGATGCCGCCGTTCGTGATGGTGAACGTGCCGCCCGTGAGGTCCGCCATCGTGAGCTTGTCGTTGCGCGCCCGGCCGCCGTAGTCACCGACCGTCTTCTCCAGGTCCGCGAGCGACAGCTTGTCCGCGTCACGCACCACCGGCACCACCAGGCCACGGCTGCCGCTCACGGCCACGCCGATGTCGTAGTAGTGCTTGAAGATGACGTCCTCGCCGTCGATCTCCGCGTTGATCTGCGGGAACGCCTTGAGGGCCTCCACGGACGCGCGGATGAAGAAGCTCATGAACCCGAGCTTCACCCCGTGCTTCGCCTGGAACTTGTCGTTGTACTTCTTGCGCAGCGCCATCACCTCGCCCATGTCCACCTCGTTGAAGGTGGTGAGCAGGGCGGCGTTGGACTGGGCCTGGAGCAGGCGCTCGGCGACGCGCTTGCGCAGCGGCGTCATGCGCACGCGCTCCTCGCGCGCGGCGTTGGGACGCGGGCCGGACGGCGCGGTGGGGGCCGGAGGCGCGGAAGGGGTGGCGGCGGGGCGGTTCAACTGACCCTGCACGTCCTCCTTCATGATGCGGCCGCCGGTGCCGGAGCCCTTCAGCTGGCCCACGTCCACCCGGTTCTCCTCCGCCATCTTCTTCGCGGTGGGGGTGATGCGCGCGTCGCTTCCGGCCTGGGCGGCGGCGGACGCCACCGGCGCCGCGGCCTGGGCGGGCGCGGGCGTGGCGGCGGCAGCGGCGGGCGAGGAGGCAGCGGCGCCAGCACCGGCCTCGATGGTGCCCAGCACGTCGCCCACGCGGACCTTGTCGCCCTCCTTGAAGGCGATGGACGCGATGCTGCCCGCGGCGGGGGAGGGCACGTCGATGGTGACCTTGTCGGTCTCCAGCACGACGAGCGGCTCGTCCGCGGAGACAGACTCACCCTGCTTCTTGTTCCACTTGCCGACGACGGCCTCGGTGATGGATTCGCCGAGCGGGGGGACTTTCAGTTCAACGGCCATTCTGGGGTCCTCGGAGGATGGCTTCTTCGATGATGAGCTGCTGCTCGTAGTCGTGAGTCTTCGTGAAACCGGTGGCGGGGCTGGCGGCCTCGGCGCGCCCGATGTAGCCCAGCTTCACCGTCTGCTGCGCGCGGTGCGACAGGAGGTCGTGCAGGCGCGGGAACATGAAGTGCCACCCGCCCGCGTTGCGCGGCTCCTCCTGCACCCAGTACAGCTCCTGGAGCGCCGGCAGCTTCGCCACCAGGTTCGCCAGCTCGTCCTGCGGGAACGGGTAGAGCTGCTCCACGCGCACGATGGCGATGGAGTCGTCCTTGCGCTCGTCCCGGGCCTTGGCCAGGTCGTAGTACACCTTGCCGCTGCACAAGAGCAGCCGCTTCACCTTCGCGGCGTCCGCCTTCGCGTCCGGAATCACTTCCTGGAACGCGCCCGTGGCCAGGTCGTCCATGCGGCTGGTGGCCTCCGGACGGCGCAGGAGGCTCTTGGGCGACATGATGACCAGCGGCTTGCGCACCGGGCGCAGCACCTGGCGGCGCAAGAGGTGGAAGATCTGCGCGGGCGTCGTGGGGTAGCAGACCTGGAGGTTGTCCTCGGCGCACAGGTCCAGGAAGCGCTCCAGGCGCGCGCTGGAGTGCTCCGGGCCCTGACCCTCGTAGCCGTGCGGCAGCAGCAGCGTGATGCCGGACAGCCGGCGCCACTTGCTCTCCGCCGCGGCGATGAACTGGTCGATGATGATCTGCGCGCCGTTGGCGAAGTCACCGAACTGGGCTTCCCAGGCGGTGAGGCCGTCCGGCACGTCCAGGCTGTAGCCGTAGTCGAAGCCCAGCACGCCCATCTCCGACAGCGGGCTGTTCCAGACGTTGAACGTCGCCTTGCCCGTGGCGAACTGGCGCAGCGGCGTGAACTCCTCGCCCGTCTGCGTGTCGTGCAGCACCGCGTGGCGGTGGCTGAAGGTGCCGCGCTCGCTGTCCTGGCCGGACAGGCGGATGGTGTAGCCCTCCGACAGGAGCGTGGCGTACGCCAGCGACTCGCCCTCGCTCCACTGGAGCTCCTCGCTCTCCAGCATGCCCTGGCGCTTCTTGAGCACCGTGCGCTCCACGTCGCGGTGGACGTTGAAGCCCTCCGGCGCCGTGGCCAGCTTCTGGAGCGCGTCGCGCAGCGTGGCCTTGGCCACCGCCGTGGGCACCTGGGGCGCGTTCTTCAGCAGGCCGCCCTTGTAGGGCTTCCACAGGCCCTCCAGCGCGTTGGGCTCCTTGAACTGGCTCTCCTGGCGGGCGCGGGTGAGCGCCGCGTCGAAGTCCTGGAAGCAGCGCTGCTTGAGCGCGTCCGACTCCTCCGTGGTGATGCGGCCGGCCTCCGCCAGCGCCTTCGCGTACAGCGCGCGCACCGGTGGGTGCTTGCGGATGAGGTCGTACATCGCCGGCTGGGTGAAGGACGGGTCGTCGCCCTCGTTGTGGCCGTAGCGGCGGTAGCAGATGAGGTCGATGACCACGTCGCTCTTGAACGTCTGGCGGTACTCCGCCGCCAGCCGCGCCGCGTGCACGCACGCCTCCGGGTCATCCCCGTTCACGTGGAACACCGGGATGTCCAGCATCTGCGCGATGGCGGTGGAGTAGATGCTGGAGCGCGAGTCCGACGGGTCGGTGGTGAAGCCCACCTGGTTGTTGATGACGATGTGGACCGTGCCGCCCGTCGTGTAGCCCTTGAGGCCGGAGAAGTTGAGCGTCTCCGACGTGATGCCCTGGCCGATGAAGGCCGCGTCGCCGTGGATGAGCAGCGGCACCACGCCGGTGCGCTCCGCGTCCCCGCCGCGGTCCTGCTTGGCGCGCACGCGGCCCTCCACCACGGGGCCCACGCACTCCAGGTGGCTGGGGTTGAAGGCCAGCGACAGGTGCACCTTCGTGCCGGCGCGCGTGGTGTGGTCCGACGAGAAACCCATGTGGTACTTCACGTCGCCGCGGCCCAGGTACGCCTTGGGGTCCTTGGGGCCGTCGAACTCGCTGAAGATCTGATCCGGCTTCTTGCCCAGGATGTTGGTCAGCACGTTGAGGCGGCCGCGGTGGGCCATGCCGATGACCAGCTCCTTCAGGCCCATGCCGCTGCCCACTTCCAAGAGCGCGTCCAGCATGGGGATGAGGGCCTCGCCGCCGTCCAGGCTGAAGCGCTTGGCGCCCACGTACTTCGTGTGCAGGAAGTTCTCGAAGCCCTCCGCGTACGACAGCTTCGTGAGGATGTGGCGCTGGTCCTCCACGGAGAACGGCGTGCGGTTGTCGCTGTGCTCCATGCGCTTCATGAGCCAGCGGCGACGCTCGCTGTCGAGCATCTGCATGAACTCCACACCGATGTGGTCGGAGTACGTGCGGCGCAGGCGCGTGACGAGGTCCGAAAGGCGCACGCGCTGCTGCGGGAAGACGTTGTTGCACTCCACCGCCTGCTCCAGCTCCTTCGCGGAGAAGTGGTTCTCATCCATCAGCGCCACGTCCGCCACGTGCCCCAGCTGCGGGCGCGGGCGGTCCAGCGGATCCAGCTTCGCGCGCAGGTGGCCGCGCAGCCGGAAGGCGGTGATGGCCTGGTCCACCTTCGACTGCAGGCCGATGTCCTGCGCCGGAGCGGCGGCAGCCTGCGGAGCGGCGGCCGGGGCCTGCGCGGCCACGCCGTTCGCCTTGCCCTTGCCCTTACCCTCCGGTGCGGCGGGTGTCGGGGCCTCCAGAAGCTTCGTGTTGAAGATGGGGCGGCCCGTGCCGTCGT
Source organism: Corallococcus macrosporus (assembly GCF_017302985.1). Lineage (NCBI taxonomy): Bacteria > Pseudomonadati > Myxococcota > Myxococcia > Myxococcales > Myxococcaceae > Corallococcus > Corallococcus macrosporus. The sequence goes on from NZ_JAFIMU010000017.1 coordinate 702,532, forward strand.
TGCGCTCGAACACCTCGCGCCAGCTCGCGTCCACGCTGCCCGGATCCTCGAGGAAGCGCGCGTAGAGCCCCTCGATGAAGTCGATGTTTCCACCCGAGAGGAAACTGTCCTGGAAATTCGCCATGGCGGGGGTCTTTTACTGGATGGGGGACGTGTTGGGGGGTTTTCGCCTCAGGTTTGTTGAACCGCGTCACGCCCGGCTGCCTGTCTTCGCTCAAGAGAGCAGCTGGAGTCATCCTCCAAGTGAGCGGAGCTTCACCGAGCGCCGGATTCCCTGGCATGCTGAACAGACGTACATCCGGGGCCGCGGGAGAAGGGACGGCGGGGGCCTCCCTCCAACGTTCAGGAGTGGTAAGCACACGCCCCCTCTTCCCTCCCCAATCGAGAACGTACCGACATGCTCCTCCAGGGCAAGAAGCTGCTCATCACCGGCGTGCTCACCCCGCAGTCGTTGGCCTTTGGCGTCGCGGAGCACGCGATCGCGCAGGGCGCCGAGGTCATCCTCACCGGCTTTGGCCGGGCCAAGTCCCTCACGGAGCGCAGCGCGAAGCGGCTCAAGCCCGGCACGGAGGTGCTGGAGCTGGACGTGACGAACCCGGCGCACTTTCCGGCGCTGACGGAGGCGCTGCGCCAGAAGTGGGGCCGCGTGGACGGCGTGCTGCACGCCATCGCGTTCGCGCCCGAGGACGCCCTGGGCGGCAACTTCCTCAACACCCCCTGGGAGAGCGTGCAGACGGCATTCCGCATCTCCGCCTTCTCCGTGAAGGAGCTGGCGGTGGCGTGCGCGCCGCTGATGACGAACGGCGGCTCCATCGTGGCGCTGGACTTCGACAACCGGCAGGCGTGGCCCATCTACGACTGGATGGGCGTGTGCAAGGCGGCCATGGAGGCCACCGTGCGCTACCTGGCGCGCGACCTGGGCCCCAAGGGCATCCGCGTGAACGCGCTGGCCGCGGGCCCCCTGGCCACCGTCGCCGCCAAGGGCATCCCGGGCTTCAAGGCACTGGCGCAGTACTGGGGCAAGCAGGCTCCGCTGGGCTGGAGCGACAAGGACAGCCACGACCACGTGGCCAAGACGGCCTGTGCCCTGCTGTCGGATTGGCTGTCGTCCACCACGGGCGAGATGATTCACGTGGACGGCGGCTACCACGCGGTGGGCGCACCGCCGGTGGAGACGGTGGAGACACCCGCAGAAGGGGTCCAGGCGAACCCCACGCCCAAGGACGGCTGACGCCATCCAACCTTGTCGGAAAGTCCCGACAATCACCTGCCAGGCTTGCCGGCGGACGGAGGCCCCCCGCTTCCGCCCGTCGAAGCGCTCACGGTAGGATCAATCATGCAGCGCAGGACATCTCCGCACGCCGCGGAGCCTGTGCGAGGAGCCGTGGCACAGTGAGCACCAATGTCTTGCTGGTGGACGACAGCCCCACCGTCCGCAACATCCTCAAGATCTACCTGATGAACCTCAAGGTCAGCATCGTCGAGGCGGAGGACGCGCAGCGCGCGCTGCAGCTCTTGCGGCTGGTGCCGGTGAGCGTGGTGATCGCGGACATCAACATGCCGGTGATGGATGGCATCACCTTCGTGAAGGAGGTCCGCGCGAGCGCGCAGGCGCAGGTGAAGAAGGTGCCGGTCATCCTGCTGACCGCGGAGAAGGGCAACGACCTTCGCCAGCGCGGCTCGGAAGCCGGGGCCAACGCCTTCATCCAGAAGCCGGTGTCCCACGACGAGCTGACCAAGACGGTCCGTCAGTTCCTGACCGGGGGCTGAACGCCGTGAGCCTGCCGACGCTGCTGCTGGTGGATGACAGCGACGCCATCCTGGCGCTGGAGCGGGCCATCCTCTCCGGCCACTACACCATCCACACGGCCAGCAATGGCCGTGAGGCGCTGGACAAGGTGGGGCGGCTGCATCCGGCGGCGGTGCTCCTGGACCTGTCCATGCCGGAGATGGACGGGGACGAGGTGCTCCAGCGGATGAAGGCGGACGCGGGCACGGCGGACATCCCGGTCATCATCATCTCCTCGGAGAAGCAGCGCGCGGAGGCGTGCCTGGGCTTCGGCGCGGAGGCGTTCCTGCCCAAGCCCTTCCGCGCGGACGAGCTGCTCGCGCGCGTGGGTGAAGCGCTGGAGAACGCGCGCAGGCGCTCGCGCTCCGGGGCCATGCTGGTGCTGCGGCTCAACGTGGGCGAGCGCGAGTTCGCCGTGCCGCTGGACTCCGTGAAGGAGGTCCTGCTGCAGCCGCTGACGCGGCCTTTGCCCACCGGCCCGTCGTACCTGCGCGAGTACGTGGAGCTGCGCGGCCAGGCGGTGTGCGTGCTGGACGTGGCGCTGCGGCTGGGCGTGGAGCACCGGGTGCCCCTGCCGGAGCGGATGCTGGTGGTCATTGAAGCGGAGGGCGTGCAGCTGGCGCTCACCGTGGACACGGTGAAGGACCCGGAGGAGTTCCAGGCGGGCGACATCGACCGGCGGGAGAAGGTGGGCGGCGCCGAGCACGGCCTGTTGCAGGAAGGGCTCGTGGGCATGCTGCGCACCGGCGGCCGGGCGCTGCCCATCCTGGATCCGAAGGTCTTCATCGCGCGGGGACTCCTGCGCGACCTGCCCGCGCTGCTCGCGCCGGTGGAGGAAGAGCGGAGCGCATGAGTGCGGGGCTCGACCCGAGGCTTCTGGCCCGTGCCCGGGAAGTGGTGGCGGACACCACCGGCTTCCGGGACGACGCCATCGCCCAGGAGGCGGTGGAGCGCGTGCTGCGCGCGGAGCTGGCCCGGGGCCGCGTGTCCACGGAGGTCCTGAGCGAATTGCAGCAGCTGGGCTCTCCCTTGGCCTACACGCTGGTGCGCGCGGTGCTGGTGGGGGAGACGTACTTCTTCCGCCAGCCGGAGCACTTCCGCTACATCACGCAGGAGGGCATCCCATCCGCGCTGCGCCACGGCGCCCTGCACCTGCGCGGCTGGAGCGCGGGCTGCGCCACCGGCGAGGAGGCCTACTCGCTGGCCGCGTGCCTGCTGGCGTGCGCGCCCCCGGGGATGCCGGTGGAAGTCGTGGGCACGGACCTGCACGAGGCCAGCCTGGAGGCCGCGCGGCGCGGCACTTACGGCGCGTGGTCCCGGCGCGAGTCCGCCCCCGCGCTGCACCCCGTCTACGAGCTGCTCAACGGGCGTCAGGTCTCCATCCTCCCGGAGGTGCGCAAGGTGACGCGCTTCGCTCCGGCGAACCTGCTGGCGCCGCTGCCGGAGCGCTTCGGGCACTTCGACTTCATCCTCTGCCGCAACGTGCTCACGTACTTCTCTCCGTCCGCGCGCGACGCGGCCATCGTCCACCTGGCGCGGGCGCTGACGCCGGGAGGGCTGCTGTTCCTGGGCACGGTGGAGGTGGACCGCACGCCGCCGGGGCTCACGCGCGAGGGGCCTCCGGAGCTGCAGGCCTTCCGCAAGCCCCGCCTGGAGGAGCGCCCCTTCGCGCAGCTGCCCGTGGCGCCGCCGGTGGTCGCGCCGCGCATGTCGCCCGCGCCCCGGCGGCTGTCCGCGCCCGTTCCGGCCGCCCCCGCGCCGCCTCCGTCCCCTCCGCCCTCGCCCGCGAGGCTGCACCTGCAGGCGCTGGAGCGGATTGAAGAGGGCAACGTGGCCGGCGCGACGGCGGTGCTGGAGCTGCTGGTGAAGCAGGCGCCGGACTACCTGCCGGGCCTGCTGGAGCTGGCGCTCCTGCGTGAGCGCGCGGGCGCCCGGGACGCGGCCTTCCCGCTGATGCGCGCGCTGCGCACGCGGGCGGGGCAGCTGCCGCCGGACGCATTGGTGGATGGACCGGAGGCGCTGCCCGCGCGCTTCTATCTGGCGTCCGCTGACGCCTACCTGAATCTGGGGGCGCTGGAATGAAGGGGACGCCGTTGGTGGTGGACGAGGCCCTGGAGTCGGAGACGCGGGATCTGCTCGCGCGCCGGGCCGCGCGCCTGCGCGAGCAGGGCGAGTCCACCGTGGAGGAGGCGGTCCACTGGATCGCCGAGTTCCCGCTGGGCGAGGAGCGCTACGCGCTGCCGCTGGAGTCGCTGCGCGCGGCGCTGCCCCTGCGCATGGTGACGCCGGTGCCGCTGTCCGCGCCCGCGGTGATTGGCGTGCTGCGCTTCCAGGGGCAGGTGCTGTCCGCGCTGAGCCTGGCGTCGCTGCTGGGCGGTCACGGGTGGCGGCAGGACCCGGCCGTGCTGCTGGTGGTGGACCGGGGCGACGGCGAGCTGTGCGCGCTCGACTGCGAGGCCATCCCGCGCCCCACCACGCTGCCGCTCGCGTCCGTGGAGGCCGCGCGCGCCCGGGCGGAGGGGCCGGTGGTGGAGGTCTTCACCCAGGACCGGCAGCTCATCCACCTCATCGACCCGCGGCGCCTGTTCCTCCGCTCCGACGTGGGAGTGCGACATGCCCGTTGATCCGATGCTGCAGCCGCTGGTCGCGGGCTTCGCCGTGGAGGCCCAGGAGGTCATCCAGAAGGTCACCATGGACCTGCTGGAGCTGGAGCGCGAGGGGCTGGAGAACGACGCGCTCGCGAAAATCTACACGCGGCTGGGCCGGCACCTGCACACGCTGAAGGGCAGCGCCGCGTCGCTGGGCCTCCAGGACCTGGGCGACATCGCGCACAAGCTGGAGGACGCGCTGGCGCCGCTCAAGGCGCACACGCAGAAGATGCCGCGCCCGGTGGTGGACGTGCTGCTGCACGGGCTGGACCTCTTCATGCTGCGCGCCCAGGCGCACGCGGACGGCCGGGGGGACTACCTGCCGGACCCCGCCGCCGCGCTGGCCCAGTTGGTCGCCTCCGCGCCGCCGCCGGAGGAGTCCGCCGTGCTGCCGGGCGGAGGCTTCGCGCAGGCCACGCCCGCCGAGCCTGGCGCTCCGGCCGCGAGTGCTCCGGCGGTCAGTGCCCCGGCCAGTGCCCCGTTCAACCCCTTCGCTGAAGCACCCGCCCCGCTGGAGCCCGCGGGCGAGTCCGCGGACGCCGGGTGGCGGGTGAGCGCCAACCAGGTCACGTCGCTGATGCGCGAGGTGGAGCGCCTGCGCGAGGTGCGCCTGCGCGTGGAGGAGCGCAGCCGCGAGCTGGAGCGGGTGTCCACGCTGCTCGCGAAGCAGGGCCTGCTGGCGGAGACCGCGGAGGCGCGCACGCTGCTGTCCGGCACGGGCCGCTCGCTGCGCACCGACGGCGAGGAGACGAGCGACGTCGTGGACGCGCTGGAGGAGGGCCTCAAGGCCATCACCACGCGCCCCACGCGCACCATCCTGGACCCCCTGCAGCGCATGGTGCGCGACCTGTCCCGCCAACTGGGCAAGGAGGCGCGGCTGTCGGTGGTGGGCGCGGAGGTGTCGCTGGACCGGCGCCTGCTGGAGAAGCTCCAGGGCGCGCTCGTGCACATCCTGCGCAACGCCGTGGACCACGGCCTGGAGCTGCCCGCCGAGCGCGAGAAGGCCGGCAAGCACCACGAGGGCGCGCTCACGCTGCGCGTGGAGCAGCAGGGCAACCTGCTGTACCTGGAGGCGAGCGACGACGGGCGCGGCATCGACCTGCACCAGGTGCGCAAGGCCGCGGAGAAGCGCGGGCTCGTGACGGCGGAGGAGGCGGCGCGGCTCAACGACAACCAGGTGCGTGACCTCATCTTCGCGGAGGGCTTCAGCACCCGCTCGGACGTGACGGACACCTCCGGGCGCGGCGTGGGCCTGGACGCGGTGCGCGCCACGGTGGAGGCCCTGCAGGGCCGCATCGAGGTGTCGAGCACGCGCGGGCAGGGCACTCGCTTCGTGCTGACCCTGCCGGTGGACCTGGGCAGCTCGCCGGTGCTGATGGTGCGCGCGCTGGAGCAGTTCGTGGGCCTGCCCATGCTGGCGGTGGAGTCCACGCAGCTGGCGCGCCCGGACATGCTGCGCGTGGGCAAGCGCCGCACGCACCTGGAATACCAGGGGCAGCTGCTGCCGGTGGTGGACCTGGGCGCGCGGCTGGGCCTGCGCGCGTCGTCTCCGCCCGCGGAAGGCCAGCCGCTGCTCATCGTGCAGAGCGGCGGCAAGCGCGTGGCGCTGGGCGTGGACGCGGTGGTGGGGGACCGGGACCTGGTCATCCGCCCGCTGCCGTCGGAGGTGCGCGACGTGGCGGCCTGGCAGGGCGCGGCGACGCTCAGCCGCGGTGAGCTGCTGCTCATCCTCCGGCCGGACTGGGTGGTGTCGGATTCGGAGAAGGTGACGGTGTCGGCGGTGAGCCGGCGGGCGCTGGTGGTGGATGACTCGCTCACCGCGCGCGCGCTGCACCGGGCGATGCTGGAGGCGGGCGGCTTCCAGGTGCACCTGGCGGCCAGCGGGGCGCGGGCGCTGGAGCGGCTGCAGGCGGACACCTACGACGTCGTCATCTGTGACCTGGACATGGAAGAGATGGACGGCATCGAGCTCATCGCGCGGCTTCGCGAGAACAAGGACACGCGCACGCTGCCCGTCATCCTGGTCTCCGCGCACGACACCCAGGTCGCGCGCGACCGGGGCCTGGCGTCCGGGGCGGACGGCTTCCTCAGCAAGCGCGAGTGCGCCGCGGGCCGGCTGCTCGCGGAGGTGTTGGACGTGATGAGCCGCCGTGGGAGCCGCGCTTGAGCTCGAAGAAGTCCATTCGCGTGCTCGTGGTGGATGACTCGCCCACCATGGCCAACACCCTCACCGCGCTCCTCACGGAGGAGCCGCGCATCGAGGTCGTGGGCCGTGCGGGGGATGGCAACCGCGCCGTGCAGCTCGCGCGGCTCCTGCGCCCGGACGTCATCACCATGGACCTGCTGCTGCCCGGCCTGGACGGCCCGGCGGCCATCGCGCACATCATGTCCCAGGCGCCCGCGCGCATCCTGGTGGTGAGCGCGGTGGCGGAGCAGCGCGGCGTGGACCTGGGCTTCCAGGCGATGAGCGCCGGGGCGCTGGAGCTCATCGGCAAGCCCAACGTCACCAACGCGGAGGAGCTGCGCCGCTGGGGCCGGGAGCTGGCCCACTCCGTGTGCCTGATGGCGGAGGTGCCCGTCATCTCCCGCCGCCCGCGCGCGGTGGCGCCGCCGCCGGTGCCCAGCGGGGCGCGGGTGGACGTGTTCGGCCTGGTCGCCTCCACGGGCGGCCCGCCCGCGCTGGCGGAGGTGCTGTCCAAGCTGCCCCGCGACCTGCCGGTGCCCATGCTGGTGGCGCAGCACATCACCGTGGGCTTCACGCAGGGCATGGTGCGCTGGCTGTCCCAGGTGTGCGAGCTGCAGGTGGGCGTGGCGCGCGACGGCGAGCGGCTGGAGCCGGGCCGCGTGTACTTCCCGCTGGACGGGCATGACCTGCTGGTGGACAGCATCGGCCTGGCGCGCCTGCAGCGCAGCACCGGGGGGCCGTGCCCCAACGGGGACGTGCTCCTGAGCTCGCTGGCCATGGCGTACGGCCGCAGGAGCGGCGGCGGCGTCCTCACCGGCATGGGCGAGGACGGCGCGCGGGGCCTCCTGGCCATCCGCCAGGCCGGGGGCGTCACCCTGGCCCAGGACGAGGCGTCCAGCGTCGTCTACGGCATGCCGCGCGCCGCCGTGGAGCTGAAGGCCACCGACGGGGGCACGCCCCTGGCCCTGGTGGCGGACCTCATCCTGCAGAGCTGTCAGCGTCCGCCGTTCCGTCCTGCTCGCGGCCCTGAGGGGGGCGCCCGGTGAGACGGTCTTCGCCAACAAATCGCAGCCGCCTGCGTTGTCCCTGGCGTTGGGTGGCCGACGGTCGGCCGCCCGAGCTCGCCACCCCGGGAGTGTCCCCTTGAAGCCCTCCGCCGCGCTCCCTGTTTCCCTCCTGCGTGGGCTTGGACTCGCGCAGAAGTTCGTGCTCGTCACGGCGGTCATCAGCGCCTCCGTGGCCCTCATCCTCACGCTCATCGCCACGCGCCAACTGGCGTCCAACCTGGAGGAGCGCCACGCCAGCGAGGGCGAGTCCGTGGCGCTGAGCCTGGCCATCGCGGCGGAGCAGGGCGTGTCCGCGGGCATGGGGTCGCTCCAGCCGCTGCTGGAGACGTTCCGTGAGCGCGAGGACCTGGCCTACATCTTCATCCAGGACCCGACGGGCTTCGTGCTGGTGCACTCCTTCCAGGGCCCGTTCCCGGAGCCCCTGAAGGCCGCGCTCGACGCGCAGCCCGCCGTGGGCACGGGCCGCACCCGCGTGGTGCCGGAGGTCCGGCTGTCGCGCGGCGGCAAGACGCTGCGCGCGCTGGATGTCGCGGCGGCCGTGGCGGAGAAGGGGCGGCTGGGCACCGTGCACGTGGGCATGGCGCGCGAGTTCATCGACGCGAAGGTGGACGCGCTGCGCTGGCGGATGCTGGGGTTCGCGCTGCTGCTGGTGGTGGGCGGCGTGGTGCTGGCGGCGCTGTTCGGCCGGAGCATCGTGCGGCCCCTGGCGGAGCTCACGTCCGTGGCGGGCCACATCGTGGCGTCCGGCGACCTCACCCGCCCCATCAAGACGCGCGGCAACGACGAGGTGGGGCGGCTGTCCAACTCCTTCTCGCAGATGGTGGGCAAGCTGCGCGAGGTGACGCTCAACCTGCAGCACGCCGCCACCGCGCTCACCCAGTCCACGGACCACCTCAACGCGTCCTCCACCGAGCAGGCGCAGACCATCTCCCGCCAGGCCGCCGCGCTGCAGGAGACGCAGGTGACGGCGCAGGAGATCAAGCAGACCTCCACGCTGGCCGCGCAGAAGGCGGAGAGCGTGCTCAGCGTCGCCGAGCGCGCGGACACCCTGGCCAAGGCGGGCGAGGCCTCCATCGAGCAGACGATGGCGGGCCTCAACGACATCCGCGCGCAGGTGGGGGAGATCGCGGACAAGATCCTGGAGCTGGGCGAGCGCACGCGTCAGATTGGCGGCATCACCCAGACGGTGAAGGACCTGGCGGACCAGTCCAACATGCTCGCGCTCAACGCGGCCATCGAAGCGGTGCGCTCCGGTGAGCACGGCAAGGGCTTCAGCGTGGTGGCGCGCGAAATCCGGGCGCTGGCGGACCAGTCCATCCAGGCCACGACGCGGGTGCGGGAGCTCTTGGACGACATCGCCAACTCCGTCACCGCCGCGGTGCGCATCACCGAGCGCGGCGCGGAGCGGATGGAGGCGGGCCTGGCTCAGGTGCGCAACAGCGGGCAGAACCTGCGCGAGCTGTCCTCCATCGTCCAGGACAACGCCGCCGCCGTGCGGCAGATCGCCGCCGCGGTGAACCAGCAGAACGTGGGCATCAATCAGATCACCCTGGCGGTGAATGACCTGTCCAAGATGATGGACGACACCGTGGCCCGCATCGGCTCCACCGGCGAGGCGGCCACCACGCTCCAAATCATCTCCGAGCAGCTCTCCAGCGCCGTGGGCGCCTACAAGGTCGAGATCACGCTGAAGTAGGAAACACGAAGGCCCCGAGTCCCCATGAAGGGGGCCCGGGGCCTCGGGTGCTTCAAGCCGGTGCCGTACTGCGGTGCGCTTACGCCGGCACGGCCTCGGTGGACTCGGCCTGGAGCTTCACCGCGTCGTCCACGACGTCGAAGCGGGCCACGCCTCCGCTCTTGAGGGAGCCGAACAGCAGCGCCTCCGCGAGCGGCTTCTTGAGCGTGTTGTCCACGAGCCGGGCCATGGGGCGCGCGCCGAAGGCCGGGTCGTAGCCGTGCTCGGCCAGCCACGCGCGGGCGGCGGGCGTGAGCTCCAGCTTGACCTTCTTCTCGTCGAGCACCTTCTGGAGCAGGCGCACTTCCTTGTCCACGACCTTGAGGATGACCTCGGGGGGCAGGCCGGAGAACAGAATCCACCCGTCCAGCCGGTTGCGGAACTCCGGCGTGAAGGTGCGCTCGATGGCCTTCTTCGCCCGCGAGCCGTCCACCACCACGCTGGTATCCCCGAAGCCCATGGCCTTGGTGCTCATCTCCTGCGCACCCGCGTTGGTGGTCAGGATGAGGATGATGTTGCGGAAGTCCGCCTTGCGGCCGTTGTTGTCCGTGAGCGTCGCGTGGTCCATCACCTGGAGCAGGATGTTGAAGAGGTCCGGGTGGGCCTTCTCGATCTCATCCAGCACCAGCACCGCGTACGGGTGCTTGCGCACGGCGTCCGTCAGCAGGCCGCCCTGGTCGAAGCCCACGTAGCCCGGAGGCGCGCCGATGAGCCGGCTCACCGTGTGCTTCTCCGAGTACTCGCTCATGTCGAAGCGCAGGAACTCCACGCCCAGGCTGTGCGCCAGCTGCTTCGCCAGCTCCGTCTTGCCCACGCCCGTGGGGCCGGAGAAGAGGAAGCTGCCAATGGGCTTCTCCGGCGCGCGCAGGCCGGAGCGCGACAGCTTGATGGCGCCCACCATCTCTTCAATGGCCTTGTCCTGCCCGTAGATGACGCCCTTGAGCTCCTTGTCCAGGTTCTGAATCTGGACGCCCTCGCTCGCGGACACGCTCTTGGCCGGAATCTTCGCCATCTTGGAGACGACCTGCTCCACGTCGTGCGCGGAGACGACGCCCGTGCGCACGCCCTCCGGCTTGAGCCGCTCCGCGGCGCCGGCCTCGTCGATGACGTCGATGGCCTTGTCCGGCAGGAACCGGTCGTTGATGTGCTTGGCCGCCAGCTCCGCCGCCGCCTGGAGCGCACCCTCGCCGTACTTCACGTGGTGGTGCTCCTCGTAGCGGCTGCGCAGGCCCTCCAGCACCTTGACGGTGTCCTCCACGCTGGGCTCGTCCACTTCAATCTTCTGGAAGCGGCGGGACAGCGCGCGGTCGCGCTCGAAGGACGCCTTGAACTCCTGGAACGTCGTGGAGCCGATGCAGCGCAGCCGCCCGGAAGCCAGCGCGGGCTTGAGCAGGTTGGACGCGTCCATGGACCCGCCGCTCGTGGCCCCGGCACCGACGATGGTGTGGATTTCATCGATGAAGAGGATGGCGTCCGGCAGCTCCTGGAGCGCCTTGAGCACGCCCTTGAGGCGCTCCTCGAACTGGCCGCGGAACTTGGTGCCCGCGAGCAGCGCGCCCATGTCCAGCGAGTAGACGACCGCGTTCTTCAGCGCCTCGGGCACGCGGCCCTCGGTGATGTGGAGCGCGAGCCCTTCCGCGATGGCCGTCTTGCCCACGCCGGCCTCACCCACGTAGAGCGGGTTGTTCTTGCGGCGGCGGCAGAGCACCTGGATGGTGCGCTCCAGCTCCTTGTCGCGGCCGATGAGCGGGTCGATGCGGCCCGCCTTCGCCTCCACGTTGAGCTGCACGGCGTACGCTTCCAGCGGGCTCTTCTTCTGGGACTCGCCGTCCTCGTCGTCCCCGGCGGGCGTGGGGCGCGACTCGCCCTCCGACTCGCCGTCCTTGGCTACGCCGTGGGAGATGAAGTTGAGCAGGTCCAGGCGGGTGACGCCCTCCTGCTGCAACAGGTAGAGCGCGTGGCTCTCCTCCTCGCGGAACATGGCGACCAGCACGTCCCCGCCGTCGATGTACTTCTGCTCCGCGGACAGCGCGTGCATGGCGGCGCGGTGGAGCACGCGCTCCACGCCGATGGTCTGCTGGGGCTCGGCGTCCACGTCGTCAGGCAGCCGCTCGACCGTCTCCTCCAGGAAGGAGGTCAGGTTCTCCTGCAGGCGCTTGACGTTCGCGCCGCAGCCCTTGAGCACCTCGCGGGTGCGCGACTCACGGGTGAGGGCCAGGAGCAGGTGCTCCAGGGTCAGGTACTCGTGACGCATCTTCCGCGCCTCGTCGAGCGCGGTGCGGAAGCTGGCCTGCAATTCTTTGGCAATCGATGGTCCTGCCACGGTTCAGCCTTCCTCGGGTTCCATGGACAGCCGCAGGGGGAACCCGTTGTCCCTCGCCGCGGCCTCCACTGTCTTGAGCTTCGTCTCGGCGACGTCGTAGGTATAAACGCCCGCCACACCGATGCCGTTGTAATGAACGTGCATCATGATCTGCACGGCATCCGTCTCCGACTTGTGGAAGATCTCCTTGAGCACGGCCACGACGAACTCACGCGTGGTGTAGTTGTCGTTGTGCAGGAGGACCTTGTAGAGCGTCGGCCTCTTCAGCTTCTGCTTGGGGACGGCCTCCGTGACGACCTGGCCGTCATCGTGTTGGTGCTTCTGAGCCATGGGCTTGCGGACTCCCTTGCCTTCGCTTCGCGAACCTTTGGCGGGCCTGCGTGAAACGCTTCAGACCCGCTCCTTGAAACCCGTCTCCGCCCACCACAGCGGCAGGCCGCTTTCGACGGCTGCCCGCTCGTGCGCCAGGAAGCCGCGCACCGCCCGGTCCAGGCCGGGGTGGAGGAACAGATGCGCACTGTACGTGAGGTGCGGCTCGAAACCCCGGGTGAGCTTGTGCTCGCCGCCCGCGCCGGGCTCGAAGCGCTGAAGGCCCCGGGCGATGCAGTCCTCCACCGGGTGGTAGAGGCACACGTTGAAGTGCAGGAACGGATGTTCCTCCAGCGCTCCCCAATAACGCCCGTACAGCGTGCTCGGCCCGGTGAAGTTGAACGCGCCCGCCACCCTGCGGCCTTCCCGGCGGGCCTCCACGAACTCACACCGGTGGCGGAAGCCAGCGAGCAGGCGGGCGAAGAAGTCCTCGGTCAGCGAGCGAACGCCCCACGGGTAGCGGTCCACCGTGGAGACGTAGAGCTGGTGGGCGCAGGCCGCGTCCACCTCCGCCAGCGCGTCACCGCGAAGCGTGCGCACGCTGATGCCCTGGGCCTCCATGGCGCGCCGCTCGTGCTGAAGCTGGTGCCGCCGCTTGGAGCGGAAGCGGCCGAGGAAGTCCTCGAACGTCCGGTAGCCCGCATTGCGCCAGAGGTACTGCACGCCCAGCCGCAGCGCGTAGCCCTGCGCCTCCAGCACCGGCAGCTCCTCCGGGGTGGGGAAGAGGACATGGACGCTGGAGAGCCCTTCCGCGCGCGCGTACTCCAGCGCGGCGTTGTACAGCTCGGCCTCGCGGGTGGGGGCGTGCTCGCCGGGGGCCACCAGCACGCGGCGGCCGGTGGCGGGGGTGAAGGGCACGCCCAGGACGAGCTTGGGGTAGTAGCGCAGGCCCGCGCGCTCGGCGAGGGTGGCCCAGGCGGCGTCGAAGACGAACTCGCCGTGGCTGTCGTCCTTGAGGTACGCGGGCGCGGCGGCGATGAGGCGCGAGCCCCGCCACAGCGTGAGGTGGCGCGGGTGCCAGCCGCGCTCGGGCACCACGCTGCCGCTCTCCTCCAGCGCGGCGAGGAAGCCCCACTCCAGGAAGGGCACCGACCCCGGGTCCACGAGCGCGTCCCAGGCCGGCGCGGGAACGTCGGTGATGGACTGAAGCAGGCGCAGCGTGGTGGGGAGCGGGGCGGACATGGACGTGGCGAGCGCCAGCCTATAACGGCGGGTGGCGGCTGCCGCCACGGCCACCAGGGCGCCGCCTACTTCCCGCGCGTGAGCTCCTGGGCGAGGAAGCCCGCGACCTCCGTCAGCCCCGCGGCGGCGCGCTTGCGGCCCTCGTCGGACTCCATGACGCGGCGGGCGGCGTCGCTGGCGGTGCCCACCTCCAGGTCCACCAGGATGAGGAACGCGCTCCAGCCGGGCGTCACGTTGGCGACCTTGCCCGGCCGCTGAGGCCGGTCGCTCAGGGTGGCGGCCACCTTCTCCAGGAGGCCCTCTTCCTTGAGACGTTTCGTGCTCCCGAGCATCTGCGTCCACGTGGCCTCCAGCAGGGAGGTCAGGAGGCGCCCGGAGAGGGCGGAGGACAGGCGCTGGGCGGCCTCCTCGGAGTCGATGCGGTGGGCATCCGCGTAGGTGGGGCCCAGCTTGGCCACCACCACGGCCTTGGTGGCGAGGTGGGCGAGACGTGGCGGGAAGGGCATAGGGGCCTGTCTTACATCGGTGACGGGCCTTTGCTCCATCCGGAGTGAATGAACGGCGCGGGGCGTTTGCCTGACAGCCGGACAGGTTGCTATGGGGCCCGGCGCCCTTTAGAGGAAGCGGACTTTCGTAGGGAGAACACATGTCAGTGAACATCCAGCTCGAGTGGACCCCCAACCCCAGCACGTTGAAGTACGTGGTGGACCGCAAGCTGCTGGGCGGTGGCGCGGTGAACTTCACCAACCGGGACGAGGCGCAGGCCAAGTCGCCCCTGGCGCTCCGGCTCATGGACATCCAGGGCGTGACGGCGGTGATGCTGGGCACGAACTTCGTCACCGTGACGAAGGGCGAGTCCGGCGAGTGGGACGAGCTCAACGACTCCGTGATGTCCACCCTGGACACGCACCTGTCGGAAGGCCTGCCGGTGGTGGACGAGGCGGCGGTCGCGGCGGCGCGTCAGGCGACGAGCGCGGACGGCACGGTGGAGCAGCGCATCCAGTTCATCCTGGACGAGGAGATCCGCCCGGCCGTGGCGCAGGACGGCGGCGACATCACGCTGGACCGCTTCGAGGACGGCATCGTGTACCTGCACATGAAGGGTTCGTGCGCGGGCTGCCCGTCGTCCACGGCGACGCTGAAGATGGGCATCGAGGGCCGGCTCCGGGAGATGATCCCGGAGGTCACCGAAGTGGTGTCCGTCTGAGGCGGAACGTCAAGGCGCCGCAGGTCCGCAAGGAGCTCTTGCCGGACCAGTCCCAGGCCCTCCTGCGTGAGCTGCACCTGCTCACGCGCGAGGGACACCTCAACGCGGACGCGCTGCGCAAGCTCAAGCAGGTGAACCACCTGGTGGGCCTGCTGCGCCCCGCGATGGAGGACGTGCAGACGCGCCACGCGAACCCCGTGGTGGTGGACGCCGGCAGCGGCAACGCGTACCTGGGCTTCGTCGTCTACGAGCTGTTCCTCAAGGACGCCGCGGGCGGGGAGCTGTTGTCCATCGAAGGGCGGCCGGACCTGACGGAGCGCGCGAAGGGCCGCGCCGAGCGGCTGCACTTCGACCGGATGCGCTTCCAGACGGCGCACATCGACGCGGCCCAGTACCCGGAGCGCATCCACGTGCTGATGGCGCTGCACGCGTGCGACACGGCCACGGACGACGCGCTGGTGGCGGCCATCCAGCACGGCGCGGACCACGTGGCGGTGGTGCCGTGCTGCCAGGCGGAGGTGGCCGCGCAGCTGAAGGAGAAGAAGCCGAAGACGGGCGGCTCCATGCCGCTGCTCTTCCAGCACCCCATGCACCGGCGCGAGTTCGGCTCGCACCTCACGAACGTCATCCGCGCGCTGACGCTGGAGGCGTTCGGCTACCAGGTGACGGTGACGGAGCTGACCGGGTGGGAACACTCGTTGAAGAACGAGCTCATCCTCGGGCGGCGGGTGCACCGGGACAACCGGCGCGCGCGGCTCCAGCTCCAGGCGCTGCTGGCGGAGACGGGCGTGCAGCCCCGGCTGACGCGGCTGTTGGGCATCACGCCCGCGGGCGCCGGCGCGGAGCCCACGGCGGACACGGAGCCTTCGTCGGACGCGACGGCTGAGGCGGACGCATCGCCCGCGTCACCTCCGGAATCCTGAGCGCAAGCGGACCGCCCCTGGACCGGAGGGACGGGCAGGCAACCTCACGGGTGGGGGACGCGCGTCCCCCATCCCGGGGAGGCCGTGCCCGGCCGTGCGAGGCGGCCGGGCAGGCGTTACATGACCGGGCAACCGTGGGCTGCGCACGGGACGACACTCCAGGTGGCTGAATCCCTTGAGGGCGGGCCCCGGCGCGTGTCGGAGGACGTGGGAACGTCAGGGGGGCCGGTCAGGATGGCGTCGATGCCGGAGGTCGGGCCCGCCGGGGGAACCCAGGGCGGCGTTCGCGGTGTCTGAATGCCGGGGTACGCAGTGTCGTCCCGGAGTGGGGCCGGCGGTGGCCGTCAGGGCACCGGATGTGCGCGGGGTGAGCCGTGAAGTCCCTCCGCCACGACGCGGGGGGGAGGGTCGATGGGAAGGGGCATGGCCTTGGAGCTGGATGACTGGGGCGGCAGCGGGCCGCTCTTGCACTTCGCCTGCGCGAACGGCTTCCCTCCGGAGACGTACCGGAAGCTCTTCACGCGGCTCGCCACGCGCTACCACGTGGTGTCCCTGCGCACGCGGCCGCTGATGCCGGGCCAGGACCCGAAGGCGCTCACCACCTGGAAGGAGCTGGGCGAGGACCTGGCGCGCGAGCTGAAGGCGCGTGGGCGCTCCGGCGTGCTGGGCGTGGGGCACAGCGTGGGCGGCACCAGCACGCTGATGGCGTCCGCCGCGAACCCGGGGCTGTTCCGCGCGGTGGTGGCGTTGGACCCCGTGCTCGTCACCGGCCCCCGGCTGTGGGCGCTGCGCCTGATGAAGCTGCTGGGCCGCATGGACCGCACCGCCATCGTGCGGGGCGCGCTGCGGCGGCGGGACCGGTGGACGACGCGCGAGGAGGCCGCCACCGCGTACCGTCAGCGCACGCTGTTCAAGGACTGGGACGCGGACTGCTTCAGCGACTACATCACCCACGGCCTGGTGCCCACGGACGAGGGCGACTTCCGGCTGCGCTTTCCGCGCGAGTGGGAGGCCCGCATCTTCGAGACGTTCCCCGCGGACCCGTGGACGCTCATCCGCGCGAACGCGGCGCCCACGCTGGTGCTGCGCGGCGAGCGCTCCGACACGCTCCTTCCCGACGCGCTGGCGCGGGCGGAGAGCGAGATGCAGCGCACGCGGGTGGACACGCTCCCGCTCGCCTCGCACCTGTTCCCCATGGAGCGGCCGCGCGACACGGCGGACCGCGTGATGACGTTCCTGGAACAGCTGCCGCCCGTGGACACCGCCGCGCCCGAGCCCTGAGGCCGGTCAGCCGTACGCCTCGCGCTTGATGCGCTTGTCCGGAATCTCCAGCGCGTGCAGGTGGCCGAGCACCGCCTCCATGAAGCGCGGCGTGGCGGGCGTGCGCGTCTCCAGCGCCTTGCGCCGGTCCCACGGGGTGATGGCGGGTCCGCACACGTACACCAGGCAGGTGTCGCGGTCCGGAAGCAGCTCGTGCAGGAGCGCCTCCGCGACGCGGCCCTTGCGCACCCCGGGGCCGTACTTCGTCTCGTCCGTCTCGCGCGTGAGCGTGTGCACCACCCGCACGCGGTCCGGCGCGGCGCGCTCCAGCGCGGCCAGCTCCTCGCGGTAGAGGATGTCGCCCCAGGTCTTGTTGGACGCGAGGAACGTGTGCCGCAGCTTCAGCCCCCGGTGCAGCGCGTCCTTCACGATGGCGAAGTTGGGCACCGCGCCGGAGCCCGCCACCACGTGCAGCACGTGGTCCGTGCGCTCCGTCACGTCGTCCGGCAGCACGTAGGGCCCCATGAAGCCCGTCACCTTCAGCTTCGCCCCCACCAGCCGGCCGTGCACCAGCAGCGGCGACAGCAGCGGCGCGTAGCGCGTGACGCCCGGGATGAACTCCTCGTCCTTCACGGTGATGGCCACGTGCCGCTCATGCGGCGCGGACGCGAGCGAGTACGAGCGCGGCGGCTCCTTGCGCCCCTTCTGCTCCTGCAGGTACGCGCACTGGTGCGCGAGCGCCCGGAACTGGTGCGGGTCGATGTTGAGGAACTGGCCTGCCTTGTAGTCGAGCGGCCCAGCCCCCGCATCCAGCTCCAGCAGCAGCGTCGCCGTGTCGTGCGTCTCCATCCGCAGCTCGGTGACGGTGGCCTCGTACTCGACGGGCCGCTTCGCTCGGGAGGGCGTGGCTTCAGCGCTCATGGGCCTCCCATAACACGCGGGGTGCGGGGCCGCGTGGACGGGGGTGCCGCCTCCCGCTCCTCGTGCTTGGCCTGAAGGGCAGGCGCATCGTTGGCTGGATGACGGAAGGGCAGGCGGGCAGACCGGCGCTCCAGGAGGACCGCTGACCCACCCCACCGGGCAGGACTACATCTTCAGGGAGGACGTCCAGCCATCCGGAAAGGACGTGGTCCGGCCCGTGCTCCGAGTTCTCTTCGCCCTGATGTCACTGCTGCCCTACGGGCTCCGCCGCCACGTCGTGCGCGGGCTGATGCATGGCGTGTGGGGACGGCTGTCCCACGCGAGGGTGTACGGCCTCAAGGACCTGCCGGCCGGCCCCTGCCTCTTCATCTGCAACCACCTGTCCAACGCGGATGGCTTCACGCTCTACCGGGCGCTGCGTCCCCGGAACGTCGTCTTCCTTGCCGGCGTGAAGCTGCACGGCACCGTGATGACGCGGCTGGCGGCGGAGACGATGGACACCATCGACATCACGCCCAACTCGCCGGACATCGAAGCGCTGCGCCGCTGCGTGGAGCTGCTCAAGGGCGGCCAGTCCGTCCTCATCTTCCCCGAAGGGGGCCGCAGCCGCTCCGCCGGCCTGCTCCAGGCGAAGAAGGGCGTGGGCCTCATCGCCAAGCGGGCGGGGGTGCCCATCGTCCCGGTGGCACTGACGGGCACGGAGAAGCTCATGCCCATCAACGACTCGGACATGGGCGGCGAGCGGCTCTTCCACGCGGACGTCACCGTGACCTTCGGGCCCGCCTTCCGCATGGAGGACCTGGAGCCGGAGGTGGCGGGCTCCTCCGATGCCCGTCAGGCGCTGGTGGACGCGATGATGCGCCGGGTGGCCGCGCTGCTGCCGCCGGCCTACCAGGGGGTCTACGCGGGAGGCACGGATCCGGTGGCGCCCACCGCGCCGCCCTCCGCGGTGCCGCCCTCCGCCTGAGCGTCCCTGGGGGCCCCGCAATGAGAACGGCCGCGCGGGCGGGTGCCCACGCGGCCGTCCTGTTTCAAGCCGTCTCCGGCTACTGGAGGAACGCCTTCTTCACTTCCGTGAGGAGCGGGTTGGCGCCCGTCGCGGGGTCGGTGCAGCCCTGGTTGATGGTCCAGATGATGGTGCCGCCGTAGCCGTTCGCCTTCGCGTACTGGCCCTTGGCCTGGATGGCCTCCGGACCGTCGTAGGTGATCCAGCGCACGGTGCCGTCCTCCACCGGCGTGCTGAAGGTGACGTAGTTGGCCTGCGCGGCCGTGTCCCACTTGAGCGTGCCCGTCTTGGAGAGCGCGAGGATCTTCTTGTACGTGAAGGAGTTGTCCCCGCCCACGTAGTCAGACCAGTTGGTGAAGGGCTGGCGCGGGCCGGTGATGTTGCGCCACGCGAGGCCGTAGAACGGGATGCCCATGCCCAGCTTCTCCTTCGGGATGCCCGCGTTCACCCAGGCCTTGAGGCTGGACTCCACGGACGTCGGGTGGGTGCCGGACTCGCCCTTGAGCGCGGACGTGAACCACGAATCCCAGCCGTCCCAGACGCCAATCATCTCGTAGGACATGATGTTCACCTGGTCCAGGGACTGGGCCAGCTGCGGGTACCACTTGAGCTCCGCGTCCGTGCTGAAGTTGTTGTTCACCCAGCCGATGGGGAACGTCAGCAGCATGTTGGGCCGCAGCTGACGCAGCCGCTGCACCAGCGCCAGCAGGTTCGGCTTGTCCACCTCCTCCACCGGCTCCCAGTCGATGTCGAGCCCGTCGTAGCCGTGGTCGTCCATCACCTTGAGCAGGTTCTGGACGAACTTCTCCCGGTTCGCGGAGGTGGCCGCGCCCACCCAGCCGGCGTGCTCGCCCGCGCCGCCCACCATGATGATGGCCTTGCGCCCCGCCGCGTGCGCGCGCGTGGACAGCGTCTTCGCCATGGCGGAGCCGTTCGAGTTGTCGAAGACGGCGTTCACCGTGCCGTCCGCCTTCGGCGTCACGCGGCCCACGATGATGTGCGTCATCGCGCTGAAGTCCACCTTCTCCGGCGGGTACTCATCCGCGTTCCAGCCCGTGTAGTAGCCGGACACCCACTTGTTCGTACTGCCCACCGGGCCCGTCACCACGACGTCCGCGGTGGCCTTCTTCGTCGTGTCCGCGCTGCTGGTGGCGACGACGTGGTACGTGCCCGCCGTCTGCGGCGCGGTGTACGTGCCGCTGGAGCTCACGGTGCCGCCCGTGGAGCCTTCCAGGACGCTCCAGGTGACGGCCGTGTTGCTGCTGCCCGTCACCAGCGCGGTGAAGGTCTGCACACCGCCGCGCGACAGCGTCACGGTGGTGGGCGTGACGCTGACGCTCACGCCGGTGGTGGAGGTCCGCTTGCCGGAGACGGCCGTGGACTTCGCGCTCTCACCGGCCGCGTTCAGCGCGGTGACGGCGTACCAGTACGTCGTGCCCACCGCGGCGCTGGTGTCCTTGTAGGACGCGGCGGTGAGCGCGGAGGAGGTCAGCCGCGTGTACGTGCCCGTCTGCGTCGTGGCGCGGTAGACGTGGTAGCCCGTGGCGCCCGTCACCGTGCCCCAGGTGAGGGCGACGTCCGTCGTGGAGCCCGTGGCCTTCAGGGCCGTGGGCGCGGAAGGGGCGGTGGTGCTCGCCGCCAGGCGCACGTTGTCGAAGTACATCACGGGCAGCGTGCGGCCCGCGTTCTCCATCACCACCAGCCCGTCCAGGGTGGTGTTCGCCGCGCCCAGCGTGGACAGGGGCATGCGGCACAGCGTCCACGCATTGGCCTTCAGCGTGCCGCCGGCGCAGGTGGGGTTGAGCGCCACGGGAGGCTTGGCCACGCCGCCCACGCTCGCGTAGAGCGCGATGGCGGGGTTGGCCGTCGCGCCCGGGTTCACCTGCAGCTCCACGAAGCCGTACCCGGTGGTGGGCACGCCCGCGTGGTGGAAGTACAGGCCCTTCCAGGGGCCGAACGTCGCGGAGACGGAACGCGTGCCCGCGTACACGGGGTTCGTCACGCTGAGGCTGTGCGTCGCCCAGGACCAGTCCTGCCAGCCCGAGCCGAGCGCATCGTCAAACATCGTGGTCGCGCTCGCGAGCGCGTCCCCGGTCGTCAACAGTGAGTCCTCGTCGCCCGCGGTGGAGGTGAAGTCCGGCGCACCACCACAGCCGGTGTGCATCGCGCCCAACGCCACGAGGAACCCAATGAGCTGCCTTCTCAAAGTTCGCTCCTACGGCCAGGTGAAAAAGGCGGGGCCGGGGGTGCTGCGTTCCTCCGCTCGCGGCGCGCGGCGGGGGTCCCCCGGTCGCCCGTACGCCGCGCCTGGATTGGCGGGCGTGCAAAGGGGGACCTGGCAAATCGCAGGCAGAGAAACACCGCGATTCGTCGTCAGCGTTCAAGCCATGGGGTGGGGTATTTCGGCACGTCACGAGGACGCCAGGCCGCTGTATCAGCGGCGCGGCGGGCGTCTGGCTTCAGAGTGAAACGCGCCTGGTGGGTGCAGGGACGGGCGGCCCCTTCCCACGCCTGGAGGCGCCACGGGGGCGCCTCCAGGGGAAAGGCAGCCGTGTTGTTACACGTGCTGCTTCAATCCTTCACATGCAATGAATCAGGCCTCGTTCCGGCCGGCGGACGTCATGAAGCTCCACGCGCTCTTCTCCCCGCCCAGGTACGTCTGGAAATGGTTCTCCCCGGGGCGGTAGAGGTCCGTCTGCTTGAGCCGTTCGTGCAGCGCGGGCAGGTGGTAGTAGGGCACGGACGGGAAGAGGTGATGGGACAGGTGGTAGCTCGCGTTGAAGGGCGCGATGAAGAAGCGCTCGAACCACGTGGCGGCCGCTACGTCCCGCGTCTCGTGCGTCTCGTCCGGGGTGGCGGGGGTGAAGGGGTGCTCCACCACCGCGCGGATGCGGAACGCCATCATCATCAGCGTCAGCGACGGCAGCGACCACAGCAGCAGGTAGTAGAGCCAGCCGCCCGTGAGTGTGAGGAAGGTGATGAGCCCCACCAGCCACAGCGTGTAGCGGATGTGCTCGGCGCGGGAGACGGGCGGGCCGCCCTTTCCCATGGAGCGGCCCGTATAGGACCAGGGAACGACGATGCGCAGGTGGGACAGGGAGAAGTAGCCCACCATGTCCCCCAGCAGCACCCGCACCGCGCCCCAGCGCGTGCGCGGGAACATCCACGCGTGGTCGCGCTGCGCCGTGCGCCAGTACGGGTCCTTGTCCGTGTTGACGTAGCGGTGGTGCTCCACGTGCTCCTTGCGGTAGCCCGCCGTGGTGATGTTCGTGGGGAACGCGCACAGCAGGTCCGCCACCACGTCGTTGAGCGTCCGGTTCGTGAACAGGTGGTAGTGCGACGCCTCGTGCACCAGGCTCAAGAGCGCGTGCTGCCGCGTGGAGATGACCACCGCGGCCAGCACCCACGCCCACCACCGGTCCACCTGCACCACGAACGCCACCGCCAGCGCGATGATGAGCCATTGGCGCGTCACCGCCCAAAGGCCGCGCCCGTTGGCCACCACCGACAGCTCCCGCACCGACGCTGTCAGGGCGCGGCGGTCGAACGCGCGGGAGGTGACTGCTTCCGCGTCATCCATCGACAACGGTTCTGGAACGGCGAGCATCTGGAGACAGACCTCCTGCCGGGTGCGAGCCCTCGGGCATGCACCGCATTAGTGGTAATAATCTCATATCATAGTAAATGTGAGCTCTGGAATACCCGCCCAGCCTTCCAGTCAGGACGGACGTGGAAGGTCCAAGGGGTGGGGTGGGGGCCGGGTGTTGAGTGGTGCCCAGAAGGCGACCTTCCAGGGGGTCTGTCGCACGGGAAGCGCGGGCGCCCGGGCCTTTTGAACGGTGCTCGAGGAGTGTTGTCCGTAGACTGGACGGGTACTCCCTTTCCCGCGTCTCGCGGCGGCCCCCCAGGAAAGGCGGCGAGGTCCCTGGACCTCCCCGGTGAATGGATGCAGGCACCCTTCGACTTCCGCACGCTCTTCGAGCTGTCGCCCAATCCCTACATGCTGCTGGACCGGGAGCTGCGGTACGTGACCGCGAACTCGGCCTACCTGCGGGTGACCGCCAGCCGGCTGGAGGACCTGGTCGGACGCAACGTCTTCGACGCGTTCCCGCATGACCCGGACGACCCGGCCAATGCCAGCGTGCGGATGCTGCGCGATTCGTTCTCCCGCGTGCTGACGGAGCGGACGCTGGACACGCTGGCGCTCATTCCCTACCGGGTGCCCCGCCAGAAGGAAGGGGGCGGCGTGGTGGAGGAGGAGCGCTACTGGAGCGCCACGCACACGCCCCTCTTGGACGGGCGCGGCGAGGTGGCCTTCATCCTCCAGCACACGGTGGACGTGACGGAGCTGCAGCAGCTCAAGCAGGCCGTGCGCGACGCGGAGGCCTCGCTGGAGCAGGGCGCACCGCGGACCCAGCTGATGAGCGGGGTGCTCGCGCGCGCCCAGGCGGTGCAGGAGGTCAACCGCACGCTGGACGACGAGCGCCGGCACCTGCGGCGCCTGTTCGAGCAGGCTCCGGGCTTCATGTGTTCGTTGAAGGGGCCCGAGCACGTGTTCGAGCTGGCCAACCGCTCCTATCTCCAGCTCGTCGGCAACCGGGACCTGCTGGGCAAGCCCTGCCGGGAAGCGCTGCCGGAGGTGGCGGGACAGGGGTTCATCGACCTGCTGGACCGGGTGTTCAAGACCGGTGAGCCCTTCGTCGGGCACAACGTGGCCCTGCGGCTCCAGCGTGAGCCCGGGACGCCGATGGTGGATGTCTTCGTGGACTTCGTCTACCAGCCCATCGTGGAGGCGGACGGGAGCGTCTCCGGCATCTTCGTCCAGGGCCACGACATGACGGCGCAGAAGCTGGCGGAGGACGAGCTGGCGCGCCACCGCGACCACCTGGAGGAACTGGTCCGCGAGCGCACGCGGGCGCTGGAGGAGAGCGAGGCGGAGCGCCGCCAGGCGGAGGCCGCGCTGCTCCAGGCGCAGAAGATGGAGGCGGTGGGCAAGCTCACCGGCGGCGTGGCGCATGACTTCAACAACCTGCTCCAGGTGGTGAGCGGCAACCTCCAGCTGCTCCAGCGCGACGCGGTGGGGGACACGCGCACGCTGCGGCGCCTGGAGACGGCGCTGGGCGCGGTGGATCGCGGGGCGCGGCTGGCCTCGCAGCTGCTCGCGTTCGCGCGCCGTCAGCCGCTGGCGCCCACGGCGCTCAACCTGGGCCGGCTGGTGCGCGACATGGACGACCTCTTGCGCCGCGCGCTGGGCGAGGACGTGGAGGTGGAGACGGTCATCGCGGGCGGGCTGTGGAACACGTCCGTGGACCGCAACCAGCTGGAGAACGTCATCCTCAACCTGGCCATCAACGCGCGCGACGCCATGGACGGCCGGGGCAGGCTGACCATCGAGGCGGGTAACGCGATGCTGGATGACCACTACGCGATGCTGCACCCGGAGGTATCGCCGGGGCAGTACGTGCTCTTGGCCATCTCCGACACGGGCACGGGCATGACGCCGGAGGTGCTGTCGCGCGCGTTCGAGCCGTTCTTCACCACGAAGCCGGAGGGGCGCGGCACGGGCCTGGGGCTGAGCATGGTGTACGGCTTCGTGAAGCAGTCCGGCGGCCACGTGAAGATCTACAGCGAGGTGGGGCACGGCACCTCCATCAAGATCTACCTGCCGCGCACCTTCCAGACCGCGGTGCAGCCCGCGGACACCGGCACGGGGCAGGTGGAGGGCGGCACGGAGACCATCCTCGTGGTGGAGGACGACGCGGCGGTGCGGGCCACGGTGGTGGAGGTGCTCACGGAGCTGGGCTACCGCGTGCTCAAGGCGCACGACGGCCAGAGCGCGCTCGCGGTCATCCAGAGCGGCCTGCCGGTGGACCTGCTCTTCACGGACGTGGTGATGCCGGGGCCGGTGCGCAGCCCGGAGCTGGCGCGGCAGGCGAAGGCGCTGCTGCCGGATTTGGAAGTGCTCTTCACGTCCGGCTACACGGAGAACGCCATCGTGCACGGCGGCCGGCTGGACCCGGGCGTGAGCCTCTTGTCCAAGCCGTACCGGCGCGAGGACCTGGCGCGGAAGATCCGCTCCATGCTCAAGGGCCGCGAGCAGCGGCTGATGTCCAGGCAGTACCGCGAGCCCGAACCCGCGCCCGTGCCGGAGCCGGAGGGCAGGGGCGCGCTGCGCATCCTCCTGGTGGAGGACGACGCGGACATCCGCGAGTCCGCGTGCGAGCTGATGACGGACATCGGGCACTCGGTGAGCGCGGTGGCGAGCGCGGAGGCGGCGAGCGAGGCGCTGGCGAAGGAGCCCTTCGACCTGCTCTTCACGGACGTGACGCTGCCGGGCATGTCCGGCGTGGCGCTGGCGCGCGAGGTCGTGCGGCGCTACCCGGCCCTGCGCATCATCATCGCGTCCGGGGACTCGCGCGCGGTGTCGGGGGAGGACAGCAAGGTGCTGTCGCGCGTGGTGCTGCTGCCCAAGCCGTATGACCTGAACCAGATGGAGCGCGCGCTGGAGCAGGTGGCCCTGGACGCCGCCGCCCCGGTGGCGAGGACGCGGCCCGCGTGACGGACGCAAGGGCCCGGACGGGCGAAACGGTCTACGTGTCCACACTGCCCGGGATGGAGCCCGCGCTGGAGGCGGAGGCGCGCGAGCGCGGCCTGCCGTTCCGTCGCGTGGAGGGCGGCATCGAGTGCGAGGGCCCGCCCGGCCTGCACCAGACGGTGAACCTGCACCTGCGCACCGCGAGCCGCGTGCTCCTGCGCCTGGGCACCTTCACGGCGCCCACCGCGGACGACCTGGTGCGCGGGCTGGAGGCGCTGCCCCTGGCGGACATCTGGGACGGCAAGGTGCCGCTGCGGATGTCGGTGACGCTGCACCGCTCCGTGGCCCCCGGGCCGGCCGTGGTGCTGGAGTCCGCGGCCGTGGCCTGGAACCAGCGCGAGGTGGCGGCCGCGGGCTACCTGGACGACGAGGACGGGGGACCGGGGCTCACGCTGCTGGTGCGCGGCGAGGGCGAGCGCTGGACGGTGAGCGCGGACACGTCCGGAGCCCCCCTGTACCAGCGCGGCTACCGGCAGGAGGTGGGGCGCGCGCCGCTGCGCGAGACGCTGGCCGCGGGCATCCTGCGGCTCGCGGGCTACGCGGGCGACGTGCCGCTGGTGGATCCGATGTGCGGCTCGGGCACGTTCCTGGTGGAGGGCGCGTGGCTGTCCCAGCGCCGCGCGCCGGGCCTGCTGCGCACGTTCGCGTTCCAGTCCTTCCCGTCCTACGACTCGCAGGCCTGGGCACGCCGGCGCGCGGAGGCGGAGGCCGAGGGGCTGGCGGAGCCTCGCGCGCCCGTGCGCGGGTATGACCTCAACGCGGGCGCGCTGGGCACGGCGCGGCGCAACGCGAAGCGCGCGGGCGTGACGCTGGCGCTGGAGCGGCACGACCTGCGCACGCTGAAGGCGCCCGAGGGCGCTCCGGGCCTGGTGGTGGCCAACCCGCCCTACGGCAAGCGCGTGGGCGAGGTGGAGGACCTGCCGGAGCTCTACCGCGCGCTGGGCGCGACGTTGAACGGCGCGTTCCGCGAGTGGAGCAAGGCGCTCATCGTCCCCGAGGAGCCCAAGCTGGTGGCGTCGCTGGGGTTGAAGAACGCGCGCTCGCTCAACGTGAAGAACGGCGGCCTGCGCTGTCTGTTGTTGCTGGCGGGCCCGTCCTAGCGTGCGTCTCCAGGATGCCTCCGCGATGCGCATCCTCACCGTGGAGCACCTGCTCGGCGGCGAGGAGTGCCACCCGCTGACGGAACGCACCGTGGGCAGCCTGGGCCCGAGTGACGTCGAGCACCGCAGGGTGCTGCTCCACCGCGCCGCCCCGCCACGAACAGGTCCCCAGGAGGGGCGCCGTGACTAGCGTTCATTGAGCCCTCCCGACACAACCCAGGGCCGTGGTGGGAAGGAGGGGAGGGCACCGTGAGCTGTCATGTCTCGCACCCCTCCGAAATCACAGAAGCCGGACGACCGGGCGCCCCGCGTCTCCCCTGACGCAACCTCGTCTGACGAAGAACACGTCCCCTCGGGCCCTCGGGACGCTCTGTGGAGAGCCCTTTGGGCACCGCGGTGGGCCAGGCGGCACCCCCCGCGCCTCAAGGCCCTCCGCCTCCTGCTCGTGGTGGTGGGCCTCGCCTCGCTCGTGGTGTGGCAGTGGGCGGACATCGTCAAGCTGCCCGCGGTGCAGTGGGGGACGGAGCTCGTCGCGAAGGTGCGGGTCGACGAGTCCCCTCCGGCTCCCAGGGCCTTCCGGGTCGCGGTGGCCAGGTTGGAGCGGGATGCCGACGACGAGCTCTGGCACGTCATTCAGGGCAACCTGAAGGAGGAGCCGTATCTCGAGGTGACGCCCGTGGGCTTCACCATCGCCGAGGATAGCGAGGCTGCTGGCCACGAGGCCGCACGGAAGTACCTCCGCAGGATGCACGCGGATGTCCTCATCTGGGGCAGCGTCATGGGGAGCGGCCCGGCGGCGGTCCCGCAGCTCTACCTGACATGGGCGGACAGTCCGCGGGAGATGAAGCGGGAGGCAGCTGTTCCCAAGAGCTACGAGCGGGAGCGGGCGCAGCGTCTCCCGGAGTTGTTCTGGGACGACCTGTCGACCGTGCTGCGCCTGGCTGTCTTCACGCAGGCCTCGAGCGAATTCTCAAACGAGGGGCGCTACCTCGCCGACAAGCTCCCGGGCTTCACCGACAAGGTCCGGTATCTCCTTCGTACGCGCGGCGCCTCCTGGGATGCGCGGGACCGGGCCTCCACGGCAGGCGTCCTCGCCAAGGCTCTTTATGTCCTGGGCTCGCAGAGTGGGCAGGATGAACCCCTCCGAGAATCCATCGCCCTTTACGAGGAATGCCTGAAGACATGGACGCGACGCGACTCGCCCGTGCAATGGGCCATGACACAGCACAACCTGGGCAACACGCTCATGAGGCTCGGGGAGCGGGAGTCGGGGACGAAGCGCCTTGAGGAGGCGGTGGTGGCCTACCGGGCGGCGCTGGAGGAGCGAACGCGCGAGCGGGTGCCGCTGGACTGGGCCGCGACGCAGAACAACCTGGGCGTCGCGCTCATGACGCTCGGGGAGCGGGAGTCGGGGACGGAACGCCTTGAGGAGGCGGTGGTGGCCTACCGGGCGGCGCTGGAGGAGCGAACGCGCGAGCGGGTGCCGCTGGACTGGGCCACGACGCAGACCAACCTGGGCAGCACGCTCATGAGGCTCGGGGAGCGGGAGTCGGGGACGAAGCGCCTTGAAGAGGCGGTGGGGGCCTACCGGGCGGCGCTGAAAGAGAGAACGCGCGAGCGGGTGCCGCTGGACTGGGCCGCGACGCAGAACAACCTGGGTGTCGCGCTCATGACGCTCGGGGAGCGGGAGTCGGGGACGGAGCGCCTTGAGGAGGCGGTGGTGGCTTACCGGGCGGCGCTGAAGGAGAGAACGCGCGAGCGGGTGCCGCTGGACTGGGCCGCGACGCAGAACAACCTGGGCAATGTGCTCACGACGCTCGGGGCGCGGGAATCGGGGACGGAGCGCCTTGAAGAGGCGGTGGGGGCCTACCGGGCGGCGCTGGAGGAGGGAACGCGTGAGCGGGCGCCGCTGGACTGGGCCGCGACGCAGAACAGCCTCGGCGCCGCGCTCATGACGCTCGGGGAGCGGGAGTCGGGGACGGAGCGCCTTGAGGAGGCGGTGGCGGCCTACCGGGCGGCGCTGGAGGAGAGAACGCGCGAGCGGGTGCCGCTGGACTGGGCCGCGACGCAGAACAGCCTCGGCGCCGCGCTCATGACGCTCGGGGAGCGGGAGTCGGGGACGGAGCGCCTTGAGGAGGCGGTGGCGGCCTACCGGGCGGCGCTGGAGGAGAGAACGCGCGAGCGGGTGCCGCTGAGTTGGGCCGCGACGCAGAGCAACCTGGGCGCCGCGCTCATGACGCTCGGGGCGCGGGAGTCGGGGACGAAGCGCCTTGAAGAGGCGGTGGTGGCCTACCGGGCGGCGCTGGAGGAGATAACGCGCGAGCGGGTGCCGCTGAGTTGGGCCGCGACGCAGAGCAACCTGGGCGTCGCGCTCATGACGCTCGGGAAGCGGGAGTCGGGGACGGAGCGCCTTGAGGAGGCGGTGGTGGCCTACCGGGCGGCGCTGGAGGAGGGAACGCGTGAGCGGGTGCCGCTGGACTGGGCCGGGACGCAGAACAACCTGGGCGTCGCGCTCACGACGCTCGGGAAGCGGGAGTCGGGGACGGAGCGCCTTGAGGAGGCGGTGGTGGCCTACCGGGCGGCGCTGGAGGAGAGAACGCGCGAGCGGGTGCCGCTGGACTGGGCCGCGACGCAGAACAACCTGGGCAATGTGCTCACGAGGCTGGGGCTCAAGACCCACGACGCAGCCCTCATCTGCGATGCACTCACGCGGTATCTTGAAGCCAGGGGCGTCCTATCGGCAGCTCACGATATACGGGCCGCAATGCCTGACGAAGGCGCCGCCCGTGCCCGCCAGGCTCTCGCCGCAGACAGCGCTGGCGCCGCCAGGGAATGCCCTGGGTGGCAGCAGGCAGGTTAGAGCGGCAGCACCAGCTCGAAGCGAGCGCCGCCCTCGGGCCGCGCGCCCGCGCTCACCTTGCCCCCGTGCGCCAGCACCACGCGCCGCACGATGGCCAGCCCCAGGCCGCGGCCGTTGGCGCGTGTGAGGAAGAAGGGCTCGAAGACGCGCTGCGGATCCAACCCGGCGATGCCCGGGCCCTCGTCCTCCACGCCCAGCGACACGCCCTCCGGCACGCGGCGCACCGCCACTCGCACCGTGCCGCCCTTGGGCGAGGCCTGGATGGCGTTGCGCATCAGGTGCGTGACGGCCAGCTGGAGCAGCGTCTCGTCGCCGGACAGGTCCGGCACGTCCGGCGCCTCGTCGAACGCCACGCGCGGCTTCGGCAGCTCCTCGCGGCCGTGGAGCAGCTGCCCCAGCGCGCGGTGCACCAGCTCGCCCAGGGACACGGGGCGCGGCCGGGGCTCCAGCGGGCGCACCGCGTCCAGCAGGTCGCGCACGATGTCCTCCAGCCGGATGGCCTCCTCCTCCAGCATCTCCACCGCGGAGGCACCCGCGGGCCCCAGGCGCGGCTCGCGCTTGAGCACCGCCACCGTGTTGAGGATGGCGCCCAGGGGGTTTCGCACCTCGTGGGCCACGACGCCCGCCGCCTCGCCCAGCACCGTCAGCCGCTCGCTGGCGATGAGCTCGCTCTGCAGGCGGGACACCTCCGCCAGCCGCGCCTCCGCCGCCCGGTGGTGCCGCACGTTCTCCAGCGCGCCGCCCATGAGCTGCGCGAACAGCTCCAGCGCCCCCGCGTTCGCGGGCGTCAGCGTGGTGGACTGCACCGACAACACGCCGAAGGGCTCGTCCCCCACGAAGATGGGCGCGTCCAGCGCGCGCGAGCCGGGCGGGTAGATGCGCTGGATGGCGTCCGCCACCTCCGGCGAGTGCAGCCGCCGCGCCATGCTGAACGCGTCCGGATGGAACGCCGCGCGGCGGCTCGTGAGCACCTCCGTCAAATGCGGCATCCCGGAGCGGGGAAAGCGCACCGTGTGCACGTCCTGCCCGTAGAGCCGCTCCGCCGCGGCCAGGCTCTCCGCCTCCTGGCGCATGGGCCCGTGGCGCAGGAAGTCGCCCTCCAGCAGCATCACGGACACGTAGAAGCCCTGCCGGTGCACGGCGTCCACCGCCAGCTCCAGCACCTGCGTCTCGTCACGGCAGCGCAACAGCTCCGCCGCGGTGGACACCAGCACGGTGGACAGCTTGCGCACCGCGTCCCCGCCCTCCGCGTCCAGCAGCAGCACCAGCCGCTCCTCCGGCACGCGGCCCGGCGCGGAGAGTGGAGAGAGCAGGTGCTGGCGTCCGTCCGCGCCCCGCATGCGCACGAACGCGGGCTGCACCGGCATGGGCTGCTCGCCGCGCGCCAGCGCCTCACGCAGGGGCTCCACCCACGCGCGCTCGTCCGGCCCGAAGCGGGCGGTGAGCTCCAGCAGCGACGGCAGCACGTCCTCGGGCAGGCCCAGCAGCGTGCGCAGCGCCGTATTGGCGAACACCAGCCGGTCGCCCCGGACGACGAACAGGGGCACCGGCAGCGCGGGCAGCAGTCCGTCCAGCGTGCCCGGCGGAGGGGTGTCGCTCATCGCCGCACCGGCCCGGTGATCCACCGCCCGGAGACGTCCGCTTCCCCGGCTGGATGCCCGGTGCCACGGGAGGGACCGGGGCCCCGAGGCAATCGCCGCGCGGGGGCGCCGTAAGGAAGGGTGAAGGCGTTGATCACTGGAGAGGCACCATGAACTTCGCGAACGTGTTGGACCGCAGGGACCTGGAGTTGAAGTCCGTCATGGCCGTGTGGGTGGCCTTCGTGGCGATGGGCGCGGTCTTCCTGGGCCAGCTGCTCTAATCAGGGCTTCTTGGTCCGGCGGACGTACTGCTGGATGAAGTCCCGCTCCTCGGCGCGCAACGCGCTCAGGCGCAAGCCGTAGCCCCGGGGGTTCTTGCCGTCGTCCAGGGAGTTCTCCCAGATGACGGAGCTGCGCAGGGTCATCACCCGCTCTGGATCATCGAAGCGCAGCGTCAACTCCACCTGCGTTCCCAACCGCAGCGGCCGGTCCGTGCCGATGAACAGGCCACCGGACGACAGGTTGATGATGCGGTGGTCGGTGAAGATGCCCGTGTTCTTCATCGTCACCTTCACGTCCGCGTGCAGCCGGTCGTCCGAGCGGCGCTCCAGGCCCACGAACTCGGCGCTCGAGTACGAGGGCGCGGGGGCGGGGGCGGCACGCCGGATGGGCGCGGGCGGAGGCGGCGTGGGAGCGGGCGCCGGCGGAGGTGGCGTCACCGGCCGTGCCGCCGTGGGCGTCATCACCGGCGGAGGCCGGGGCGGCGCGGCCGGAACCACCGGGCGCGTCATCGTGCCCGGCACCGGCGTCGGCGGAATGGAGGCGGCCGTGGGGCGCGTCATCGTGCCCGGCACCGGCGTCGGTGGAATGGAGGCGGCCACCGGGCGCGCGGGCGGCGCGGCCTGCGGGGTGACGACGGGCGGCGGACGCGCGACCGGCGCGGATCCGCTCAAGGGCAGCGGCGAGGCGGGCGGCGCGGGCGGCAGCGCGCCACCCATGTCCAGCCGGGGCGGCGGGGGCGCGGGCGGATGCAGCGCGCCCTGCAGGAAGAGCGTCTCCGCCTCGCGGATCCGCCGCGAGAGGAAGTCGAAGATCTCAACGGAGACCTTGCGCAGCTCCGGGTGCAGGTCCGGCGACAGGTGCTCCGGGGAGAAGCGCTTCGCCATGCGGAAGAAGGCGAGGCGGAACTCGTCGAGCGTGGCCTGCGGCTTGAGCCCGAACACCTCGTGCGGCGGCAGGTGCAACAGGCCGCGCAGTTGGTTGCGCAGACGCTCGGCCTGCTGGGTCTCGATGGAGG
Source organism: Corallococcus macrosporus (assembly GCF_017302985.1). Lineage (NCBI taxonomy): Bacteria > Pseudomonadati > Myxococcota > Myxococcia > Myxococcales > Myxococcaceae > Corallococcus > Corallococcus macrosporus. Next base: position 734,579 of record NZ_JAFIMU010000017.1, read on the forward strand.
GCGTGGGCGCCGCGGTGGTGAACAGGTCGCGCACCTCCGGGAGGTCCTGGAGCGCGATCCAGTTCGTTCCGTCGCGCGACGCGCGCACGGCGGTCTTCAGGCGCCCGGAGGCGATGAGGTCGCGGAATGCTTGCAGCTGGAGGGGGCCCAGCACACGGCCGAGCGAATCTCCCACCCAGTAACCGACAGCGGATGACGACACGAGGACCTCGAGGAATCAGGATGCCAGCGCCTGGCGCACGGCGGCGGCGATCTCCAGCGGATGGAAGGGCTTGCCCACGAAGCCCATCGCTCCCGCGGCGATGGCCTGCTCCACCACCGGCTCCGCGTCCATGCTGCTGATGACCAGCACGCGCGTGTCCGGCGACACGCTCTTGATGGCGCCCAGCACCTCCAGGCCGCTCTTCTTCGGCATGAAGAGGTCCAGGAACATCACCGCCGGCTGCTCCTTCTGCGCCAGCGCCAGCCCTTCCTCCCCGTCCGCTGCCTCCAGCAGCCGCAGGTCGATGCCCGTGTCCGCGATGACGTCCTTGAGGATGCGACGCACGAAGCTGTCGTCATCCACCAACAGCAGGGTAGGTAGTCCAGGCATGGGCGGCAGGATACATAAGACGCGCGACGTTTGGGCGTGCGCATCCCACGTGCCTGCTCGGCTTTTGGGTTAAGGGGTGGGCATGTCCACCGACCCCGCGCTGTCCCATTTCGAGTCCCACAAGGCCGCGTACCTGGAGGACCTCAAGGCCCTCGTACGCATTCCCAGTGTGTCCTTCCCCGGGTTCGACGCGGCCCTCGTGCGCAAGAGCGCGGAGGCCACCGCGGCCCTCCTGAAGGACCGTGGTTTTGAAAACGTGCAGCTGCTCGAAATCGAGGGCGCGCACCCGTATGTCTATGGCGAGGTGCTCAAGGCGCCGGGCCGTCCCACGCTCCTCCTCTATGCGCACCACGACGTGCAGCCCGCGGGAGACGAGTCCGCGTGGAAGAGCCCGCCCTTCGAGCCGGAGCTGCGCGACGGCCGCCTGTATGGCCGGGGCGCCGCGGACGACAAGGCGGGCATCGTCGTGCACACCTCCGCCGTGGACGCGTGGCTCAAGAGCACCGGCCAACTCCCACTCAACGTGAAGGTCATCATCGAGGGTGAAGAGGAGGCGGGCAGTGACCACCTGGGTGCATTTCTCCAGAAGCACGCGAAGCTGGTGGCGGCGGACGCCATCGTGTTGACGGACACGACGAACTTCGACACGGGGCTGCCGTCCATCACCACGGCGCTGCGCGGGCTGGTGACGGTGGACGTGGAGGTGCGGGGGCTGCACCAGGCGGTGCACTCGGGCATGTGGGGCGGGCCCATTCCGGATCCGGCGATGGCGCTGTGCCGGATGCTGGCGACGCTCACGCACGCGGATGGCTCCATCGCCATCGAAGGCGTGATGGAGCAGGTGAAGCCGCTGACGGCCGACGAGCGCCAGAGCATCCAGGCGCTGCCCGGTGACGAGGCCACCTTCCGTGAGCAGGCGGGCATCCGCGAAGGCGTGCAGCTCCTGGGCGGCGGGCGTCACCCCTGGGAGACGAACTGGCGCCAGCCGAGCCTGGCCATCAACGCCATCCAGGCCAGCAGCCGCAAGGACGCGCGCAACATCATCGTGGAGTCCGCGTGGGCGCGCGTGGGCATCCGCGTGGTGCCGGACATGGATCCGGAGGACGTGCAGCGCCGGCTGGTGGCGCACCTGAAGAAGGTGTGCCCGTGGGGGCTGGAGCTGGAGATCCGCGAGGACCAGGCGTCCGGCTGGTGGTACACGGATTCGTCGCACCCGGCCTTCCAGGCGGCGTTCCGCGCGCTGGAGAAGGGCTACGCGAAGAAGCCCGTCACCATCGGGTGCGGTGGATCCATCCCGTTCGTGGAGCCGTTCGCGAAGGAGCTGGGCGGCGTGCCCGCGCTGCTCATCGGCGTGGAGGATCCGTACACGTACGCCCACTCGGAGAACGAGAGCCTGCACCTGGGCGACTGGGAGAAGGCCATCCGCTCCGCCATCCACCTGTACGAGGAACTGGCGAAGTCGCTGACCCCTCGCGGTTGAGCGTGGAATGGGATGGAGTGCGCGCCCCATGCGCTCACCCCGTCCCGTCTGGAGTGTCCTCGCCGCCCTGAGCTGTGTCCTGTCCGCCTCGGGGGCCCTGGGAGCGGAAGCGCCCTGGGCCGTCGTGCTGGAGCAGGGCGCGAAGGCCCCCGCGTTGTCGAAGTCGCTGGCCGCGCTGAAGAAGGACCGCGCGCTCGCGTGGGTGAAGCCGGCGAAGGGCTTCCCCAAGGTGATGGCGGCGAAGGCACTGCCGGGGCTGCCCGCGGGCAGGCAGTTCGCGGTGCTGGGCGTGTGCGGCACGAAGGAGGAGGCCGAGGGCGCGATGGCGCTGGTGCGGCCCTGGGCCCGGACGGCCTCCGTGCAGCAGCTCACCGGTGACGCCGCGCTGTCGTGCCCCACGCCCAACGCGCTGAAGTCGCCGCTCCAGACGGACGCGAAGGTGGAGGCCACGCATCCGTTCCCGGACGCGCCGGGGCTGGTGCTCACCGAGCAGCGGGTGAACCCGAAGACGGTGATGGAGTGCAAGGCGTCGGACCTGCTGCTGCGCGTGTCCCATGGCTCCACGGTGCTGACGGAGGTGCTGCTGAAGGGGCAGTGCCTGGGGGCCTGCTCGCCGGAGGAGCAGCGGACGCAGAAGGTGCGCATCGCGGAGCTCCAGGCGTCGGCGAAGCAGGGCAATCAGGTCGCGGATCAGCTCCTCAAGGACCTCACCCCGGGCTGCATGTCCCGCGAGTCGCGCGTGGTGAAGGTGCTCACGGAGCTGGGGATGCCCATGGCGGCGGTGTCGCTCGCCTCCGAGCTCGAGAGCTCGCCCATGCCGAGCGGCGTACTGATGGCGCCCGGCTGCGGGAAGCTGGTGCAGTCGCCCTACCTGACGGAGCCCGGGCGGGAGGACCTGTCCCGGGTGAAGGTCGTGGCGGACAAGCCGGGCGCGGACGCGTGGCGGCGCTTCAACGTCTCCATCGCGGACCAGCACGCGGCCCACCTGGTGTGGACCGCGCGCCAGTGCGAGTGGCGGATGGACGACCCGGAGCCCGAAGGCCAGGACATGTGACGTCCTGGCCCGTGCTCGCGGGGGCTACAGGCCGCGGAAGCGGTCCGTGGCTTCAATCAAAGCGGACGTGTTGCCGGGCTCGTTCGCGGAGTGGCCCGCGTCCGGCACCATCACGAACTGGGCTTCCGGCCACGCGCGGTGCAGGGCCCACGCGCTCTCCGGCGGGCAGACGACGTCGTAGCGGCCCTGCACGATGACGGCGGGGATGTGGCGGATGCGGTGCACGTCGTCCAGGAGCTGGGTGTCGCTGCGCATCCAGCCCTTGTTGACGAAGTAGTGGCACTCGATGCGCGCGAAGGCGATGGCGAAGTCATCCCCCGCGTTGCGCGCGACCAGCTCCGCGTTGGGGTACAGGCAGCTCGTGCGGCCCTCCCACACGCTCCAGGCCCTCGCGGCCTCCTGTTGCGTGTGCTTGTCGTCGCCCATCAGGCGCTTCGCGTACGCGCTCAGCAGGTCGCCGCGCTCCTCCTCCGGGATGGGCGCGAGGTACTGCTCCCACGCGTCCGGGAACATCGCGTCCGCGCCGCGCTGGTAGAACCAGTCGATCTCCTGCTTGCGCAACAGGAAGATGCCGCGCAGCACCAGCTCCGTGACGCGCTCCGGATGCGCCTCCGCGTACGCGAGCGACAGCGTGCTGCCCCACGAGCCGCCGAAGAGCATCCAGCGCTCCAGGCCCAGGTGCTCGCGCAGCCGCTCCATGTCCGCCACCAGGTCCCAGGTGGTGTTCTCCACGAGGCTGGCGTGCGGGGTGCTGCGGCCACAGCCGCGCTGATCGAACAGGATGATGCGGTACACGCTGGGGTCGAAGAAGCGGCGCTGCTTCGGGTCGGTGCCGCCGCCCGGACCGCCGTGCACGAACAGCGCGGGCTTGCCCTTCGGGTTGCCGCACTCCTCGAAGTACAGCGTGTAGCCGCCAGTGACCTTCAACTGGCCGGTGCGGTAGGGCTCGAGCGGGGGATAGAGCGTGCGCAGCGGCGTGGTGGCGGGCACGGGGTTCCTTCCTGGGGAATGAGGTGCGGCGCAGCCTAGCAACAGGTTCCGCCCGCGAGGCGAGCCGTTCAGAAGTACCACGTCAGCCCCAGAACGACCCGCAGCGGGCCTTCGTCCAGGGTGAGGGTCCGCTGGGGCGTGGCCCCTTGCTGATCACGCGTCACCTCGTCCTTCAGCGGCCAGGCCTTGCCCACCTCCAGGCCGAAGGCCAGGTGCTCCCAGGGGCGGACCTCCGCCAGGAGGCCCGCGGTGAAGAAGGGCAGGGTGGGGTCTTGCGGAAGGAAGCGCAGGCCCGCGCTCAGGCCCGCGCGCAAGGTGCGCGTGGGCGTCAGCAGCCGCAGGCCTCCGCCAAAGGACGTGTAGTGGACGTCCGCCTGGAGCTCCGCGTACGCGCCCGCGAACGACAGGACGTCGTAGCCCGCGCGCACGCCCAGGCCCACGCTGGACTCGTACTCCACCGTGGACAGGTTGAGCCCTGCCTCGCGGATGCCCGCGTCGAAGGCGGAGCTGGTGGACAGCGTCACGCCCACCCAGGGGCCCTGGAGCGGCGCCGGGTCCTCCGCGCGGGCGGCGGTGGCGGCGAGGAAGAAGAGGAGGGTGGTGAGCGCGGGGGGACTGCGGGGCACGGTGCCTCCGGGAGAAGGGCTCCCTTCCTACGGAGCGGGCACCGCGCCCTGGTCGTGTCCGCTCAGGGCTTCTGGGCGGGCGGCACGCCGCGGCCGGCCTGGGCCACCATGCGCACCTCGGCGTTCTCCCCGAGCGCGTAGCCGTCGCCCTTCGTCTCCAGGTCCGTCGCCTCGATGACGTCGCCGCGCTGGAGGTGGAAGAACTTCTCGTTCTTCTCCGAGCGGTGGCGCTCCTGCATCGCCAGGCCCACGCGCCCCTCCGGCCCGCAGCCGATGTAGCGCTGGCGGCCCTTGCCCTCCAGCGACTCGCTGACGATGCGGAACAGCCGGCCCGGCGGCGGCTCCGGCCACGCTTCGCCCTTGGGCGCCACCACCAGGTAGCTCATCTTGAGCGACTCCTTGTGGAAGCCCGCCACGCGCGCCAGCTCCTCCACCACCTTGGGCATGGGCCACGGGCGCTCCGCGTGGCACCAGTCCGTCTCCTTCACCAGCGCGGGGCACGCGCCCCGGAACATGCACGGCGCGCGGATGGCGTAGCCGCGCTCCACCAGGAGGTCGCGCACCTTGAGCAGGTTGCGGCTCGTCTCGCGCAGCGCGGGCTCCATCACCAGCAGGCTGCCGCCCTTCTTCACCTTGGCGAGCACCGACTCCAACAGCGCCGCGCGCGGCTTCAGCGCTTCATCCGTGGCGCCGTAGAGTTCGTTGACGACGTGCCCCATCGTGATGAGGTCGTACTGGCCTTCCGGCAGCGTGGCGTTCTTCTTCAGCGGATCCCACTCGCGCGTGGCCAGCGCCTCGCCGGCCTCCGTGGCCAGCTTGCGCGCCAGCTCCAGCGCGGGCTTGCTGCGGTCCGCCGCCGTCACTTCGCTGGCGCCCGCGTCCATCGCCGCGAAGGCCACCGGGCCCGGGCCGCTGCCCAGGTCCATCACGTGGCGCGGGCGGTTCGGCAGCTCGCCCAGCACGTGGCGCGCCTGGGCGTAGGACACCGGCCAGTAGAAAAGGAGGTACGCGCCCAAGAGGCGCGGGTCGTCCATGTACCGGGCGCCGGCGAGCTGCCGGTCCCGCGTGAGGCCGAGCGACAGCTGCTTCACGCCCGCGCCCACCTCCTTGACCTCCTGCGGCGTGAGGCGGCCTTCCGGCCCGTCCCCCCGGCCCCGGGACGCGCGCCACACGGAGATGAGCCGGGGCAGCCATCGCTCCAGGTCCTTGCTGTATGCGTTGCTCATCGTTGCCTTCACATCAGGGGTCGCCACCCGGAGGCGACCGCGTTAAACCCATCCCGCCATGATTTCCGTCCGCGGACTGCGCAAGCACTATCAGGTCCACAAACGCCCGCCTGGCCTGAAGGCGGCCCTGCGCTCGCTCGTCCACCGGAACTACACGACCGTCAAGGCCGTGGACGGCATCACCTTCGACATCCAGCCCGGGGAGCGCGTGGGCTTCCTGGGCCCCAACGGCGCCGGCAAGACGACCACGCTCAAGGTGCTCGCCGGCCTGCTCCACCCGTCCGAGGGTGAAGTCACCGTGGATGGCCACGTGCCCCGGCTGCGGGAGGAGGCGTTCCTCAAGAAGATCATGCTGGTGATGGGGCAGAAGCAGCAGCTGTTGTGGGACCTGCCGCCGTCGGAGACGTTCGAGCTCAACCGCGCCATCTACGACGTGCCCCGCCTCCAGTACAAGCAGACGCTGGACGAACTGGTGTCGCTGCTGGAGCTGGAGGACCTCATCGGCAAGCCCACCCGGCAGCTCAGCCTGGGGGAGCGGATGAAGTGCGAGCTGGCGGCGGCCCTCATCCACCGCCCCCGGGTGCTCTTCCTGGACGAGCCCACCATCGGCCTGGACGTGTCCATGCAGGTGACGATGCGCGCGTTCATCAAGGCGTACAACGAGAAGACGGGCGCCACGCTCATCCTGACCAGCCACTACATGGACGACGTGGCGGCGCTCTGCCCGCGCGTCATCGTCATCGACAAGGGGCAGCTGTCCTACGACGGCAGCCTGGACGCGCTGGTGCAGCGCGTGCGCCCGGAGAAGCGCGTGGTGCTGCGGCTGGGCCAGCCGGTGGACGCAGGCCTGCTGTCCCCGCTGGGCAAGGTGGTGTCGCACGAGCCGGGCTCGGCGGTGCTCCAGGTCCAGCAGGACGCGGTGAACGCCACGGTGGGCCGCGCATTGTCCACGCTGCCGGTGACGGACCTGACGGTGGAGAACGCGCCCCTGGAAGAGGTGATGAGCGAGCTGTTCCAGGAGGGCAAGGCGCGCCGGGCGGAGGCCGCCCGGGAGGCGGCGTCCGCATGAGCCTGCGCACGTCGCTCAAGGCGCTGCCCACGATGGTGCGCATCGGCTTCTCCGAGGCGGTGGCCTACCGCGCGGAGATGATCATCTGGGTGCTGGCCACCACCATGCCGCTCATCATGCTGGCCCTCTGGTCGGCGGTGGCGCGGGGCGGACCGGTGGGCCGCTTCGGGCAGGCGGAGTTCACGGGCTACTTCCTCGCGGCCTTCTGCGTGCGGCAGATGACCAGCTCCTGGGTGGCGTGGCTCATCAGCTACGAGGTGAAGCAGGGCACGCTGGCGATGCGGCTCCTGAGGCCCATCTCCCCGCTGCTCGCGTACGCGACGGAGGTGCTGGCGGGCATCCCGCTGCGCATCGCCGTGGTGCTGCCCGTGCTGGGCATCAGCCTGTGGGCGGCGGGCGCGGAGCGGGCGGTGCCCACGTCGCTGGGAGGTTGGGGGCTGTTCACGCTGGGCATCGTGGGTGCGTGGCTCATCACGTTCTATCTGAACGTGCTCCTGGGCACGCTGAGCCTGTACCTGGAGAGCAGCCAGAAGCTGATGGAAGTCTACATGGTGCTGTTCTTCGTCTGCTCCGGGTACATGTTCCCGGTGGAGTTCTTCCCGGGTGGCGTGCGCACGGTCATCGAGTGGCTGCCGTTCCGCTACCAGATGGGGCTGCCGGTGGAGTTGATGACGGGAGCGCACGCGGCGAAGGAGGCGTGGACGTTGCTGGGAGCGCAGTGGGCGTGGGTGGCGGGCCTGGGCGTGGTGTCCATGGCCGTCTGGCGGCGGGGCCTGGCGCGCTTCGCGGCGTTCGGAGGGTAGGGCGGTGAACGCGAAGCGCTACCTGCGTCTGTTGGGCGTGCAGCTGAAGGCCTCCGGGCTGCTGGCGTTGCAGTACCGCGCGGACTTCCTGGCGGAGGGGCTGACGTCGCTCGCGTGGACGTTCACGGCGCTGGCGCCGCTGTTCGTCGTCTTCAACGCGCGGCCCAGCATCGAGGGGTGGACGTTCCAGGAGTCGCTGCTCGTGGTGGGCTGGTTCACGCTGTTGCAGGGCGTGCTGGAGGGCGCCATCAGCCCCAGCCTCACGGGCATGGTGGAGCACATCCGCAAGGGCACGCTGGACTTCGTGCTGCTCAAGCCCGCGGACGCGCAGTTCCTGGTGTCCACGCAGCGCTTCCTGCCGTGGAGAGCGGTGAACGTGCTGTCCGGCGTGGGGCTGTTCGTCTACGCGTTCGTGTCGCTGGGGCGCTGGCCGTCCGTGCCGGGCATCTTCGCGTCGCTCGTGTTGCTCTCGACGAGCATGCTCATCCTCTACTCGATGTGGATCCTCGTGGTGAGCGCGGCCTTCTTCGTGGTGAAGGTGGACAACCTCACGTACCTGTTCACGTCCATCTTCGATGCCGCCCGCTGGCCGTCCTCGGTGTTCCGGGGCTCGCTGTCGTGGGTCTTCACCTTCATCATCCCGCTGGCGCTGATGACGACGTTCCCCGCGCTCGCGCTGCTGGGCCGGCTGCCGTGGACGTGGCTCGTGGGCGCGGTGGTGGGCGCGGTGGCGTTCGCGGCGGTGGCGCGGTGGGTGTGGCTCATGTCCATCCGCCACTACACGTCCGCGAGCAGCTGAAGCCTCAAGGCCTGCGCGCCTGCCGGGCCCACTCCGCGCGCACCACGTGGGGCAGGAGCTTCACGTAGGCGTAGCCGGAGTAGCGCGCCCTCATCCGGGCCTCCACCGCCGCGAGCGGGTCGCTGCTGGGATGCTCCGCGTGGCGCTCCCGTGTCACTTCCTCCCGCACGGCCTGCACATAGGCGGCCTGCGCATCCAGCAGCTCCGGACCTCCGGGGAGGCCGCGCCCGGGGTGGAGCCACTTCGGCCCCAGCGCGCGCAGCTCCTCCAATCGCTGGAGCCATTCGGTGGTGTCGCCGCCCTCGAACCAGTTGTGGGTGTCCCGCGCCACGAGGTCGCCGGTGAAGAGGTGGCCCTCCCATTCCACGACGACGTGGGATGCGCTGGAGCCCGCGCCCAGGACGTGGACCTTCAGCGTGAGCCCGGCCGCGCTCAGCTCGCGGGTGCTGTCACCGAAGCTGTCCGCGAGCACGAGCTCCCGGGGGTAGCGGCCGTTCCAGTACTGCTTGAAGAGGGACGGCGCCCACTTCTCATGGACCGCGGGGATGCGCTCGCGCACCGGGCCGGAGGTGACGACCGGGACGCCCAGCTCCTTGAGCAGGGCCGTGCCGTTGAAGCTCTCCGGGTTCGCGTGGAGGACGATGGCGAGCTTCGGCTCCTTGCCGGTGACGTCCTTCGCGAACGCCAGCTCCTTGCGCAGCGCGGAGGGCAGCAATTGCGTGTCGATGAGGACCAGCCCCTCCGGTCCTTCAATCCAGTACGACGCCGTCTGGAGTGACCATTCGGAGGAAATGTACTCACCCACCCTGCGGTCCCCTTGTTCCTGGGCGGAGTGGGAGCGGTAGTGGGTCGGGACGACGGGCTGGGTCGCGCCACAGCCCCACAGGAGGGACGCCAGCGCCGCGGCCGTGAACATTCGCATGAATGACGATTCTACCCGTGAGGTCGGGCTGAGAGGAATTCCGAGGTGGTGTCTTGCGTCCGTCTGGGTTAATGGGCCGCCCCCCTGCGGCGAAAGCCGCATCCCCCATGAAGTGAAGGACCTTCCCCCCGATGATCCGTATCCGTTTTCACGGCCTGCTGGCCGCGCTCGCGCTTGCGTCCGCGCTGGGCTGCGCCCCCGAAGCACCGTCTCTCCTTGACGCTCCCACGACTTCTTCCTCGCGCCTGGACACGTCCTCGTGGAACAGCGCCGGCACCATGGCGTCGGTGCGCGTGGACGCGACCGCCACCCCGCTGCGCAACGGCTACGTGCTGGTCGCGGGCGGTGGCACGTCCGCGACGGAGCTGTTTGATCCGCGCACCGGCCGCTGGTTCTCGCTGGGCGCCATGGCCACGAGCCGGCAGCGCCACACGGCCACGCTGCTGTCCTCCGGCAAGGTGCTGGTGGTGGGCGGCAGCACCTCCGTGCTGGCCGCGAGCGGCGCGGAGCTGTTCGACCCGGACACCAACAGCTGGACCCCCGTGACGGGGCTGGACGTGCCGCGCTCCCAGCACACCGCGACGCTGCTCCCCGACGGCCGCGTGCTGGTGGTGGGCGGTGACAGCGGCTCCGGCAACGCGCTCTCCAGCGTGCTCCTGTACTCCCCCGCGACGGGCACCTGGTCGGCCACCGGCCGGATGGGCGCGGCCCGCCTGGGCCATACGGCGACGCTGCTGCCGGATGGACAGGTGCTGGTGACGGGCGGCCGGGACAGCGCCAACGGCACGGTGCTGGCGACGGCGGAGCGCTACGACCCCATGACGGAGGAGTGGACGCCGGTGGACGCCATGACCACGCAGCGCACGGGCCACACGGCGACGCTGCTGCTGTCCGGACAGGTGCTGGTGGCGGGCGGCTTCTCGGGCAGCCTCGCCACGGACACGGCCGAGCTGTTCGACCCGGGCACCGGCACCTGGACGTCCCAGGGCCTGCTGCCGTTCCTCTGCGTCTTCCACACGGCGACGCTGCTGCCCTCCGGTCAGGTGTTGGTGACGGGCGGCTCCACCGGTGGGCAGCCGTACCTGGACCGCGCCTCGCTCTACAGCCCGGCCACCGGCGTCTGGACGGAGACGGCGACGATGGCCACGCGCCGCATCAGCCACGCCGCCGCGCTGCTGCCGTCGGGCGACGTGCTCGTGCTGGGCGGCGTGCCGCAGGCGGGCTCGCGCAATGCGTCCGCGGAGCGCTACCGGCCGGCCGTCCTGCCGTGGACCCCAGCCGCGAGCCTCGGCACCGCGCGCTCTCAGCTCAGCGCCACCCGGCTGAACACGGGGGCCGTGCTGGTCGCGGGCGGGGCGTCGTCCTCGGGGACCGCGCTGGCCAGCGCCGTGCTGTACGACGAGGCGACGAACACCTGGCGGGACACCGCCGCGCTGGGCACCGCGCGCTTCCTGCACTCCGCCACGCCGTTGGGTGACGGCCGCGTGCTGGTGAGCGGTGGACAGCAGGGGGGCTCCACCTGGCTGTCCTCCACGGAGGTGTACGCGCCCGGCACGGACACCTGGACGGCCGTGGGGAACCTGGGGACGGGGCGGGCCCGTCACACCGCGACGTGGCTCGTGGGCGTGGGCAAGGTGCTGGTGACGGGCGGTGCGTCGGGGGCGAACACGTCCTCCACGCTCGCGAGCGCGGAGCTGTTCAACCCGGCCACGGGGACGTGGAGCCCCACGGGCGCCATGGAGCACGCGCGCACGTACCACGCGGCGGTGCCGCTGCCTTCGGGCGAGGTGCTGGTCATGGGTGGCAGCTCCACCGGAGCGGACCCCATCACCGCGAGCGCGGAGCTGTATGATCCGGTCAAGGGGACGTGGCGGCCCACGGGCTCCATGGCGGTGGCGCGCTACGGCCACATCGCGGTGCCGCTGAACAATGGCAGCCAGGTGCTGGTGGCGGGCGGCTGGGGCGTGGACGGACCGCTGCGCTCCGCGGAGCTGTACGACGTGGCGCGCGGCACCTGGAAGACCGTGGCGCCCATGAGCCTGCCGCGCTACCTGCCGCACGCCACGGTGCTGCCCTCGGGCCGTGTGCTGGTGGTGACGGGCGAGGGTGGCTCGGGGCTGGGCGTGCTCGACTCGGCGGAGGTGTATGACGCCGCGATGAACGCGTGGACGGTCGCGGGCACCCTGTCCACGCGCAACACGCACCACGGGCTGGCCCTGCTGCCCTCGGGCCGCGTGCTCGTCGCGGGTGGCAGCGGAAGCGGCGGCGCGCGCACGGGCGTCGACGTGTACTCACCGGCGCCCTGAGTCACCCGCTCGCACGGGGCGGGCGCACTGCCTGTCCCGTGCCGTTCCTGCTTCAGGCTTCCGCGTGTGGCGCTTCGTGCGCCGCGTCCTCGCGGGCGTAGTGCGCAAGGCATTCCTCTTCACGTCCGCGCACCACGCGTCTGCCATTGAGCGGCCCTACGTGGGAGGTCACCACGGTGTACTGGCCTTCCACGTCGTCCTGGTCGTAGTAGATGACCACCCAGTCCGCCGTGGCGTTCTGCTGGTGCGCCAGCGCCGTGTTGGAGAACAGGGCGCGGAAGTTCCAGTCGTCCACGTGCTCGCGCATCACCGGCAGCCACGCCTCGCCGGACGGGTTGAAGCGCTTGGGGGCGATGCGGCGCAGCTCCCCGGCCTCCGCCCTGCGCCGGTAGTCCGCGTCCACCTTCAGCAGCAGCGCCACCGAGGGACGCGGCCCGTCCTCTCCGCCGTGCGAGCGGGCCCGCTCGCGCTCACGCCGGTTGCGGCCCAGCCGCGCCGCCAGCACCTCGCGCACCTGCTCCGCGCGCCGGGGCCCGAAGCCCTCCACCCGCTCCAGCCGTCCGTCGTGCGAGGCCAGCTCCAGCGCCTCCAGCGTCGTGATGTTCAGCTCCTCATGGATGCGCTTGGCCAGCTCCGGTCCGATGCCGGGCACGCTGGCGAGCAGGCCCTCGGGGGACGACTCACCCTCCAGCCGCTGGAGCAGGTCCATGTGCCCGGTGCGTACCAGTTCCGCGACGGCCGCCGCGATGCTCTTGCCCACGCCGGGCAGCTCCTTCAGGCCCGCCTCGCCCTTCTCCGCCAGCACCTGCGCCACGGAGTCCGGCCAGGTCGCGATGGTCGCCGCCGCCTTGCGGTAGGCCCCCACGCGGAAGGGCATCGCGTCCTGCGTGTCCAGCAGGTCCGCCACCCGTTCCAGCGCGTCCGCGATGTCGATGTTGCTCTTCCATTCGACGCCCATGGTACCTGGAAGGTAGGGACTCCCACGGAGGACGGCCACCCCCGCGAGCCGGCCCCGGCGTACACTGCGGCCCGCGCGGGAGGGACATTCCCCGCACCGCGACCGCGACGCGCCCGCCGGGCCGGCAGGCGCTGGAGGATGACGATGCGCTGGAACAAGACATGGGTGGTGGGGGCGGCCCTGGGGCTCGCGACGGCGTGCGGCGGGGTGGACGAAGAAGAGGCGGTGGCGTCCCTGCCGGACTTCGCGGGCACGTCGCTGGAAATCAACACGGACGCGCCCGCGCAGGACGGCGCCGCGCTCGTGGCCCAGGACCTGATGCAGGTGGAGGCCTCGCTGGACGGGCAGGGCGCCGCGATGCTGGAGGGCGCCCGCCTGCAGGTGAAGGCGCTCAACGACGCGCTCCGGCTCGCGCTGGTGCCCATCTCGGACCTGGTGAAGCAGTCCGCTTCGCAGTCGGGGGACGTGCTGGTGTACGGCCCCGCCAACCGCGCCAACGCCACCTTCAAGCTCTCCCTCCGCGAGGGCGAGGCCGGGCGCTACCAGTGGAAGCTGGAGGCCCGTCCGCTCAACGGCACCGAGGAGACGCCCTACACGCTCATCGCCGCGGGCGCGCTCAAGCGCGACGGCGCGGCGCACCGGGGCCGGGGCACGCTGGCCCTCTCCCTGGACAACCTGAAGGCGGTGGCCCCGTCCTTCGCGGGGCAGGGCAGGCTGATGATGTCGTTCGCCCACTTCGGGCAGGGGCAGGGCAGCAAGTCGCTGGCGTACCGGCTGGTGAACTTCACCCCGAACCCCGCCGTGCACGAGGCCGTCACCGGCGCCTTCGTGGGCCACAAGCTCCAGGCCACCGGCGCCACCCGCGTGCGCGTGCTGGGCCCGTACAACCTGCCGGGCACCGCGACGGCCGCGAAGGAGAAGGTGCTCTCCTCCGTGCGCCACTTCCCCGGCACCGGCGGCCGCGTGGACCTGCGCGCCTGGGGCGGCGACATCGCGGCGAACACGTCCTACGTGGGCAGCGCCTGCTGGGACCCGAAGGAGAAGGAGCTCTTCCGCGTCCTTTTCCAGTGCACGGGCTCCAGTTGCACGGAGGTGCCCGGCAGCCGCGTGGGTGACCGCCAGGCCTGCCCTGGCGTGGAGCTGCGCGGCGACGTGGCTCCCCCGGAGGGCACCGGCGACGACGTGACGCCCGAGCCCGGCAACCCCGGCGCGCCGGACGACGTGCCCCCGGACGTCACCGCCGGGTTCTAGGCCCTCAGGGCAGGGCGCCCGCCACCACCGCGTCCGCTTCAATCTCCACCAGCATCCGCGGGTCGATGAGCGCCTTCACCTCCACCATGGAGGTGGCGGGGCGGATGGCCGCGAACACCTCGCCGTGGGCGCGGCCAATCTCCTCCCAGCGGGAGATGTCGGTGACGTACATGCGCGTGCGCACCACGTCCTCCACCCGGGCGCCCACCGCTTCCAGTGCTGAGCGGATGTTGGCCAGCGCCTGGGCCGCCTGCCGGTATGCGTCCCCTTCACCCACGAGCTGACCGTTCGCGTCCGTGGCGGTGGTGCCGGAGACGGACACGAAGGGGCCCGTGCGGACCGCCCGCGAGTAGCCCACGCGGGGCTCCCAGGGAGTGCCGGTGGCGTGGAGGATGCGCTGCATGGCGTGGCTCCGATGTGGGCGGGAGGGAGGGGTGCCCTGGAGGGCCGGAGCCCGGCCGGACCTCCAGGCGCTGCTTGCGAAGCTGCAAGGAACGACCGCCCGTGATAGTTGCCCTCGGATCATGGCCAACGAGCTCGAGAGGGAGGTCGCCCGGCGACGGACCTTCGCCATCATCTCCCACCCCGACGCGGGAAAGACAACCCTGACGGAGAAGCTGCTGCTCTACGGCGGCGCCATCCACCTCGCCGGAAGCGTGAAGGCCAAGCGGGCGCGGCGGCACGCGACCAGCGACTGGATGGAGCTGGAGAAGGAGCGCGGCATCTCCGTCACGTCGTCCGTGCTCCAGTTCGTCTACCGCGACCACGCGGTGAACCTGCTGGACACCCCGGGCCACCAGGACTTCTCCGAGGACACCTACCGCACGCTCTCCGCGGCGGACGCGGCGGTGATGCTCATCGACGCGGCGAAGGGCGTCGAGCCGCAGACGAAGAAGCTCTTCAAGGTCTGCCGCATGCGCGGCATCCCCATCTTCACCTTCGTCAACAAGCTGGACCGCTACGGCCGCGAGCCGCTGGAGCTGATGAACGAGCTGGAGCAGGTGCTCGGCATCCGCTCGTACCCGATGAACTGGCCCATCGGCATGGGGCCGGAGTTCCGCGGCGTCTACGACCGGCAGGCGCGCGTGGTGCACGTGTTCTCCGCGGAGGGCTCGCACGGCGAGTCGGAAGTGGCGGAGCGCTCGGTGTCCATCGACTCGGATGAGATCAAGTCGGTGCTCACGGAGACGGAGCTGGCGAAGCTCCACGAGGACATCGAGCTCTTGGACATCGGCGGGGACCAGTTCACGCGTGAGAAGTCCGACGCGGGCCAGCTGACGCCCATGTTCTTCGGCAGCGCGATGACGAACTTCGGCGTGCGGCCCTTCCTGGACGCGTTCCTGGACCTGGCGCCCGCGCCCACGGCGCGCCCCACCACGGCGGGCCCGCGCGAGCCGACGAACCCCAAGTTCGCGGGCTTCGTCTTCAAGATCCAAGCGAACATGGACCCCGCGCACCGCGACCGCATCGCGTTCATGCGCGTGGTGTCCGGCCGCTACGTCAAGGGCATGAACGCGTTCCACTCGCGGCTGGGCAAGGAGGTCCGGCTCGCGAAGCCCAGCCAGTTCATGGCCGCGGAGCGCACGTCCATTGAAGACGCGTGGCCGGGGGACGTCATCGGCCTGTTCGACCCGGGGCAGTACCGCATCGGCGACTCGCTGGCGGAGGGCAACCAGGAAGTGCTCTTCGAGGGCGTGCCGCGCTTCAGCCCGGAGTTCTTCGCGGTGGTGCGCTCCAAGGATCCGCTGCGCCGCAAGCAGATGGAGAAGGGCCTGGAGCAGCTGTCGGAAGAGGGCACCGTGCAGATCTTCCAGCAGCTCTCCATGGGCATGAAGGACCCCATCGTCGGCGTGGTGGGCGCGCTCCAGTTCGAAGTGCTCCAGTACCGCCTGGAGCACGAGTACGGCGCGAAGATCGCCCTGGACCGGCTGCCCTTCAGCCACGCGCGCTGGGTGGTGGGGCCGAACTTCGACCCCCGGTCGTTCGACTGGGAGGGCAACCGCCAGACGGTGCAGGACCGCGACGGGCTGCCCCTGGTGCTCTTCCGCGATGACTGGGCGCTCCAGCACGCCGAGGAGAAGCACCCGGACCTGAAGTTCGTGTCGGAAGCGCCCCTGTTGCGTCAGTCCGCGTCGGCCGCGACCGGAAGCTAGAGAGAAGGAAACCGTCCATGGCCGCGGAAGCGCCCGCCGTCCCGTCCCCCGTCTCCCCGGGGGGCGGTGCTCCGTCCGTCCCCGCCCCCGAAGCGTCCCCGCCGTCCCCCTCGCGGCGGATCGTCCCGTCGTCCCGGCTCGCGCTCGTGGCGCTGGCGGCGATGCTCGCGCTGTGGCCCGCGTTCAAGGTGTACCTGGGGCCCGCGAACGAGCTGCGCGTGCGCTTCCCCACCGCCGGCTGGGCCCTGACGGGCGAGGTGTCCTTCACGGTGGAGAAGGACGCGCCGCCGGTGGTGCGGCCGCTCAAGCCGGTGGAGGCCGAGCAGGTGCTGGGCGACGGCATCCCGGAGGGCCAGCAGGAGGTTCGCATCCAACTGCCCCGGGACGCGCGGTCCGCGGAGGTGACGCTGCGGCCGCTGGCCGACCTCACCGTGGAGCAGGTGACGTGGTTCCCCCTGCGCGGGGCCGTGCTGAGCGGCCCCGGCGTGCGAGCGCTGCCCTTCGAACAGCACTCCAACCCGGACGGCTCGCGCACGGTGAGCGTGGCGCGGCTGCGGCCTGGCTTCTGGAACGTGGACGCGGCGGACGTGCTCTTCGCCGTGACGGTGTGGGCCCTCTTCTGGCTCGTGCTGGAGGCGCGCTGGGGTCGGGGCCGGGCGGCGGCGTTCGCGCGGCGGCAGTCCGGCTGGGCTCGCTACGCGCTGCTGCCGCTGCTGTCGTGGGGCGCGTGGTGGCTCATCTTCTTCCCGGGGCTCATCTCGTTTGATCCGCTGGTGCAGTGGGAGCAGCTCCAGACGGGCCGCCTGGAGGACTGGCACCCGGCGTTCCACACCTTCTGGCTGTGGCTGGTGGGCAAGCCGTTCGGCTCGCTGGCGCCCGTGGGCGCGCTCCAGGCGGTGCTGTTCGCCACGGTGATGGGCAAGGTGCTGGAGGAGCTGGGGCACTGGCGGGTGCCCGCGTGGGCGCGGTGGGGCGTGGTGGCGTGGGTCACCCTGTCGCCCGCGGTGGGCAGCAACGTCATCGCGGCGTGGAAGGACGCGCCGTTCACGCTGATGTGCCTGACGGTGATGCTGCTGGTGCTGAGGGCGGAGCGCCGGGGCGGCCTGCGCGTGGCGGACGCGGCGTGGCTGGGCGCGACCCTCGCGTGCATCACGCTCCTGCGCCACAACGGGCCGGCCCTGAGCGTGCCCATCCTCGGGGCCTGCCTGTGGCGTTACAGCGACCGGCGCGCGCGCGGCACGCTGGTGTCCGTGATGCTGCTCTTCACGTTCATGGTCCGGGGCCCCGGCTACGCGCTGGCGGACGTGGCCCCCGCGCCGCCGGTGCTCAAGCAGGTGCTGCTCGTGCACCGGCTGGGGGCCGCGGCGAAAGACCCCCAGTTGCCGCCCGAGGACGCCCGCGTGCTGGAGGAGCTGATGCCGCTGGAGCAGTGGCAGAAGCGCTACGCGTGCCTCTCCGTGGGGCCGCTCGTCTTCGGCTCGCCGCTGCGCCAGGACAAGCTGCCGGGGCGCACGCTGGAGCTGGCGGACATCGCGTGGCGCTACGCGAAGCGCCACCCGGAGCAGCTGTGGGAACAGCAGGTGTGCGTCACGCGCTACATCTGGGCGCCCGAGGCGGACCTCTACGTGGGGCCCTTCAACGGCGGCGGCAACACCGTGGACCCGAACCAGGTGGGCGTCCGGTCCCACTCGTGGCTCGCCTCCGCGCAGAACTTCTACGAGCACGTCGTCTTCGACGCCTATGGCCAGCACGGCCTGCTGCGCACGCTGGTGTGGCAGCCCGCCTCGTCGCTGTACGCGTTCGTGCTGGGACTGGTCGTGGTGCTCTGGCGGCAGCGCAGCCTGGGTGTGCTGCTGGCGGTGCTGACCGCCGTGCTCAACACGCTCTCGTGGCTGCTGCTGTCGCCGAACCCGGACCTGCGCTTCCTCTTCCCCACGGTGCTGCTGGCCCCGCTGCTGCTCGCGCTCGCGCTGGCGCCCCGGTTGGGACGCAAGCCCGAAGCGCGAGCGCAGGCCGGGGCCTGAAGCGGCCTACTTGTGCGGCACCACGGTGCCGCCGCGGAAGGCGGAGTCGCGCAGCACCAGGCCTTCCTTGAAGAGGCGCGCGGCGCGGTTGCCGACGAAGAAGTCCTTGGGGTCGCCCCGGCGGAAGGTCTTCTTCACGAACTCCTCCACCTCCATGTAGAGGCGGCGGAACCTGTCCGGGGCCGCGTCGCGGCGGCCCGTCTGGGACGTCACCTCCAGCTCCACCCACATCTTCCCGCTGAGCAGCTCGCCCTCCTCGTTGCGGCGCGAGCGCTCGATGAAGATGACGGGCGAGCGCACCTCGTCGATGCGCCAGAAGCCCTTGTCCGGGCCGCGCTTCACCTTGTCCACCATGGCGGGGCCAATCTCGCTGGCCACCAGGTAGAGGTCCTCCTCCGGCAGGCGCGGGATGTTGTCCGGGTTGGCCCGGAAGGGCACCCAGTCCGGGGGCACGCGCCGGGGGTAGACCTCCAGGACGTGGCGCTCCAGGAAGCGGAAGAAGGCGACCTCGTCGTCGGGTGCCATGAAGAATTGGAGGATGTTGGCCATCGCGGGCGACCTCATACCCTGGAAGCGCGCTAGAAACACAGCCATGGACACCTGGCTGCGCTCGCGGATGCACGAGCTGAACGACCTGAGCAGCGTCATCAACCTGGCTTCGTGGGACCGGGAAGTCTACCTGCCCGCCAAAGCCGCCCCCGCCCGCGCCCAGCAACTGGCCACCCTCCAGGCCCTCCACCACGAGCGCCTGGTGGACCCGCGCCTGGGCGAGGCCCTGGCCCGCGCAGGGGAGGGCGGCCCGGACGCCGCGTCCCTCACGCCCGACGAGAAGGCCATGGTGCGCGTCCTCACCCGCGAGCGGGACCGCGCCGTGCGGCTGCCCGCCCGGCTGGTGACCGCGCTGGCCGAGGCGCAGGGGGAGGGCCTCCAGGCGTGGCGCGAGGCGCGCACGACGAAGCGCTTCGCCCGCTTCCAGCCCGCGCTGGAGGCGCTGCTCGCCCTCCGTCGCGAGCAGGCGGACGCGCAGGGCCACGACGGCGAGCGCTACGACGCGCTGCTGGAGGGCTTCGAGCCTGGCATGCGCGTCCAGCGCCTGACGCCGGTGCTCACCGCGCTGCGTGACGCGCTCATCCCCATGGTGGCCACGCTGGGGGAGAAGAAGCGCGCCTTCCCCGCGTTCCTCTCCGGCCGCGCCTACGACACCGGCAAACAGTGGCAGTTCACGATGCGCCTGTTGAAGGCCGTGGGCTTCGACCTGGAGGCGGGCCGCCAGGACCTCAGCATCCATCCCTTCACCAACAGCGTGCACGCGCAGGACGTGCGCCTCACCACGCGCCTGGACGCGGCGTGGCCGCCCGCGGCCCTCTTCGGCACGCTCCACGAGGCGGGCCACGGCCTGTACGAGCAGGGCTTCTCCCCGGAGCACCACCGCACGCCGCTCGCGTCGGTGCCCTCCATGGGCCTGCACGAGTCCCAGTCCCGCCTCTGGGAGAACCTGGTGGGCCGCGGCCGCGCCTTCTGGGTGCACCACTTCCCCGCGCTGAAGGACGCCTTCCCGGAGGCGCTCGGGGACGTGGACCTGGACGGCTTCCACGCGGGCATCAACCACGTGGTGCCGTCGCTCATCCGCGTGGAGGCGGACGAGGTGACGTACAACCTGCACATCGCCCTGCGCTACGAGCTGGAGCTGGCGATGCTGCGCGACGAGCTGCCCGTGTCGGAGCTGCCGTCCGCGTGGAACGAGCGCATGCGGCGCTACCTGGGGATTACTCCCCCGGACGACACGCAGGGCGTGCTCCAGGACATCCACTGGGCCTGGGGGGAGCTGGGCTACTTCCCCACGTACTCGCTGGGCAACCTCTACGCGGCCTCGCTGTACGCCGCCGCGAGCCGGGCGCTGCCGTCGCTGGAGGCGGACCTCACCCGGGGCGACACGTCGTCGCTGCTGGGCTGGCTGCGCGCGAACCTGCACGCGCACGGCTTCCGGCTGCCCGCGGAGGAGCGCGTGCGCGCCATCACCGGAGAGGGGCTCACGGACCGGGACTTCCTGGCGTACCTGCGCGCGAAGTACGGCGCGCTGTACGGCGTGAGCCTCTAGGAAGACCTCAGGCCGCGAACACCAGCGGGCGGCACGCGCGCGCCAGGTGCAGCGCGTCCCGCGCCAGCGCGTGCGAGGCCGGGTCCTGCGCCTCCAGCCACGCGGCGCGGGCCACCTGGTTGCCCAGTTCGAAGCACAGGCTGGCGGTGCGGCGCGACAGCCGGCTCTCCTTCTGGAGCGCGCGGACGTTCAGCTCGCACAGCTCCGCGCACTGGCGCAAGAGGCGCACCGCGTCGTCATCCGCCGCGATGCCCTGGGCCCTCAGCCGCGCCATGCCCGCCTCGCAGGCCGTCTGGCACTGCATGCTCGCGGCGATGCACCGGGAGACCTCTGTCCGCGCCCCGCCTGTCCTGGCTCCCAGCATGACCACGCCCTCCCTGTGTGCGGCGTCAAAGGTACGCACGCACGCGGTTCTCGCAACCGGCACCCGGGCCGCAGATGGCGCTTGAACACCTGCGTTCCGGGGTCATGGACAGCGAGCCGCACAGGGATGCACAAGCCCCGCGCGCGATTCAGCCGAATCGTATCCCAGCTGCCTCTTCGTCGCGGGGGAACGTCAGCTTCCCAGCACCGGAAAGGGCTTGAGCAGGGTGATCAGCTTGTCGCCATACAACTTGATCCGCTTTTCCCCGAAGTAGGGCAGCTGCGACAGCTCCTCCACGCTCGCAGGCGGCCTGGACGCGAGCGCGTCCATGAGCGGATTGGTGAGCACCACGCTGGGCGTCACCTTGCGCGCCGTGGCCTGTTCGACACGGAACGCCTTGAGCGCGTCCTCGCGCTTGCGCCGGTGGGGGTCGCGCGGACCCTTGGGCTCGCGGTCCAGGTCCAGCTCACCCCGGGTGGCCTTCTGCTGGAGGTCGCGGATGAGGGCGAGGATGGCGTCGCCGTGCGCTCGCACCACCGCGCCCCGCACGCCGGCCGCGCGCGCCAGGTCCTTGTGCGTGTCCGGCTGCTTCAGGGCCAGGTCGGTGATGGCCATGTTGGACAGCATGCGGCCCATGGGCACGTTGTCCTTCTCCGCCCACTCCAGCCGCAGCTTGTGCAGCCCCTGCGCGATGGCGTGCGCGAGCGCGTACTGCACCGGGGACAGGCCGCTCTTCGACAGCTTGGGCTTGTACTCGGCGCCCGTCTCCGGACGGGCCTCGGCCTCCGTGCACATGCGCTCGCAGTCCAGCAGCACCTCCTCCAGGATGTCCGCCTCGCGGCACGCGTCGCGCACCTGGCGGCCCAGCTCGCAGAGGTAGCGCACGTCGTTGGCGATGTAGTCCCGCATGCCCGGGGGCAGGGGACGCAGGGAGAAGTCGGACTGCTGGTGCTCCTTCGGCAGCTCCACGCCCAGCCGCTCGCGCGCCAGGTCCGCCAGGCCCACCTTGGGCCACCCCAGGAGGGTCACGGCGCGGTGCGTGTCGAAGAGGCCGCGCACGCGCACGCCCGCCTCCGCGAGGAACTGCAGGTCGCCCTGGGCGGCGTGGAAGTACTTCGTGCGCCCGGGGTCCTCCATCATGGGGGAGAGCAGGCGCGGGTCCACGCCCGGCTGGAGCGTGTCGAAGAGGAAGATGTCCGTGTCGGTGCCCAGCTGGAGGAAGCACAGGCGGGCCCGGAAGGCGTGCATGGCGTCCGCCTCCAGGTCCACGGCCACTTCCGGCGAGGCCTCCAGCACCCGCGTGGCGGCCTCCTCGCCCGCGCGGTCCACTACATCCACGGCTCCCTGAGGAAAGGTCGGCATCGCGGGGAGCAGGCTAGCGGACCGGCCCGCCCCTTTGACGTGTTTTTTCCCGAACCGCCGCTAGGATGGCCCCGCCGATGAACGACGCCCAACGTCTTGAAAAGAGCCTGCTTGGCCACATGGGCCGGGCCATCGCGGACTTCCGCCTCATCGAGGCCGGGGACCGCATCATGGTGGGCGTGTCGGGAGGCAAGGACTCCTACACGATGCTCCACCTGCTGCGGGAGCTGCAGCGGCGGGCCCCCGTGAAGTTCGACCTGCTGGCGGTGAACCTGGACCAGGGACACCCGGGCTTCCCGGGCCACGTCCTGGAGGGCTACTTCCAGAAGGAAGGCTACGCCTACAAGATGCTGAAGGAGGACACCTACAGCATCGTCCTGGAGAAGACCCCCCCGGGCAAGACGCAGTGCTCGGTGTGCTCGCGCCTGCGCCGGGGCATCCTCTACAACGCCGCCGTGCACCTGGGCTGCAACAAGATCGCCCTGGGCCACCACCGCGACGACCTCATCCACACGATGCTCCTGAACATGTTCTTCGCCGGGAGCCTCAAGGCGATGCCGCCGCTCCTCAAGAGCGACGACGGCCGCAACGTGGTCATCCGGCCGCTGTGCTACGCGCCGGAGAAGGAGATCATCCAGTTCGCGGAGGCCAAGCAGTTCCCCATCATCCCCTGTGACCTGTGCGGGTCGCAGGAGAACCTGCAGCGCAAGCGGATGCAGAAGCTGGTGGAGGACCTGGGCAAGGAGATCCCCAACGTCCGCCAGAGCCTGTTGAACGCGATGTCGAACGTGCGGCCCACGCACCTCTTGGACAAGACGCTGAACCCGGACCCGCTGAACGCGACGGAAGACGGGCCCGCGGTCACCCCCCCCACCACCGATACGCAAGGGAGCGCCAGTCCATGGCTCGAGAGCAGGCAGTAAAGGCGCGCA